>CAZGGE010000058.1:0-16768 GCA_964524285.1 uncultured Pirellulales bacterium
ATTATTTGCGTCATAAACAACCAACTTTTTTGGATAAGAACCACATTTTGTTTTTCAACAGCTTGCGACAATACGCAAGAAGATACAAATCAATCTAATTTGTATGTGATACCCCCAAGGGGAATCGAACCCCTGTCTCCAGGATGAGAACCTGGTATCCTAGGCCGCTAGACGATGGGGGCGGTAGCGGCGGTTGGATTCGAACCAACGACCCTGGGCTTATGAATCCCATGCTCTAACCAACTGAGCTACGCCGCCAACCGCTTGCATTTTTACACAATGTGTTGGTGATTTTCAAGTAGATTATGTTTGTGGTTGTGTTGCGGCTTGAGGTAGGCATTATTTTACTGTTCGATTTTTTTTCCGAGGAGGCCGAGTGCGGAAAGTGCGTTTATTGCGGCGTGCTGCTCGGCCTCTTTTTTGTTTGTTCCCCAGGCGCTGGGGAAGTGGCGGTCGTCAATGATCACCTCGGCCTCGAAACACTTATTATGGTCGGGTCCTTTTTCGTCGAGCATTTCGTAGACGGGAGTTGCTGCGAGTTTCTGCTGAGCGTATTGCTGTAGAATGGATTTGAAATCTCCCCTTGCTTCGTGTATCTCTGCTTTATCGACGTATCGGCTGAAGTTGGAGATTATGAACTTTCTTGCGGCCTTTAGTCCACCGTCGAGGTATATTGCAGCAATTACGGCCTCGAGTGCGCCGGCGGCGACGGAGCCTGTGAGGGCCTGGCTGTCGTTCATACCTTTTCCGACTTTGATTATCTGGTGCAGGCCGAGCTTCATGATAACGCGAGCGCAAATTCTTCTTGAGACGAGCATACTTTTCATTTTTGTGAGTTCTCCCTCGAGCTTTTCTGGAAATCGCGAGAACAGCATTTCGCAGATGACAGCCGAGAGTATTGCATCTCCGAAGAATTCGAGGCGTTCGTTGCTTTGGAGGCGGTTGTCTACGGAAGAAGAGTGAGTCAGTGATTTTTGTAAGAGTATGCGGTCGTTGAAGTTGTAACCGATTAAGTTCTCAATCTGGCTTGCCGTCCGATTTTTCATTTAGTATTTTTCCGCATCATTCGATCCCCCGGAGAAGATTTCCTATCCGGTCTTTTGATGCCTTTGGGCCAGTGTATGAAATAATAAGTCAAATGAATCAGGTTGTCAATCGACAGCTTTAATCAGGGGAACCGATTAAAGGAGAACGTACCGGCTTTAAGAGTTCGGTAAAAAGCCCGAGTTAATGCGTACCTTAGTTAGGGGGAATACGTGGTATAGCGATTTTATGAGTTTCTGATAGATTCTGACGGAGAGGGGTGTGCGTGCATGTGCCGGCGGTCGGTTGCTGCTTCAAGCGAGCTGCTGCCTGGTTTTTGTAAGTACATATTTTGCAATGTTTTGCGTCATTCGGAGAAAAACGTGTTAAAAGGATTTGGCGTTGGTATTATAATGGTTGGTATGAAGACGAAGGTGGAGACAGTTTACCGTCCGGAGCGGTCAAGGGGGTTGAGTCAGCCTTTATTTGAGGCGAAGGTGCCTGCGGGTTTTCCTTCGCCCGCCGCCGATTATGAGCAGGACAAGCTGGACCTGAACAAGTATCTTATTAACAATCCAGCGGCCACGTATTTTGTGAGGGTTTCGGGAGATTCGATGGAGGGAGCAGGGATTCATCATGAGGATTTGCTGATAGTGGACCGTTCGCTGGAGCCGAGGGACAAGAACATAGTTATCGCGGCGGTGAACGGTGAGCTTACGGTGAAAAGAATAAGGATGCGGAACAAAAGGGTAATACTGGAGCCGGAGAACAGCAATTATGCATCGCGGGAGATTAGCGAAGACAGCGAATTTGAAATCTGGGGAGTTGTTACCAACGTGATACACAAGTTATGAAAGAGTTATTTGCCCTTGTCGACTGTAACAATTTTTACGTATCCTGCGAGCGGGTATTCAATCCCTCTCTGGAGAAGAGGGCGGTCATAGTTTTGTCGAACAATGACGGTTGTGTGGTGGCTCGTTCGGACGAGGCGAAGTCGCTGGGGATAGGGATGGGTGTAGCGGCCTTCGAGATAGAGGATTTGATAAAAGTGGCGGGGGTGGAGGTATTGTCTTCGAATTATACCCTTTATGCGGATATGTCCGAGCGTGTGATGCGTACGCTGTCGGCGTTTTCGCCCGAGATGGAGGTATATTCTATTGACGAGGCATTTTTGCATTTTTCGGGGACGAGGTGTGCTTGGGGCGAGTACGGGCGTCGGATTCAACGGACCGTTAAAAAATGGACGGGTATCCCGGTGTCGGTGGGCATTGGGAGGACAAAGACGCTGGCGAAGATAGCCAATCACAGGGCGAAGCATTCGGAAAAGGCTGGTGGTGTTCTGGATTTGAGCGATTCGGCCTGTGTAGAGGGTGCACTTCGGAGGACGGCGGTTGAGGAGGTTTGGGGAGTTGGAATAAAGACGGCTGTTAAGTTGAAGCGGGCGCAAATCGAGACGGCTCTTGATTTGAGCAGGGCCGACATAGACCGTATCAGGAGGAGTTTCGGCGTTACGGGGGTACGGACGGTTTACGAGTTGCGGGGTATTTGCTGTTATTTGCCGGCGGAGAATCCTGCGGCGAAGAAATCCATTTGTGTGTCGAGGATGTTCGGTACGCCTGTGGAGGGTTTGGAGCAGTTAAAAGAGGCTGCGTCGAGCTATGCGGCGAGGGCGGGCGAAAAGTTAAGAGAAGAGGGATTGGCGTCGGGGATGATGACCGTTTATGTTACCACCAGCCGGTTTATAAAGAACAAGTATTTCAATTCTCGGAGCGTTGAATTTGAGAGGGCTACCTCCGATAGTTCGGAGCTTATCAGGGCGGCATTATCGAGTATAGAGATGCTGTATCGCAAGGGTTGTCTGTTCAAGAAGTGCGGCGTGATTCTTACCGGCCTTGTGGGAGAGAAGGTGGTTCAGGGGAGCTTATTTGACGAGGCCGACAGGGGAAAATCCCGCCGGCTTATGGGTGCGATAGATGGTATCAATTCGAAGCTGAGCTGTTCGATTCATTGGGCGGCTGAAGGTTTGAAGCAGGAGTGGCAGGTTAAGTTCAGGAAACGTTCGAGACGATATACAACGTCCTGGAATGAGCTTCCTGATGTTACATAAGGAGTGGTGGTTGAGGTAATAATGTTTTAATGCGGTGGTTGTGCAAGGTCGCAATGGATGGCTTGGAGAATAGATATGAAGTCGGAGCGAGTAACGAGAATCGTTAAAATACTTACCGCTTTACAATCCGGTAAGGGTTTTTCGGCGGGACATTTGTCGAGTCTTCTCGGAGCGAGCCGGCGTACGATATTTCGGGACCTTAAAGAATTGCAAGCTATCGGAGTTCCGTACCATTACGATCGTGGCAGCGGCAGCTACCGGATTGAGCCGGACTTTTTTCTGCCGCCGATAGATTTGAATTTACAGGAGGCTTTGAGTCTGTTGCTGGCGGGGCACAAGGCATTGCATCAGATGCAGTTTCCTTTCCGTAATAAAGCGTTGCTTGCGATACTAAAAGTTGAAAATAATCTTCCGCCGCAGATAAGGCGTTACTGTAATACGGCTCTTCGTGATATTTCGATGCGTATGGAAGGGCAGGCACCGACCAGGTTGCTTGACAGGTTTTTCGGTCAACTTCAGAAGGCGATTTCGAACAAGCGTAAGGTGAAGATGAAATATCACTCGCTGTTCGAAGGCGGGGACATTGAGTTGTGTTTGTGTCCTTATCATCTGATGTTTAACCGTCGGGCGTGGTACGTACTGGGATATTCGAGCATTCACAGTAGCGTTCGGACGTTCAAGGTGAACCGGATTCAGGCTTTGGAGACACTTGATAAGTGTTTTTTGCGTGATGAGGAATTTGAGCTAACGGAGTATTTTGGCAGGGCGTGGTCAATGATACCGGCGGGGAGGATATACCAGGTCAAGCTTCGTTTTTTTTCGAAGGTGGCGGAGAATGTGGCGGAGGTTCACTGGCACAGTACTCAAAAGGTAAGTCGTCAGGAGGACGGTTCGGCGATAATGGAGTTCCGTGTAGACGGTCTTGATGAAATAATCTGGTGGATACTGGGTTACGGTGACCAGGTTGAGGTTTTGTCTCCTCGTGCATTAAGGAAAAAGGTGGGGCAGACGGCTGAGCGGATGGTAGAACTTAGCCGGTGAAAGTTGCGATTTTGAAAAGTAACTTTAATGGTTACGTACGGCGGGGTGTGCATTGGGCTGCGTCAAATGGGTTGGTAAGGTGTTAAAAAGGGTTGCATTCGGTTTTATCAGCGTTTACATTATTGTAAGCTGTAAGGGTTTATCCGGCGGCGTGGCCAAGCGGTCTAAGGCGACGGTTTGCAAAACCGTTATTCGGCGGTTCGAATCCGCCCGCCGCCTGTTGTTTTTTCCTGTTAATGCTGGACAACTGCTTATTTTGATTTCCGGAAGTTGTCATTCCAGCGAAATGTTAATTTGTTACGCAACGCATTATTCTGTTGCCCTGTCGCTTCCGCTCCAGGGTTTCCAGGTCGAATGTCGCTTTTGCTCCATGGGATTCAGGTCGAAGAGCAAAGACTAATTCCAATTGTTATACCTTTATATTTTTGGGCTAAAGAATGTTGTCATAAAATCAGTTTTTTTACTTTTGCAAATCCGAAATATGAGCTTTAATATATTTTCTTATGCCCGCGATTACTTCCTCCTTTAATACCGGCGGGCTTTGTGCTACCCAAATTGTGAAATTATACAAATCTTGTCTGTCAACCTTAAGCCACTTTTTGTTTTCGTGCAGAAATACAAACAAGGTGGTCATCGCTATTCTCTTGTTGCCGTTTTGGAATGGGTGGTTTTTAATCATCAAATAAAATAGCATACCTGTCCGGTCGATCAATGTTCTGTAGAGCAATTTTCCACTAAATTTCATAAATGGTACGGCGACGCAACTTTCAAGTACGCCGGGGAAGCGAGTTGAGAAATCAGGGATCGGCTCATCAAAAGAAAGGTGCTCCCTGGCAAGCCGAAAGGCGAGGTACTCAACCTCTTGAACGCTGATACGTCGCATCACTCTTTACCCAATTGCTTCAGCACGTCCCCATATTCCCGCACGGTCTTCCTCACAGCCGCGTCAATGCGTTTTCGTTGTTTGTTGGTTACTTTATGACCGAGGATATATGCCAAATCGCGGTCAGAAATCACGTAGATTCTGCCCGCCCTTGTGGCCGGTATATGACCTTTCTTAACTTTCCTATAAACCTCAATACGGCTTAAACCTAACAGTTTAGCCAATTTGGGTATTGTGATGTAATTGTCTTCAAGCATATATTTTGCTTTAGGTTAAACGTTACATAGACTGCTATAAAGTAACTTAGGTTACCTTTACGTATAGAAGGTAACATAAACTTCGGCAATGTAAAGCCCCCAAATCCATTTTTTCTTAAAAATATTTGAACGGTGTTGCTATTTTACCGTTTCCGGTCAAACAGCTACGATTTTGCTAAAATCATCAGGCATACCTAATCTAATTGCAATTGTATTTAGTGCTTCACGAAATGGTAATTTGTTACGAATAGCATATTATCCTGTCGCTTCCACCCAGCCACTTGCTTGGCTAACTGCAATTTACAGAAACAATGTTACACTAACTTGTGATTTTGAGGTAATGTTTTTGCAAAAGTGTTATTCGGCGGTTCGAATCCGCCCGCCGCCTTTTGTTGGGGTTTTTTGGAGAAGCGGTCTTGGATATTTTTTTCAACGTTTTCTAATCGAGTCGAATACCCTTTGCCTGAAGCCAGTTTTTGAGGTCGGTCATTTCGGTGTCGAAGACATCATCGTCGTATGCCTGTTCGAGTTCGTGAACCTTTTCGTCGAGTTCATCCTGTCGGCTTACCTGTTCGGAGAGTTTTTTTTCGAATTCGTCTGCCGCGTTCCTGAGTTTTTCGAGAGGGACGTGTAGGCCGAGAATTGCTGCGGCACATTTTGTTGCGGTTTCGATGCAGCGTGGGTTGTATCCCTGTACGTAAGCCGGCGTTTCGGCGACGAGAGTAATCATTTCGAGCCCTTTTTGTTCAGAACGTACCATCATATAGGTGGTGAAGCTTGCGGGACCTTCGTATTTTGAGAATCTGACAGCGTGGTCTGCCATTTTGAATTTTATTTTCTGGTCTGATACGGAGCAGAAGATTCTGGGTTCGCGGGTGTGTGGGGTTAGGCCTGCGACACTGCCGATAAAGCAGATACGTTTTACGTTCATTCTTTCGCACAAGGAGAAGATGCAATCGGCATATTCCCGCCAGGAGAGATTTGGTTCCTTACCTGAGAAGAGAACGAGCCGGCTTGAATCATCGTAGTAAAATTCATTTTCAGGTGGCAGATATTCCTGAATAATCCCATCGTTTATTTTTGTATGAGGTCTGAATAGCGCGGAGATTTCCATTGAGCCGGGGAAGTTGTATATGTAGAAGCCGGCGGGGTCGATTTCCGCAAGCTCCTGTGCCTGCATTTCCTCTATCATATAGCGGAGTGTTCCGGTTGAGACGCTTCCTCCGTCCATCCAGCCGGTAAATCCCATTAGAAGTTGAGTCCGGTCAGCTTTAACAGGGTTTTTAATTCTGAGCTTGCCTGAATCCATGTGAAGTTTTCTCCCATATTGAAATCACGGCTTTATTTTTCAGTGGTATCGAGACGTCCGATTCAAAGCGAGATTGAGCTTCTTATGTTTTCAGTTTAACAAAAGCCTCCCGCCGGTGTAAAGCAGGGGTTCTTTATGGTTGTGTTAACTTGACGGGGCGTTTTTGCTAAACTACTATTGTGGCCTGTCTTTTTGTGGTCTGAATGTGCAAGAGAAAGAGATCATGCTGAGATGGAGAATAAAATGAGATACTTGCAGAAGCTTTTTTTTATTTTTTTGTGGGCGATATTCTTCGGGCCTGCGGTGGTGGCTGCGGAGATTGCCGAACTGAGGTGTGAATACCAGCGGAATCCGGTTTCGATACACACGAGGAGTCCGAGGCTGAGCTGGATAATTGAATCCGCTGTGCGGGACTTCAGGCAGTCGGCTTATCAGGTTCTGGTTGCGAGTAGTCTTAAGAAACTCGAGGAAGAGCGGGGGGACTTATGGGACACCGGCAAGGTTGAATCTTCGCAAAGTATCCTTGTGCCGTACTGCGGGCAGGCGTTGTCGACGAAGATGCGATGCTACTGGAAGGTTCGCGTTTGGGACGGTTCGGGTAAAGTAAGTCCATACAGTGAGCCGGGCAGATGGTCGATGGGATTGCTTAAACGTAGCGACTGGGGAGGGGGTTGGATTGGTGCCGTCGCTGCGCTACCGGCCAGGCTCGACCAGGTGGTAACTACTACTCGAATTTCTTATCACGCTATCGACGCGGAAAATGCTGACGAGGAAAAATGGCTTCAACTCGACCTCGGCAGTACAAGGGAGATTGAAAAGGTTGTTCTTTACGGTCTTGATTACCTTGACCCTTATTCTCGCAAACATGTAGAGGGTTTCGGGTTTCCGGTGCGATTCCGTATTGACGCCAGCGATGATGCAAACTTTGTTGATTTCTCGAATATTGCAGAGCATACGAAAGAAGACTACCCTAACCCTGGTGCGTCGTCGGTTGAATTTGAAGCGGGTGAGGTGGAGGGTCGATTTGTACGGGTGTCGGCGACAAAGCTGTGGCGGCATGAATCGGGCAGGCGGCCATACTGTTTTGGGTTAAGTGAGATAGAGGTGTACTCGGGCGGGCGGAATGCAGCAGGAGATGCGACGGTAACGGTCAAAAACCAGGACCCGAACTGGACGTGGGATGATTGCAGCTATATCGACGGCGTTAAGCGGACCGAGCCGAACCATCCGGAATATGCAGCAATTTTGATGCGAAAGGAAATCGAGCTTGAGGAGGAACCTGCGGAGGCTGTGGCTTACATTTGCGGGCTGGGATATTACGAGCTTTACATAAACGGGGAGAAGGCCGGGGACCATGTTCTTGACCCGGCGTTTACGGATTATACGCATCGGGTATTTTACGTTACGTATGATATTGGGGAGCTGCTTAAAAAGGGTCGAAATGTGATATCGGTTATAGTCGGGGGCGGGTGGTATAACCTTGCGACTCCGGATTTGGACGGATTGAATAATGCACGGTGGACGTCGGCGCCGAAGCTGCTTTTCAATGCCGACGTTGAATTTGAAGACGGGGAGGTCAAAAGCATAGTCAGCGATAGTTCCTGGAAGTGGTCGACGGGGGAGATAGTGTTCAACTGTCTTCGTTCCGGTGAGGTTCACGATGCGCGGCTTCGGAAGCTCTGCTGGAAGAAAGGGGGTTACGACGACTCTTCGTGGCAGCATGTTAAGGAAGTTTCGGGTGCGCGGGGTCGTCTGGTATCGCAGCAGTTGCCGCCCATCCGGATTTGCGAATCCATCAATCCCGTGAGGATATCAGAGCCTAATCCCGGCGTGTACGTGTTCGATTTCGGAGTTAACATATCGGGATGGGTTCGTCTCAAGACTCGCGGGGAGAGGGGCCGGAAAATTACTCTTCAATTTAATGAGAAGCTCAACGACGACGGGACGGTGAACATGAGGCATTGTTCGAGGCATACATACGGTATTTTTCAGACCGAGGAATTTATACTTAGCGGTGAGGGGACGGAGATATTTGAGCCGAAGTTTAGCTATCACGGTTTTCAGTACGTTGAGGTTAGGGGATTGTCGCAGAAGCCCGAGCTTGAAACCCTGACGGGTCGATGGGTTCATACGGACCTTAAAGAAACCGGGCGATTCCGGTGTTCGAATTCAAGGTTCAATCGCATACACGAGGTGTCGTTGAGGTCGAATCTGGACAACAGCCACAGCATTCCGACCGATTGTCCCAATCGAGAGAAAATGGGGTGGACTCAGGACGGCATGACCACGATGGAGTTTAACATTTACAATTATGAGGTTGCGACTTTCTATAAGAAGTGGATGTACGACATCAGGGTTGCCCAGGAGGAGAACGGTCACGTGCCTCCTATTGCACCGGACTTTGATTTGATACGAACAAACTCGGACGGCGCCCCACCGGACTGGTCTGACCCGTGGTGGGGCGGGGCGATAGCATATCTTCCGTGGATGTGGTATCAGTATTACGGCGATATTGAGTTGCTCGGGGAGTTTTATGAGCCGATGCGAAGATACGTGGACTATCTGGGTACGACCACCGACGATGATATCTTGCGGTGGTGGCTTGGTGACTGGGTGGAGGTAGGGTCGAGCCGTTCGGTTCGGACGCCTATCGCGCTAAGCTCGACGTGTGCTTATTATTATTGCACCGAAATAGTTACGGAGGCCGCCGGGCTGCTCGGGAAAGAGGTTGACGTTTGCAAGTACGGCAAACTTTGCGAGCGAATCAAGGAGCGTTTTAATGAGCGATTTTTTGACCCGAATACGGGATTTTATTCGCCCGACAGTCAGACGGCGCAGGCTTTGCCTCTTCTTCTGGGGATGGTTCGGGCCGACAAAGAGGATTTGGCTCTATACCGGCTGGTGCAGAATATCCACAGGCGTGAGAATCATATCAGCACGGGTCTGGTAGGTGCGCTGCCTTTAATGAAGGCTCTTAACGAGTTCGGTCATGCGGAGCTTGCCTACGAGATAGCGAATCAGCCGGACTTTCCGGGGTGGTGGAATCTTATTAAAAACGGTTTGTCTACTTTTCCGGAGAACTGGTACGGCAGCGGTACTCTCTGTCATAAATGGCTTGGTTGTATCGATACGTGGTATTTCCAGACGGTGGGTGGCATCAGGCCGGACGTTGTTGCGCCGGGATTCAAGAACACAATAATAAAGCCTGAGATTGTCGGGGACCTTACATGGGGCGAGGCCGACTTCAAATCGCCGTACGGTTATATCAGTACCAAGTGGAGATTGGATGAAGACCGTTTTGAACTTGAGGTAATTATACCTGCCAACACGACTGCTACGGTCTTTATTCCGGCGTCTGGTCGCAGCAGCGTGAGCGAATCCGGCAGAAGCTGCCCGAAAGCACCCGGCATCCACAGCGCAAAGCTGAAGGATGGGTTGGCAATTTTGCAGGTTGGTTCCGGGCGGTATCACTTCATTTCAAAAATGCCTTAAAAACCTTTCCGACCAACAATCAGGTTCCAGTCGTTCATCGCGGTCGTTCGTCTTGACACTATGCTGTTATTCTGGGATACTTGGCTGCGGATGGCCGGCGTTCAAGGCTGTTGGAAAAGCTAAAAATGAGAACATAACCTGTATTTGATATACGGAGCTGCGAATGAAAGCCTCGGAGATGAGAAAGGGACAGACGGTTTTAATCGACGACAAGCTGTGTACGATAATCGACTACCAGCACGTCAAGCTGGGCAAAGGGGGAGGGGTTTATCAGACGAAGATGAAGAATATGGATGATGGTTCCATGCAGACGGTCAGGCTGCGATCGGACGAGAACATAGAGGAGGCTTTTCTGGACAAGCGGACCTACGAGTATCTTTATTCGAGCGGCAGCGAGCACGTGCTGATGGATACGCAGAGTTACGAGCAGATAACTCTCGACGATGATGCCTTTGGTGAGGGGCCGAAATACCTTAAGCCGAATACCGAGTTGCAGGTTAGTATGTATCAGGGAAAGCCTGTGATAGTGGATTTGCCCAACACGGTGGACCTTGAGGTTACGGACACACAGCCCGAAATCAAAGGAGCGACAGCGACGAATCAAAATAAACCTGCGACACTTGAGACGGGTATAGTGATACAGGTTCCGCCATTTATCAAGGTTGGCGAGTTGGTGCGTGTGGATACTCGCACGGGCGAATATCTTACGCGGGCGAAATGAAATATTCACAAATACGGGGTGCTCGGTATTTGAATTAGTGAATGGCGGATGTTTATATGCCACTTCAAAAGATAAACAAACTCCTGTTGAAGGTTTTCGGTTCGCGAAACGAGCGTCTGATAAAGTCGTACTCGGCGGTGGCGAGAGAAATCAACGAACTGGAGCCTCAGATACAGAAGCTCGACGATGAGCAGTTGAAGGCGAAGACCTCGGAATTCAAGTATGCGCTTGTTAAGGGCAAAAAGGCCGAAGACATTCTTGCGGAGGCCTTTGCGGTGGTTCGTGAAGCAGCTCGAAGAAACGTTGACATGCGGCATTTTGACGTTCAGCTTATCGGGGGCAAGGTTTTGTATGAGGGTAAGATTGCGGAGATGGCCACGGGCGAAGGCAAGACACTTGCCGCGACTCTTGCGGTTTACCTGGTGTATCTGACGGGCAGAAAAGTGCATATCGTTACGGTGAACGACTATCTTGCGCAGCGGGACGCCGAGTGGATGAGGCCTGTGTATGATGCTCTTGGTCTTAGCGTTGGTGCCATCCAGGCGGACATGGATACGGCCGGCCAAAGTCGTAAGGACCAGTATGCCAGCGACGTAACTTACGGCACAAATAATGAGTTCGGCTTCGATTACCTGCGGGATAATATGAAGGTTTCGCTTGAGCAGATGGTTCAAAGTCCTCTTGAATACGCGATAATCGACGAGGTGGATTCGATTTTGATCGACGAGGCCCGGACGCCGCTGATAATATCGGGACCGGCGTTCGACGACGTGAATCGTTATAAAAAGGCCGACCAGGTGGCGCGGAAAATAATTGCACTTCAGAAGGAGTACGACCAGCTAAAGAAGCAGGCCGACGATGCTCAGAGAACTATCGCCAATGCGGAAGGAGAGCTTTCCGACGCAAAGAAAGCAAAGGACCCGGAAAGAATTCACAAGGCGCAAAAGGCAATTGAAAAGGGGGAGTCTCAACGTGAGAATTCGAGGGTCCGTCTGGAGACCACCACCCAATACTACGAAGTGGAATACGACAAGAAGTCTGTTCACCTTACGCACGAGGGCGTAGGTGCCGCCCAGGACATAGCTGGGGTGGGTTCGTTTTTCACCGGCTCTAATATGGAATGGCCTCATCTGCTGGAACAAAGCCTTCGAGCGCATGTTATTTTCGATCGCGAAAAGGATTACGTTGTGATGGAGGGGAAGGTTGTGATAGTTGATGAGTTCACGGGTCGTCTCATGCACGGGCGTCAATGGTCGGACGGTTTGCACCAGGCTGTGGAAGCGAAAGAGAATGTCGAGGTCAAAGAAGAGACGCAGACTCTGGCCACTATTACGCTTCAGAATTTCTTCAAACTTTACGAGCAGATAGCAGGGATGACGGGTACGGCCGCCACCGAGGCCGAAGAGTTTATGAAAATATACAACCTCGATTTATTGGTAATACCTACAAATGAGCCTTGCATCAGGGACGACCGGGAAGACGCGATTTATAAGTCTATGAAGGAGAAATTCGGGGCCATAGTTGAGGAAATCAACGAAATCAGTGCGGCTGGCCGGCCGCTTCTTGTTGGGACGGTCAGTGTTGAAAAAAACGAAATGCTTTCGTCGGCCCTTCAAAGACGTTACGGGCTGGAGCATGAGGTTTTGAACGCCAAGCAGCACGCCAGGGAGGCGGTCATCGTGGCGAAAGCGGGTCAACAGCACAAAGGGCGGGACGGCAAAATGCGGGGTAACATTACCATCGCCACTAATATGGCCGGTCGGGGGACCGATATCAAACTCGGAGCGGGAGTAGCTGAAATCGGGGGGTTGCACGTGCTGGGGACGGAACGGCACGAGGCGAGGAGAATAGACAACCAGTTGCGTGGTCGTTCGGGAAGACAGGGTGATGCAGGTTCGAGCCAGTTCTTCCTGTCTTTCGATGATGACCTTATGAGTATTTTTGCACCGGAATGGACAGTTAAGGCACTTTCGTGGATAGGTTGGGAAGAGGGCCAGCCCATATATCACAAGAGGATAAGCAAGGGAATCGAAAGGGCGCAGAAAAAGGTTGAGGAGAAGAACTTCGAAATCAGGAAATCGCTTCTCGAATATGACGAGGTGATGGATTATCAGAGGAAGATTTTTTACTCGCGGCGACGGGAGATACTGGGGGGGCAGAACCTTAAGGAAATCATCGAGGAGATGATTGAATCGACTATTTTACAGAACTGCGAGACGGTTCTAAGCAAAGGATACCCTTTCAGGTGCATTATCGAGTGGGCGAGGACAAATTTCGGGACAGAGCTTCGAGTTTCGGACGTCGGCAATCGAAAGGTTGATGAAATCGAGGCATTGGTAAAGGACCGCGCAAGGGATAATGCCGCGAACAACGTTTCTCTTTCGATAGGTGAGTATCTGGAGGATTATTCCGACCCGCAGACGTGGGATACATCGGGGCTGGCCAAATGGGCGATGAGCAGTTTTCGAGTGAATCTCAGCCCGTCAAAAATAAAACAGCAGACTCCCGAAGAGATTGAAGAGCAGTTAATTCGGGCCGCGTCCGAGCAGGTGAATAAGAAAGACTGCTCGGCTATCGGAGACTTTCTGCGGGAAGATTATCAGCTTGGCATACTGACGGAGTGGGCAAGGGCGAAATTCGAGCTTAAATTGAGTTGCGATGACTTGAAAGAGCTTAATTCGGAGCAGGTTCAGCAACTGCTTATCGACAAGGCCAACGAAAAGTACAAAAGGCGTGAAATCGAATATCCCGTCGAGTTCGCGATGAACATGGTTTACGGCCCCCAGGGTCCTAACGTTTACGGATTTGAAGCGCTTGCGGAATGGGCGAACAAGAAATACGAGGCCAATCTTTCGGCGGAGAAAATCCAGGATTTCAAACCCAAAGCGCTTTATCGTCAGTTGCTCGAGCTAAGCGAGAGCTTCAACAATGGTAAGCTGGAGCAGCAGGTGGAGGAGAAAACATCGGAGCTGGATACGGAGGAGCTTGTCAAATGGGCAAACGACAGGTTCGAGGCGTCGTTTACGGAAGACGACCTTGGAGAGGGTCTTGAGCGGAGGGAGCGCTTGAATCAGGCGGCGAAGCAATTCCTGCGTTCGGAGCTTAGCGAGCTTGAAAAATACGTTCTGGTTCAGGTCTACGACAGCACGTGGAAGGACCATCTTTATACGATGGACCACCTTAAGGAAAGCATCTGGATGCGTTCCCTTGCTCAAAAGGACCCCAAGACCGAATACAAGCGTGAGGGATTCCGGCTTTTCAATGAGATGCTTGAGACCATCAGAGACCGTGTAACGGACGTGATTTTCCGCGTTCAGCTTGAGGCCGGCGCGAGGAGGCGTAGCGTCTGGAGGGTAAGCCAGACGGCCCACGACGAGGTGGGCCAATTTGCGATGGCGGAGAGACAACGCGCGGCCGCCCAGGCACCGCAGGGAGAGCAGAAAGTCAAGCAAATCAAGCTGAAACAGCCGAAGGTGGGTCGCAATGAGCCTTGTCCTTGCGGCAGCGGCAAGAAGTACAAGAAATGCTGCGGCAGGAATTCCTGAGTGCCGCCGGCCCGCCATAGGTTTAATGAGGCGACCTTTCTTTATTTGTTGTTAAACAGGGTTGATGTTTCCGGGTTGTTACTGTGCGGAAGCTTTTTTCCTGTAGAACAGGAACATGATTACGCCGAGTGCGATGAGGCCAACGAGTCCGTTCTGGCCGAGTGTGTTCAGCAGGCTGGTCAGATTGGGTACCACCTGGCCGAAAAACGGTACCTGTTCTCCGAACAGGACTTCAACCGCGACGCCGAGGGCAATCAAAAGCAGAGCAATTTCAGTAATCTCACCAAGCCACTTTTTCGCTTCCTGTAGAAAGTTCATTTTCTGGTCTCTTAACCAAAAGTCATGCAGACAAAGAACTTAGAATCCTAATTTGTAATTCGGCTTTGTCTTGTTTTGTGCTTTAACATTTCCGGTCCTTTTTGCCCAGACATGGTAAAAACAAACCTGTTTTTATTAATTGGTGTAGGTGATGATTTTTCAGTAGAAGCCCTCTCTATAGCTTGTTATGTGGTCTCGCGCCCACGGGATGTTAAAATAAGGAAGGTGCAACTTGCGTTAATTGTTAAAATAGGTTATATTGTTTTTATGTTGCATGATGGGATAGTAATATTGTTGCGAGTTTTTTTAATAGCTCTGGTGTGGGGTTTTATCTGGCGTTACGTTCGCCCGAAAAGTCAATTGATGCGTGTTTTTCGTGCTGCATTGCTGGTGATTTGCCTTCTTGGTGTACTGGTTTTTGTTCGAATCACTGGTTCCTGAAGTGGGGTTTTTGAGGGTTTGGGTGTTGCATTCAGTGTGCGGGGCGGTTAATATACCTGCTTTTTGAGGGCCGTTGGGTTTGGGGAGTAGTGTGGTTGAGGATGTTTGATTCTCGCGTTTTAAGTTAACATCAGCGTAAATTCGCAAAAGGAGTGAGTGCATGGCGGGGCATGAAAAGGTTCTGGTAATCGAGCGGGCGGTTCTTGAGCAGACAGGGATGTTTAATGGCCTTGTATTTGACGTTGAGCGTTATCTAGACCGGATATTTTCTGAAGGGGTTTGCAGATTTATCGAGCGGGGGCAGGCGGAGGATAATCCTGCATTTAAGCAGCTAATTCCTTATGTGATAATGGCTTTTGACGGCAGTTATCTGAGCTATGTCCGTGGCAGGCGTGCAGGGGAGGCCAGGCTGGTTGGAAACAGGTCGATAGGTATCGGCGGTCATATCAATCCACAGGACGACATGCCTTTGTTCAGCGGGGGGTTTCGTGAGACTTATCTTGCGGCGGTGGAGCGTGAGGTGTCTGAGGAAGTTCACGTAGAGGCCGAGCATAGCGACCGGATAGTCGCACTTCTTAACGACGAGTCGAACGAGGTTGGGCGGGTGCATCTTGGCGTGGTTCATTTCTGGAAGCTGGCTTCTTCGAAGGTGAAAAAGCGAGAGCAGATGATTACTCAGATGGCCTTTCTGGGGCGGGAAGAGCTGTTAAGTTTACAGGACAGGATGGAGACGTGGTCAAGGCTTTGTTTGCAGCATCTTGTAGAGATGGAGAAGCGTGGTTAGGTTGTAACTACGCATCAGGGGGATTATCCGGCAGTAGAAGCGCAAAAAGAAAACATCAAGGAACTTCCCGTCCCTCGATGTTTTCCGGAGGGGAGAAAATTGCATTCTATACTCTTATCGGCTGTTTGTAAAGACGTACTTTAACAACCGCACTTTGTTATTTTTCTTATTTTTTTACTTCGTCCATTTTATTATACGTATGGAATTTCGGCAGGTTTTGTTTATTCATAACATAAAAGATTGGCGGAAGCGAAAGAAATATAGTGAGCTTAAGCAAATTCCGGCGTTTTCTGTTATTTCGGGACGTTGTATAGGGAGGCATCAGTGAGGAGAGAAGGAATTTCATTTTTTTCTTAACCATCTGTGGCGAAAGACTTTTCGGATTTTTTCAGTAAAGCGTATTCCGAGCCTTGCGGTACTTGTTTTGTGGTTAGCTTTTTTCAGGTCGCGGGGTCTGGGTTTTTTGTTTGATTTGCGGAAAAGCGTAAGGATGTAACCAGTGATGAGGCTCAATATCGGGCTGGATTTTGGTTTTTTCGACATGTCGGCAGATACAGTAAGATGTTGAATCTCGCAAGTGTGTGATTTTTAACAGCTTAGTAACGCATAAGTCACGACCAATTATAACAAAAGAATGATTCTGGTTCAGGCATATTTGTTGGTTCTTTTATTTAACCGGCTTCCCTGAATTGCGGGTGAGGGGTTCGGGAGTACACCCGGCACAGAAATTGAAGTTTTGTGCCCTGTTTTATTGTGCCTGCTCGGTTACGGACATGCTTCCTTTAAGATTTGAGGTTCAACTCCCAAAAAGTTGGTGGTTTCAGATTTGTTTATGAGCTAAACCTAT
>CAZGGE010000059.1:0-16719 GCA_964524285.1 uncultured Pirellulales bacterium
TTTCCCGCCGATTATGTCCCAGTCTTAATCTTCGCCTCTTGCTTGTGGTTGCAGGTCAAGGCCGGCGAACAACCCTGCCTTATATTTATGATATGCCAGAGAAGCTACCATAACAGCGTTATCAGTGCAATAACGTTTGGGGGCGACCATCAGGTTTCTCGGCGGATTCATGGCTTCGGCCAATTCCGCCAGTCTGCGTCTTAGTTCACTGTTGGCGGCGACACCTCCTCCGAGTATAATGGTTGCGGCACCGATTTTTTGGGTTGCGCGTCGGGTTTTTTCCGTGAGAACATCGATAACGGCATCCTGGAAGCCGGCGGCAATGTCGCATTTCTGCTTTTTGCTCATGGAATCTACGCGGTTTTTTCCTTTCATGTCCTGTCCTCGGCAGTGGTAGAGGACGGCGGTCTTGATGCCGCTGAAGGAAAAATCCAGCGAGTTTTTTTTTAGCAACGAGCGTGGGAATTTAAGGGCTTTTGGATTTCCTTTGTCGGCCAGTTTTTCAATTTGTGGCCCGCCGGGATACGGCAGTTTGAGGATGGAGGCCACCTTATCGAAGGCCTCGCCAGCGGCATCGTCTATGGTCGCACCGAGAAGGCGCGGCTCGAGCGGGGAGCGGTAATCGTATAGACTCGTATGTCCGCCGGATACTATCAGTGCGACCGCAGGAAGTTCAGGATTTTGCCGCTCAAACAGTGCCGACTGTATGTGTGCGTGCAGGTGATTTATAGCGATTAACGGTTTTTCCCACATGAAGGCGAGGGTTTTTGCAGCGGTAACGCCGACCATCAGGGAAATGGTTAAGCCCGGTCTGTTGGCGACGGCCACCGCCGAAAGGTTTTGTTCGGTAACCTTCGCTTTTGCCAGGGCCTGCGAGAGCACCGGATATATTCTCTCGATGTGGGCGCGTGAGGCAATTTCAGGCACGACACCTCCGTATTTTTCGTGCAGCTTGTCCTGTGAAGCAACAACGGAAGATTTGACCGCGCTGCCGTCGGCGACTACCGCAGCGGCGGTCTCGTCGCAACTGGTCTCGATTCCCAGTATGTTAATTTCGCCATTATTATTCTTCATCGGTGGTTTTCCTTTGGGTCAGTCTCAGCTTTTAAGACCTTCTTTAGCCAGCAAAAATATCTGCTTGCAAACGCTTTTGCAAACGTGCAGTAAAGAAAAACGTATTGGTATAAGCTCGCACAGCTCGAAGTCGTTGCAGATATCACCGGCAAAGTTATCGCCGAGGATTTCTATTTTTTCTTCGTCGCTGCATCCGAAGTTAATTTTCTTTGCGGTTTTGATTATTGGCACGTCATCGGGTTTTATAGCTGAGAGTTTGGCGCAGATGATTTCGCAGGCGATGGGTTCTGCGCCTGCTATTATCCATCCCAGGTTTCTTGGCCTGCCCCTGATAGGTCCTCGCCGGTCCATTGCAACAACGCCGTCTATGATGGTAACAGCGGGTTTAAGATAATCATAAACGTCAATTAAGAGCCGGCAAAACTGCTCGGCTTTGCCTCCTTTAATGAAGTGCCAGAGAGCTTTTTGTTTGCCGCTCACACAGCCGAACATGTTCTTTACCGCAAATGTCGCAACAAGCTGCTGGTGTGATTTGAATTTTGGCATGTTTATTATCACGTCGGCGTCAAGTGCCACGGAGCTGATTGCTATTGTGGTACCGGCGGGGCCGATGCGGCATTTTTTGGGCTTGTTGAGCTGTCTGACGGGAACGCCGAGTCTTTTCAGAGGCTCCTTTAGTTTTAACTTTCCGACGCAGTTAAAGACGTTGCCCCAGGCCGGCGAGTCTCCGAGGAACGGTCTGGCGCCGATGTCTTTCAGCAATCTGGCCGTCTCCAGAATTATTGCGGGGTCTGTCTGTGTGGCGTGCCTGCGGGATTTTGGAGCTATCATGTTCGGTTTCATCAGCACCGAATCGCCTCGACGGACAAATCTTCCCAGGCCACCGAGGAGCTGGAAATGCCTTTGCAGCGACTGGTTTATTTTTTCGGCGGTGTAGTCGCTGGATTTTGTTAATGTAACCTGAAATTTTTCCATGTTGCGTCTTAGTCATTTATGCTCGTACATCCAATGACATATGTTTTGGCCAGGTCAGGCAAGGCGGGTTCGATGAACGCCAGTGCAGCCAGAGTTGACTGGTTCGGGATATGGCTGGTCGGGCCTACAATCAATAAATCCCCCGGACTTATTTTCAATTCGAAAGCAAGGTCGTCAAACTTGAGTTTATCGGATTCCTTCGTTTTTGAGAATTGCGCAAACGTGTTACCGACCAGCGGTTCGAATACAGGCACAATTTTTACATTACGTATACCTCTGAGTCCCCCGAGCTTTGTGGTGGTCATTTGCAGTGCTATTCTGCCCGGCCCGACTGTTACCCCGGCGTTGGGTCCCCGGGAAGGCACGTAGAAAACATCCTGCTCTTTTTCCAGAAGGGCCAGGGTAAAGCTGTCGGGCTGCTCGTCAAACAGAAGCATCGATATGGTGGTCATGCGGGTGATGGTCATGTGTTTTTGTGCATTTGCCTTTCTTACGAAATCTGCAAACCGTGCAACCATTTCCTGGTTTACAAGTCCGGCAGAAAACTGATTGGCCTTGAAAGCTTTTTGTTCGTTGAATTTTATTGGTCTGGTTCTCACCAGTTGCCAGAGTTCGTCGAGCACATTGTTGTTGGAGTCTGCAATCTGCAAAACGTCCACCGCGAGGGAAGTGGCTTTTAGCTTTTGTTCGCTGATGCTCGCGGGTCTGCCGGTCATCGTGGGAGAGGCTAGGTCTCCGATTTTGACCTGCTCCCAGATTTTTTCTTCCTTTTTTTCCAGGCATCCGTTGAGTAGAATCGCCGTGCAAAAACCGGCTGTCATATAAATGATTCGTGAATTCATTCTTATAAATTAGCTGCTTTGATTTGCGGTGTCAATTTGCATTTGACGTTTGGGACCGCTGCGGATACAATTGATTTATGTTTGGGGAATAGTGTAACGGCAGCACGACTGACTCTGAATCAGTTAGTCCAGGTTCAAATCCTGGTTCCCCAGTATTTCTGTTTTTCATGATTGGGTTGGAGGTCTGTCCTTTGGCGGGGTGGCGAAGAGGTTGTTGGTAGTAACCGGCTCGACCAGAAATTGTTGCACGAATCTTCCCGATAAGGGTTGATTGAATTATCTGTGCCGGTTTACCAGTCGAACTCGGCGAGCACCGGTGTATGGTCGCTTGGCCGGTCGGCGGTTCGAGGTTTGGTGTCTATTTGGCAGTCTGTGCATTTCTCGGCGAGCGGCTTTGTGGCCATGATATGGTCGAGTCGCCAGCCGCGATTGCGCTTGAATGCGCCCGGCGGCCGGTAATCCCAGAAAGTGTATCGGCCCGCTTCGCTGCAATGCATCCTGAAGACGTCCGTAAAACCCCAATTACAAATCGATTTTAACTCATTTCTCGCAAGAGGATGAAAACAGACGTGATTTCCCAATAATTCGGGGTCGTATACGTCGGCAGGCTCCGGTGCAATATTCAAATCTCCTGTCCAGATAACCGGCTTCGCAGGTTTACAGGTGTTTTTGAAATACTTTTTGAGTCTCCTGAGCCAGTTCAGTTTGTACTCGAACTTTTCCGTATCGGCGAGATATCCCTGCGGCACGTACGTGTTGACAATATTAATGCCGAGGATTTCAGCCTTTATAAGTCGTGCGTGGTCCGGCGGTTCGCCCGGCAAGCCGGTTTCCACATTGGAAATGGCCGAGGTACTGAAAACCGCTACGCCGTTGTACTTTTTCTGTCCCTTAAAAGCGCAATTATAACCGGCTTTATCGAATACCGGCTCCGGAAAATCATCATCCTGGACCTTCGTCTCCTGCACACAAAGAACGTCAGGCTTATTCTTGTCCATCCAGTCGATTACCAAAGGCAGCCTTGCGCGAAGTGAATTAACGTTAAAGGTAGCTATCTTCATAGGTCCGGCCGAGACTGTTGTTTATCGAAAAAACTGCCTGTCCGGCGTTACCCTTCAATTTCCTGCACGTGGTTTTTTCCTTCGAAGTTTTTGCCGGATATACCTTCTATTGAAGGTGAAGCTTTTTTGTAGATTTGGTTTTTGGGCGCCCGGCCTATACCGGCAGCCTGCCTGCTTTGGGCCGACTCTTTAACTATCCGGTCCAGTATGGAATAACTTTCGAGCACCGCCAGCAGACTCTCAAGAAAACTGAGTGTACTCTCGGCTCCCTGGTTTATATTAACACCGGCGGCCATAAGACCGTCGCAGCATCCGGTAGACCTGAAATCATATAGAGGGATTTGAAGGTCGTTATCTCCGAGAAACCAGTCGAAAGCCTTTCGTTGAAGTTTTAAATAATGAGCATCGCCGGTAGCTTCATATGCCGCTGTGAGCATCAGCACGGTACTTACGGCTTCAATCGGTTGCTGGTCGAACCTGGCTTTTTTTCCGTTATACGGGTACCATCCGTTACAGCCTACGAAGCTGAAGTGATTTTTATCCAGAGTATTGTCGAGTAAGAAGCGGCAGGCGGCCTGAGCAGTCCGGACGTAGTGGCTGTTTTCGAAGACCTGTCCTGCCACGAAAAGGGCATGCGGCATGACGGCATTGTCATAGGTGAGTATGTCCTCGAACCATTGCCAGTGGTGCTTTTGGTTCTGATTATATAACTCGACCAGCTTGTCTGCTGCGAGTTTCAGTTCGCGCTTGATGTCGCTTGCACCGGGAAACTGCTTTAGATAATCGGACATACCGACAATGGAATATGCCAGCCCACGGGGAGGTTGTTCGCGGATTTGGCCTATACAGTTATCAAAGCAGTCCT
The DNA here is from genome assembly GCA_964524285.1 of uncultured Pirellulales bacterium. Taxonomy (GTDB): domain Bacteria; phylum Planctomycetota; class Phycisphaerae; order Sedimentisphaerales; family Anaerobacaceae; genus CAZGGE01. Next base: position 4,818 of record CAZGGE010000059.1, read on the forward strand.
TTATTATGGGCAGGTAGGCCGGCGACGGAGGCTCCGCCATCACCTCCCCGTAAGCCCACAAAACCCGCCCAAAAGCATCGCTCGCCGGTTCCTGCTTACTCCATGTTCTGTCGAAGTTCAGAAAATTACAAACGGTGCCGTCGTCGTTCTGCGCGTGCATTACAAACGAAAGAAATGTATCGAACAACCGAAGTGCCTCAACCCCCGGCCGTTGTGAGTAATATTTGGACATCACAATCAACGCCCTGGCGTTGTCGTCGGTGCAGTAGCCATATCTGCGGTTTGGAACGGTGTATTTGGCGTGCTGATAAATTCCCGTGGAATCCGTGAGTTTACTGAGGTGGTTGATTGATAGTTCCGGCAGTTCGAGGCTTGAGAACTCCTCTGTTTCCACGGCGGCGGTCCTGGAGGTTAAAGGAACAGGGAGGGTTATCGAGTTGAACATTTTCCAGTAAACCTGCCCGATTTTGCACCAGGTTCGTGAGCGGCCGTATTCATAGGCTCTCCTCCGCAGGGAATAAAATAATTTATGATTTTTTAATATTTCTATTATTTCTTTTGTCATTTGGCCCGCATCGCCGAAATCCACGAGTTTACCCCGTCCGTCCGCCAGCAACTCGGTCGCCGCCCAGTAAGGCGTCGATACCACGGCCTTACCCGCCCCAACCGCAAAGGACAGCGTTCCGCTGGTGAGTTGTTCTCTCTTCAGATAAGGCGTTACGTACACATCCGCAGCACACAGGAAGTTTGCCAGCTCTTCGTCGCTTACAAAACGATTGTGGAAAATGACATTCTCTGCGCATCCAAGCTCGTTCACCATTCTCTGAAGGCTGTATCGATACAACTCACCGTCTTTTTTTAGCACCGACGGGTGTGTCATTCCCAGCACAATGTACAATGCGGAAGGTTCTGCGCGGACAATCTCGGGCATAGCCTTCAGCATCACTTCTATTCCCTTATTGTTGCTCAACAATCCGAACGTCAATATCGTCCTTCGGTTTTCCATCCCGAACTTGTGTTTGTAATAGTTGCTGTCCACAAACGGCAAATCAGGTATCCCATGCGGAATCAACGCGATTTTTTCAGCCGGAACACCGTAAATATTCTGCAGCATATCGATGCCCAGCTCGTTCATTGTTATCACCTTGTGCGAAGCGTTGCAGACATCTATCAGGTTCTTGCGCATGGCGGTGGAAGGCTCGTCCAGAACGGTGTGCAAAGTTGTAACTACCGGAGCGTTCACCCTGTTCAACAACAGGGTGAGATAGTCTCCCGCCTCTCCCCCGAATATCCCGAATTCGTGCTGCACACAAACCAGGTCGACGTGACTGAAGTTAATGTAGTCCGCAGCACAAATGTAATCCTTTTTAACGCCGTACCTGATTTCAAATTTTACCGGGTCCGAATAGCGGTCGGCGTCGCTTCGCACCGCTACCACCAGTGGTTCAATTTTGCCGCCGGCTGATTCGGCTATGCTGCGGATAAGGTGAGAACTAAAGGTTGCGATTCCACATTTTCTCGGCGGGAAAGAACAAACAAACGCCACTCTCTTAGTGGAACCTCTTGTCATCCGTAACACCCTTTTCAATCAATCGCACGACCGATGAGACGGTGAAACACGCTGATTTCCCTGCCTCGACCCTCATCGTGATACAGGGTATCTTAAGAGGTGATTTTCATATTGTCAAGTTTCTTTATACGGTGAAGCGGGTTGGTTTAATCGGAAGTGATAAGTAAATTGATGGAAATCCTGTATGAAGCCAAATATTACCGGACTTACAAATAACCCCTTCTACCTGGGGTGCGGAACTTTTTTTTCGAATTTTCCATTTTTTTGCTGCACGGAAGGGACTCGAAGGCGTATAATTACTACTAATTCTATAGCAATAGTAGGAAAGGTTACATGAAGCTGCCTACCAGAACGCGATATGGAATAAGGGCCTTACTTGAGCTGGCTGAAAACTACGGCAACAGCCCGATGAACATAAGAAAAATCGCCCACAGTGAGTCTATTTCTGAGAAATACCTCGGTCAACTGATGACCAGGTTGAACTCTTCGAGCTTCTTGAGGGCTGTTCGTGGCTCGCAGGGCGGCTACGAGCTGACGCGGTCGCCCGATAAAATCAGCCTTGCCGAGGTGTTTAATGCACTCGAGGGGACCGCTGCTATTACTACTGAGTGTCTCGAGGATAACAATTACTGCTCACACGCCCGGGACTGCGTGGCAAGGGAACTCTGGCAGCAGGTTCAAAATACTGTGCAGGAAACGTTGAATTCGATTACTCTCCAGGACCTTGCCGACCGGTCAAAGGCAAAAAAACAATAAGAGCGAAATCGATAATATTCGAAAGGCAGGTATGAGTGCGATATTCGAAGACATCACCGCTACTATCGGCTACACTCCGCTTGTTCGCATTAACCAACTGGCGCCGGCCGATACGACAATCCTTGCCAAGCTTGAATCATTCAATCCCGGCCAGAGCATAAAGGACCGAATCGCAGTGGCCATGATAGAGAAGGCAGAGCAGCAGGGTCTGATAAGCGCGAAAACCATCATCGTAGAGCCTACCAGCGGTAACACAGGCATAGGCCTTGCGTGCGTTTGTGCGGCAAAGCAAAGATGCCTCATAGTTACAATGCCTGAATCAATGAGCATCGAAAGAAAAAAAATGCTGGAATTTTTCGGAGCGACCGTTGTTCTTACACCCGCGGATAAAGGCATGGGCGGTGCCGTGGAAAAAGCTAACCAGCTCGTGAGCCAGTATGAAGATTCCTTCATGCCGCAGCAATTCACAAATCCGGCAAACCCGAAAATTCACCGTGAAACGACAGCAATGGAAATATGGAGCGATACCGACCACAAAGTGGATATACTGGTCGCAGGTGTGGGTACGGGCGGGACCATAACGGGCTGCGGAGAAGTGCTCAAACGCCTGAATGCGGAGGTGAAGTTAATCGGCGTAGAACCATCGGAGTCTGCCGTACTTTCCGGGGGCCTGCCTGGCCCACATAAAATTCAGGGGATAGGTGCAGGTTTTGTTCCCGACGTTCTGAACCGGGAAATAATTGATGAGATTATAACCGTTTCAAGCACCCAGGCGGCAAAAACAACCCGAGAAGTCGCCGCCCGGGAAGGGATTCTGGCCGGCATCAGCTCGGGCGCGGCATTATACGCGGCCGTCGAAGTTGCAAAAAGGACGGAAAACAAGGGCAAAACGATAATAGTCATATTCCCTGATACCGGCGGAAGGTATGTTTCGACCGATATGTTCGACTCGTGAGCTTATCACAATGACGACAAGAAACTAAAAACAATTTGGATGCGATATTATGACAAATAGCGGTCTTACAAACTTTCAGCTTCAAAAACTCGTAACCGAAATCACGCGTACTTATAAAGGTGACATCGGCATTAATTTCATCGAGGCCGCAAATCTGCCCGTCAGAGAAAAAATCATCGAGGTTCTCGATTTGCTGATAGAGCTTCTGTTCCCCGGCTATACGGGCAAAAGAACGGTTACCAGAAATAACGTAAGGTTCATCGTCATTGACATCCTTTGCCACGTTTATACCGAGCTTTGTGAACAGATAGAAAAAGCCTATCGCTACAAGTGCCGGCTTGAGAATTGCGACAGCGAGGGCTGCCGTCGTATGTCCGAAAACGCCACCAGGCACCTGCTTACAAAGCTGCCGCACATCAGAAAGCTCCTTAAGGGCGATGTCAACGCCGCCTACTCCGGCGACCCGGCCGCTCGCTCCAACGAGGAAATCGTTCTGGCATATCCTTGCATAACCGCCATTGCCACATACCGACTTGCACATGAGCTTTACGTAAAGCAGGTTCCTCTAATCCCCAGAATAATGACCGAGTGGTCGCATTCCAAAACAGGCATCGATATTCACCCCGGCGCCACAATAGGAAAAAATTTCTTTATCGACCACGGCACGGGTGTTGTAATAGGAGAAACGACTACAATCGGCGATAACGTTAAAATATATCAGGGGGCCACCCTCGGTGCTCTGAGTTTCCCCCATGACGAGATGGGCAAAGTGAAAAAAGGCGGCAAAAGACATCCGACCATTGGCGACAACGTAACCATTTATGCCGAGGCTACCATACTCGGCGACGTTGTTATAGGCAAAAATGCCGTCATTGGAGGAAACGTATGGATAAAGGAATCCGTACCCGAAGGTGTTACCGTAACCATTGCCGATAACGATTTGGATTATTCCAAAACGACACCCAAAAATGATTAAGCGGAGCAGGATTTTGAGCAAAGATTATTTACAGACCATTGAACAGCTAAAGGGACAGCAAAAGGCGATTATTCTGGCCCATAATTACCAGCCGCCCGGGGTTCAGGATTTGGCGGATTTCTGCGGCGATTCGCTGGAGCTCAGTAGAAAAGCCGCCGACACCGATGCCGAACTGATAGTCTTCTGCGGCGTGGAATTCATGGCCGAAACCGCCGCTATCCTCAGCCCCGAAAAGACCGTCGTCCTACCCGACAAACATGCCGGCTGCCCCATGGCGGATATGATTACAGCTCAGCAGCTAAAAGACCTGAAAAAACAGCACCCCGGCGCAGTGGTCGTTTGTTACGTCAACAGCTCAGCCGAGGTCAAAGCCCAAAGCGACTACTGCTGTACCAGCGCCAACGCCTTAGAGGTGGTAAAATCTTTGCCGCAGGATAAACCTGTTATTTTTGTTCCGGACCAGCACCTCGGTCGATTTGTAGCAGAACAAACCGGTCGGGAACTAATCCTCTGGCCCGGCTACTGCCCCTGCCACGTAGTCATTACCGAACAACATATAAAGAAGGCAAAAGCGGGGCATCCCGGTGCACTGGTACTTGCACACCCCGAATGCAGCGAGCAGGTAAAAGACGCAGCCGACCACATACTCAGCACAAGTCAGATGCTGAGGCTGACACGAACCTGCGACGCCGACGAATTCATAATAGCCACCGAGGTCGGGATGATTTATCCGCTGCAAAAAGAAAATCCGGAAAAGACGTTCATACCCGCTTCTGAATCAGCCTTATGCAGGAACATGAAAAAAATCACGATAGACAAAATCATCCGGTCCATGCAGGAACTCGAATATAAAATCAGCCTGCCCAAGCCGGTAATAACAAACGCTAAGAAATCGCTCGACCGCATGGTGGAGATATTGCCCACCAGGTAAGAGGTGCAATCATGACTTCGCAGCAAAAATATCATCCTGACACACTTGCCGTTCACGCGGGCCAGCAGCCCGATACCGAGACCCTCAGCCGAGCCGTCCCCATTTACCAGACCTCCAGCTACTGCTTCAGGGACACCGCACACGCAGCCTCGTTGTTCGAGCTTGACCGTCCGGGAAACATATACACAAGACTCCAGAACCCCACAACCGACGTCCTTGAAAGGCGTGTTTCCGCCCTCGAGGGCGGCGCAGGGGGCCTGGCATTCAGCTCCGGTATGGCCGCTATCACCGCCGCCGTCCTCAACATCTGCCGCCGGGGACAACATATCGTATCCTCCAGCTCGCTCTACGGCGGCACCGCAACTCTCTTCAGTCAGACCTTGCCCAGGTTCGGTATCGACGTTACTTTCGCGGACCCCGGAAGACCCGACGACTTCGCCGCCGCCATAACTGAAAAGACGCGTCTCCTTTACATCGAAACCATCGGCAACCCCAAAAACGACATCCCCGACTACGATGCAATTGCAGACATTGCACGTCGCAATCTAATCCCCGTAATATGCGACAACACCGTCGCTTCTCCCATACTTTTCAGACCCATGGAGCACGGCATCGATATTGTTGTCCATAGCTGCACCAAAGTAATCGGCGGACACGGCACAACCATCGGCGGCTGCATCGTCGACTCCGGAAGATTCGACTGGAACAACGGAAAGTTCCCCGAACTGACCGAGCCCGACCCGGGCTATCACGGAATCAGATACGTGGAAAAGTTCGGCAACGCCGCATACATAACAAAGGCAAGGGTGCAAAACCTGCGTGATATGGGCGCATGTTTGTCTCCTTTCAACGCATTTCTGCTGCTCCAGGGTCTTGAAACACTGCATCTGCGTGTGCCAAGACACTGTGAAAACGCACTGAAACTGGCCTGGTGGCTCCAGAATCATAAAGCCGTCAGTTGGGTCAACTACCCCGGCCTCGAATCTCACGCCGACCACAAGCGAGCCAGAAAGTATCTGCCGAAAGGACAGGGGGCAATAGTCGGCTTCGGCATAAAGGGGGGTCGCCGCGCCGGTGCTAAATTCATCGAAAGCGTCCGCCTGGCAAGCCACCTTGCCAACATACTCGACAGCAAAACTCTCGTAATACACCCCGCGACCACCACGCACCAGCAGCTAACCAAACAGCAGCGACTGGCAGCGGGCGTTACCGACGACTACATTCGCGTCTCCGTCGGAACCGAACATATCAACGACATCATCGAGGATTTCGAACAGGCTCTTAAAAAGAGCCGGAGGTAAAACAATGTGGGAATATACCGAAAAACTTAAAGACCATTTTTTCAATCCGAGAAACGTCGGTGAGATTGAAAATCCCGACGGCGTCGGCGAAGTCGGCTCACTGGCGTGCGGCGACGCTCTGAAGCTTACATTCAAGCTCGATGGAAACGGAAAAATAGAAGACGCCAGATTCAAGACCTTCGGTTGTGCCAGCGCCATCGCAACCTCCTCGGTGCTCACCGAATTTATAAAAGGAAAAACCGTCGACCAGGCCGCTGCAGTTACAAACAAAGACATCGCCGATTATCTCGGCGGACTGCCCGAACAAAAGATGCACTGCTCGGTCATGGCAAGAGAAGCCCTCGAAGCCGCAATAGAAAACTATCGCTGCGGCGGCGATAAAAAACAAAAGCTCGAAGGAAACATCGTCTGTACATGCTTCGGCGTTACGGACAAGGAAATCGAGCGTGTCGTTCGCGAGAACAACCTCACCACAGTCGAAGAGGTTACGAACTACTGCAAGGCGGGCGGGGGCTGCGGCGGATGCAAACCCCAAATCGAAAACATAATTCGAAGCATCCAGCCGCAAACTCAAAAACAGGTATCCCCAAAAGCTCCACCAAAAGACAGGAAGCTCACCAACATCCAGAAAATCCAGCTAATTCAGCAGACCATAAACGAGCAAATCAGGCCCGCCCTCCGGGCACACGGCGGGAACATCGAGCTAGTCGACGTCGAAGGCGATAAGGTTATCGTCGCATTCAGGGGCATGTGCGCACAATGCAAACTTGCCGAGTTCACCATGAAAGACGACGTGGAAGCAAAACTGAAGGAATTCGTTACCGACAGCCTTTACGTCGAAGAGGACAAAGAATCAGCAATGGAACCTCACGAACACAGGGTATAAGATGAAAACTATGTACTTTGACAATAATGCCACTACCAAAGTCGCCAAAGAAGTGCTCGAAGAAATGCTGCCGTATTTCTGCGACCTTTACGGCAACCCTTCGAGCATGCATACCTTCGGCGGCCAGGTAGCGGGCAAGCTGAAACAGGCCCGACGACGCATCGCCGACCTGCTCGGCTGTGAACCCGATGAAATCATATTCACCAGCGGCGGAACCGAAAGCAACAACGCCGCTATACGCGGGACACTGGCGGCCTCGCCGGCGAGGAACAAAATCATCACCTCTCGCGTCGAGCATCCCGCCGTCCTGCAGGTATGCAGGGAACTCGAAGCCAAAGGCTACGGCCTCGCAGAAATCGGCGTGGACAAAAACGGAAGACTCGACCTCGAGCACCTGCGACGAGAAGTTGACGATAATACTGCTATAATATCCATAATGTACGCCAATAACGAGACGGGCACAATCTTTCCCGTCGATGAGATTGCCCGGATTGCCGCCTCCCAACACGTCGTGTTTCATACCGATGCCGTTCAGGCGGCAGGCAAAATCCCTCTCAACCTCTCGGACAGCAGGATTGATTTACTGAGCCTGTCGGGACACAAGCTCCACGCACCCAAAGGCGTCGGCGTTCTCTATATGAAAAAAGGTACCAGAATATCGCCCTTAATGCTCGGCGGTCATCAGGAGGCGGGCCGACGCGCAGGTACCGAAAACGTTCCCGCCATTGTGGCGCTCGGGAAGGCATGTCAACTTGCCGCCGAACACCTTCCGCAGGAAAATACGAGGGTCGCAAAACTAAGGGACAAACTCGAGAACGCCATTCTCGAAAAATGCCCCGATTCAATGCTGAACGGCGACAAACAAAACCGTCTGCCCAACACCACAAACATCAGCTTCGAGTATATCGAGGGCGAAGCAATACTGCTCATGCTTGACCAGTTCGGCATCTGCGCCAGCAGCGGCTCTGCCTGCACGTCAGGCTCGCTCGAGCCAAGCCACGTGCTCAGGGCGATGGGTGTGCCATTCACGGCGGCTCATGGCTCGGTAAGACTCAGCCTCAGCAGGTACAACACTGAAGAAGAAATCGACTATGCTATCCAAAAGATACCCCCAATTATCGAAAAACTCCGTAAATTGTCGCCTTTCATCCCCGACGCCGGGCAGCAAACCGCTGCGGCCGACTCGTAATTCTTCCAACGCCGCTGTTGAACCGAAAGACTCCTCAGACGGTTTATCGCCGCGGCCAGCTCCAATCCCCTGAAATATGCATAATCATCTACCGGCGAGGTCCACGTGCTCGGTCCCGAAGTCTATCGAGTTGACCGAGCCGGCCTTATTACCTGAATTTCACCTCGACAGCATAACCGGCCGGTTAGTTTTCATATTTTCATTTCAATAGTATCCCACCTGCCCGGATAGGGTTTTGTGCCGGACGCCTGCGTTCTTTGCCCTGAAAAATGGGATTGGTTAAAAAATCTGATTTTTCGTACACTAAAAACCCTGCTTGTGTGTCTTATCAGTGACGGTCGTCGGTTTCGAAACTAACAGGTACCTGAGCATGCTCGAAGATAAAATATTGCTTGGCAGGCTTAAAAACGGCAGCAGCGATGCTCTGCGGCTGATTTATGAAAAGTACAAAAATGATTTGCTGGCTTTGGCCGTCGCTCTTTCAAATAATAAAACGGTTGCCGAAGACGTCGTGCATGATACCTTTGTCTCTTTTGCAAAATCGGCAAAAAACCTCCGGTTGAGAAGCAGCCTGAAAAGTTACCTCTCGACGGCGGTCGCCAATCGCATGCGCAGCCTGAGCCGCGACAATGCCAGACTGGCGTCGGATGCAAATGCAATGGAAATTCCCTGCTCACAGTCGAATCAGCCGGACAACCTGGCAATGTCAACGGAAGAATCTCGATGTATTACCGCCGCTTTGGAACGGATTTCATATCAGCACAGAGAGATAATAATCCTGCATCTTCAAGGCGGCCTGAAGTTCAGGGAAATTGCAAAGTCGCAGGGTATCTCCATAAATACGGTTCAGAGCCGGTACCGCTGCGGATTGAATAAACTGCGTTCAATACTGGACGGCAAGGTGAAAATATGAATACGATAAAAAACCTCGAAAAACTGATTAAGAACTTTTGCCGTACAAAAAAATCAACCGTAACAACGTCTGATGAAATGGATAAGAGAATCCTTAACGATGCTTTAACGGTATATGAAGAATCCCAAACCAGCAACCCGGCTGAACACCAGCCGCTTATCCGGAGAATTATCATGAAAAGCACAATAACAAAACTCGCCGCCGCCGCGGTGATAATCTTTGCAATACTCATAGGCATAAACAAATACTTCGGCTCGATTAGGACGGGCAGCGTGGCTTTTGGTGACGTGCTCGGTTACATCCAGAAGCGCAGTTATACTTTCGATTTAACCCTGGGTATGGCGGCAGAAAAAACAAAAGAGGAAGATTTACAGGAATTTACAATTGAGGCAATGGTGTGGGAGTTGGGCAAAATGCGCGTGGACTGCTCAGCAGGTCCGGGAGTGGGAAAAATAACTTCAATTACTGATTTTAACGCGGGCAAAACCCTGCTGCTTTTCCACCATAATCAAACAGGTGTAATTAAAGAAGAGCCCTTTCTGAATAAGAACACCGCAGGCAGCGGCGTCCTTTATTTTTGTACCAGGCCGATTGAGAACCTCTGGAATGTTCGTGATGGCACAGAACAGCGGTTGGGTAAAAAAGAAATTGATGGGCAAAAAGTTACCGGCTTTAGAGTTTTGCAGGAGGACCGGCATTTTGAGTATGACATCACCATCTGGGCCGACTCCAAAAGCGGCGTTCCGGTTCTGGTTGAGGAACAATCTTATCCGTCAATAAAGTTGACGATGAAAAACTTTGACCTCGATGTTGAGCTTGATGAAGAATTATTCAGCCTCGATTTGCCGGAGGGTTACACTTTGGCATATCAGGAAGATTTGGAGGAGTTACAGGTAAAAACCGAACAGTCGGCCGAGGCGAAAAAAATAGTGAGAATGCTCGAACTCTGGTCGGAGGATAAAAAAGACGAGGCCATAAAGCTCCTGCTGCAAATTGACTGGACGAAAAAAATCGAGTTCGGCAAAGAACCATATATCTTCAGCCTGACGGAAAAAGGGTATGTTTCCCTAAAGGCCGAGGACCAAACGAATGTTATTGAAAAGATTATGGCTACGGCATCTGAAATGAGGAAGCTCGCAAATGAAGTTGTGGATTCAGGTAAAACCGCAGTCTCTTCCCAAGAATACGAAGAGGCAGAGAAATATTTTAATGCGGCATTACAACTGGGAAAATTGTTGGACCAAAACCCTGATAGCATGTTAATAGCCCATTTGGTTGGCATAGCTATTGAGAAGATAGCCTTGAATGAAATGATTAGCTTGTACAAGACAACGAATAACCATAAAGAACTAAAGAAAGCCCAGCAACGATTGAGTACAGTACAGAAAGAAATAGAAAAAATCAAAGAGCAGGCGCGGGCAAAGGGACAATAACTATGAAATCGACTTCGCAATTAAAAACACGCCGGGCGAGATTTTGCCCGGTTTTTTTGTGCGTGCGGAGGGGGAAGAACCTGTCGGAGATGTGTAATCCGTCAGGGCGCAATTTGACGGCGCATATTGCATTGTTTTTGCTCATATCACCTGTTTTTTCTTTCATCCTTCAGAGCTTTTTTGAAAATTTTGCTCGTTTCGTCCCATATTCTGTGGCTTTTTGGGCCGGCGCGAAGCCAGGTGAAAAAAGTCTGATGCAGGGCCAAATTTGTTCGGTTTTTGTTAGGGTTCTTCGGCCCCTCTTACCGATAGAAGTATTTGTCGAAGAATTCACGGCTGAAAAAAAGCGATGGAGTAAGCAGATGAGCAAGGATGAGCGAAGAAGATTTGAGCCGATATGCAGATTCGGGCCGGGCGGCGATTACGTGTCGGTTTGGCCGCCGGACGCAGCGGATTTACATAAAATTGCACCTAACAGTCTCAGTAAGGTGCTGTCCGAGATTGGAGGGATAATGAGCCGGCTTTCCGGGCCGAATGAAAAAATAGCGCCGGCGGTAGCGGAAACCATTCACAAGCACACCGAACTTGTGCTCAAGCAAAAGCAGGGAAAACCAAATGCCAAACACATCAACACTGACGCCGAGACAGCTTCAGTTGCTAAAGGCCATAGCACGGTTCAGCGCCAGCAGATGCTATTCACCGACTATAGCGGAGCTGGCCGGCGAACTCGGCACAAGCCGAAGCACCGTGTTCGAGCACATCGAAAAGCTGCGAAAGGGCGGATACCTGCGGGGCACTGCGGGCAGGGCACGCTCTTTGATACTCACCGCCGACGCGCGAAAAGTGCTTAGGGGGCTTGGTGAAGGCCTGGGTAACGACGGCGAGCATGGGGTGTGCGGCATACCTTGCGCGGGTAGTGTCGCCGCGGGTCTGCCGGTTGAAGCGATTGAGGACCAGCATTGTCTTTCACTGGCAGAGCATTTCGGCGGGGA
>CAZGGE010000060.1:0-16623 GCA_964524285.1 uncultured Pirellulales bacterium
TGAATAGGCATACTTGACAAATCACCGCTGGCATCCATTCGGGAATTTTTGAGGGTTTCATTCTGCATCTCGTCCACGTTGTTTAATATTTCCCGCCGCTTGTCCAGCAATAATTTTCGAAATCGTTTTAATTCCGATGTACTAAAGCGGGTCTTGGCTTTCGCCCCCGTACGTTTTTTTCTACTTGAACTCTTTTTTCTTTTTTCAGCCACTGTCTTCACCTAAGCTACAAACGTTACTTGATGCTGCTTCTGTAAATTTGCTATTTTAGCATTTTAGTCATATAGATTTAAGAACTTTGTTTCCAAAGCTTTATGAAACTGCAAAGTATAGTGTTCGAGGAAAAGGTTTCAAGTAGTATTGCCGGCATAGTCGTAAAATCCTTTTACTAAAGCACTTAGGTTTGTCAAAAAGTACAGTTTCATTGTTGAATGTCGGGTTTGTTTCCTGGAGGGCGGACATCTCTGGCAAACTTACCGAGTGGCAAAAAGAATCTCTGTGTGTCTATCCTGCCCGCAAAAACGGTAGTGGAGAATGCTTTTTGGACGCTTTCCTGTGAAAAAACTTCGTCCACCAGGCCGAATTTATAGCCGCTATCGGCAGCAAGCAGGAGCGCATCATCACAATACTGGGCTGCAAGGTTAATATCATGCGTAACGGTTATAATGGTTTTGTGTTCTTCAACCTGCATCTTTTTCAGCAGATCATAAACATCAACCTGATGTTTGAAATCAAGAAAGCAGGTAGGTTCATCCAATAACAAAATCGCAGTGGTTTGGGCAAAAGCCCTTGCAATAAACACTCTCTGCCTTTCCCCTGCGCTTAGCCGATACAAAGGAGCGTCGGCAAAACGGGTGGTATCAGTCAAATTCATGGCTTCTGTGATTATTTGCTTATCCGCTTTTGTTTCGAAGCCAAAAGCAGACAGATATGGTGCCCTGGCCATCGAAACGACTTCTGCAACGGTGAAATTGAAGACCGGAACAAGTTCCTGTCTTACGATAGCGAGTTTTTTGGCAAGCTCTTTTACTCCGTAATTGCCAACGTTTCTTCCATCAATAACAATGGAGCCGTCGTGAGGGGTTAGTAACCCGCAAAGCAAGTTCAAAACCGTAGTTTTGCCAACACCGTTAGGCCCTGCTACCGCCAGAAATCGTCCGTGTGGCACGCCAAATGACAAATTATTAATAAGTGGTTTGTCGGAGCCGTAAGCAAAAGTAAGGTTTTCAACTTTTACATAGTCAGTCATCTCAACCACCCGAGCTTTTTGTTGTATCTAACGAGTAATATGAGGAAAAACGGGCCGCCGGTCATGGCGGTGATAACCCCAACGGGCAATTCACTGGTTGAAACAATCGTTCGAGCGGCGGTATCGGCGAGGACGAGAAACCCTGCACCTGCAATGGCACTAAGTGGAAGCAACTGCCGGTGGTCAGGCCCAAATACAAGCCTGACTCCGTGGGGTATTATCAGCCCGACAAAGCCGATAAGGCCGCTGAGACTTACAGCAACGGCGGTTATCAAGGCTGCAAAAGCAAAAGCAATAAGCCTGAGTTTAGTAGTGCTGACACCCAGGGAAGCCGCATGCTGACGACCGAAAGATATGATATTTAGCTTGTTGCTGACAGCAAAAATAACAGCTATGCCGGCAAAAATAATAATTGCGCTCAACACAACCTGTAACGCCCCCTTTTCTGAAATATTACCCATGAGCCAAAGGGTTGTGGCGCGGAGCTGCTCGCTTCTTGCAATCGATATAAGAAACATAATGACCGCTGACAGAAAGGCGTTGACGACGACCCCTGCGAGCAGGAGTCCTGTTACCTGGGTACGGCCGGCCAGACGGCCAACAAACCAGACCAGCCAAACGGTTCCCATGGCGCCAATGAAGGCAAAACCAGCAAGAGCTGATCCCCCCACAAAACGCCAGGTTGCGCCGCTGAGAACAGCTATTATAACACCCAAACCCGCTCCACTTGAGATGCCGAGAATGTATGGGTCAGCCAGAGGGTTCCGCAGAATAGCCTGAAGCACAGCTCCTGAACAGGCCAGCGCCGCGCCTATTAATGCAGCCAGAAAAACGCGGGGCAGCCTTACACCGAAAAAGATTTCATAATGGGGGTTATGCTGAGGCAACTGGGCCGGCCCCTGCAAAACCTGTCTGAAGGAAATTTGCTCGGGTCCCAGACATGAACAAATCACAATCAGCCCTGCAAGCAGAAGCAATCCTATCGCTGCTCTGGTAATCAGCGTTTTAGGGGACAACAAGATAACTGAATTAGCTGCCGTTTTGTTCATCAAAAGCTTTCGGCTGGAGACAACGGGCCACGACTTCGAGTCCTTGTGGTAGCCTGGGGCCAAGCCTCGAAATGGTATCGGCCTCTAAAACGTGAATTTTCCTGTTTCGCACGGCAGGCAAATCAGGGTATCTACTCCAATAAGTTAATGCACTGTCTCGCTGCTGCGACAAGTCAGGCGACATAGCCGAGTGAATTATCACTTCGGGTCTGTAAGTCAATATTTGCTCGGTTCCTATTTGCGGGTACTGGCTGATACCGGGTTTGACGGCGTTCTTTCCGCCTGCAAGCTCTATGATTTGATTTATGAAGGTCTTTCTGCCGGCAACACGAAGAGGCTCGGCCTGAACCACCCAAAGAACTCGAGGCCTTTCGCAATTGTCGCATTTGCTTTGAATAGCATTCAAGTCCTGCTTTATATCCTCGATCAATTTCCGTGCCTTTTTCGAGCTTTCGGTAGCAGTACCGATTTTGTATATAGCCTCGAAGAGACCATCTATGGTTTCAATTTCCAAAGTCAGCACATCATACTTAAGACGGCGAAAAGTCTCGGCCGCGCTGTTTTGCTGCGGAAAAGACAAAGCGAGAATCAGGTCGGGCCTGGCGGATATAACCGATTCGACGCCTGGCTGCCAGAATGTACCCACCTTCCGCCTGGAATTTGCTTCGGGAGGATAATCACTATTATTTGAGACGGCTACAACTCTTTTTCCAAGACCAAGTGCAAATAGTATCTCAGTAAGATTTGGAGCCAGCGAGACTATTCTTTGGACCTGCTCAGGTGCCTTAGTGGCCCCAACCTGTTCAGCAGTGAACAATGTCGACGGATTTACCACGACAACCGCTCCGGCGAGAAGCATAATTCCACAGAAAGTTGCAAAAAGCAAGAATATCCGTTTATTTTTGCACATTTTTCAGGTTCTTTTAAACTGCTTTTCGAGTTCGAAAATTGGGAACTTTATCGTGGTAGGTCTGCCATGCGGACACCGTCCCGGTTGAGAAACAAGGTTACGATCGGCGACAAGCTGGCTTATTTCTTCTTCGGTGAGTTTTTGACCGGCTTTTATTGCAGCTTTGCAGGCGGCCATACTCATAACCTGCTCCATAAGTTCACGATGCTCAATCGTTGCAGTCTTGTCTTTGAGTAGGTCTATCAGATCTTGTACAAACTCAACGGGCTGAGCTTTGCTCATTATGACCGGAAAAGAATGCACCGCCATCGCCTTTGGGCCAAAGGGAACCAATTCGATGCCCAGTTTTTCCAGCAACTCGGAATGAGAATCCAAAATTGCAGCCTCGGCTTCGGTTAACTCGAAACTCTCAGGTATCAACAGCTTCTGAGATTCAAGCTTGCCATTCTGTAATCGGTTACTGATTTTCTCGTAAATAATTCTTTCGTGAAGGGCGTGCTGGTCGATGACGACAAAGCCGTCGCTTACCGGAGTAACTATGTAAGAGTCGTGTATCTGGAGAAATTCGCCTGCTCGTGGAGAAGAATCGGCAATGTATTGTGTATTTTTCTCTAAGGGGCTCCGGCGTGAAGCGGTCGCAGTAAAATCTCTCTTGGGGCTGAACTGTTTCTGATTGCCAATTGGTTTGTATTTTTTGAAGAAGTCTGCCATTGCATCGGCAATTTCTTCTCTGTGTTCCCGGCTGTTTACAGATTGTATCGCCGCTTTACCGGTTCCCACAGGCGGGGGAATCTTTCCGGGAATATCAAGGTCGCAGGAAAGAAGCTTCTCACGAATACAACTTAATATCTGAGAGTGTACGAGATTAGCATTATAAAAACGGACCTCAATCTTGGTGGGATGTACGTTAACATCGAACGCATCCGGAGGCATCCGGATAAATAGAAACACGACGGGGTATCTGTTCTGCTCCAGAGTGCCTCGATAGGCCTCCTTAATTGCATGGGAAATAAATTTATCACGGATGAACCGGCCGTTCAGAAACGCATATTGCAGCTTATTGCTGGTCCTCGACATCGAAGGCCTGCCCAGTAAAGCGGAAATCCTTATTTGTTTCTCGCTTATTGAGGTCTCTATAAGGTTCTGCGCGATTTCAGAAGAGAATAGTTTTTCTATACGCCGGATTATGTTATCGCGCGAGCTCAATCGATAAATTTCACGGTTATTGTGGGTAAGTGTCATGTCAATGCCGGGATTTGCCAATGCGATTCTTGTAAAGTGTTCGGTAACATGACCAGCCTCTGTGTTTACGGTCTTCAGAAATTTGCGTCTGACCGGCTGTCTGTAAAACAAATCACGGATATTGATAGTGGTACCCTGGTCTGCACTGCACGGAACAACCCGACCCTTCGCACCTGCTTCAATTTCGATGGAATTAGCCTCGGTCTGGCCCGGTGGTCTACTGACTGCCTTCACTCGTGCCACGGATGCAACACTCGCCAGAGCCTCGCCCCTGAATCCGAGTGTGGCAATACCGTGCAGGTCCGAAGTTTTTTTAATTTTACTGGTAGCATGAGGTTCAAAGGCATTAGCAAGGTCTTCGGAATCCATTGCGTGTCCATTGTCCGTTACTGATATGGACTTTTTGCCGCCTTGCTCAATGCAGACAGAAATGCTGGTTGCGCCTGCATCAATGCTGTTTTCCATCAGCTCCTTTGCCACGCTTGCCGGCCTCTCAATTACTTCGCCGGCGGCAATCATATTAACCATGTTTTGTTCGAGAACAGCTATATTGCCCATATCCAAAGCCAATAAATTCGTTAGTGTTTAATATCCGTCGGGACGGCCCAAAAAGCATCCTGCAGTTATCTATTGGCCTCCTTAAGCAGCTTTTTTGTAATGAGCCGCCTTGCAACCAAGCCATCTCCATTGACGAGACGCTTGTACACTACATTGACATATTCAGAATAACTGAAAAAGGTGTAATTGAAAAGGATGTAGCGCGTGCCGTTTCAGGATATCGCAGGCCAAATGGAAAAATTCAAGGTTGTACTTCGAAAGTTCCTTTCAATCTGATGTTCTTCGATGAACTTCCAACCATAACCTCAAATACGCCCGGCTCCACCACACGCTCCATATTGCGGTCCAGCAACGAAAGCTCATAAGGAGTAAGAGTAAACTCCACCGTCCTCTTCTCACCCGGCTGTAAAGTTATCCGCTCAAAACCCTTCAACTCCTTCAACGGGGTGGTAACACTGCTTATACGGTCATTAATGTAAAGCTGAACCACCTCATCACCTGTAAAATCACCTGTGTTTTCGATATCAGCCGACACCAAAACCTGCGATGCGGGGCCTATAAGACCGGCCGGCGGTTTGGGGGAAATTTTCAAATTGCCGTACTCGAATTGTGTATAGCTGAGACCATAGCCAAACTCATACAAAGGCTCCGAAGGCATATCCACATAAGAACGCCTCGGAGGTTTATAATTGTAATAAACAGGTAGCTGCCCTACATGGCGCGGGATGCTTACAGGCAGCTTGCCGCCAGGGTTATAGTCGCCGAATAACACGTCGGCAACCGCCCTGCCGCCCTTTTCGCCGGGGAGCCAGGCCTCCACTACGGCGGGAACATTGTCCGCTATCCAGCGAATGGAAAGAGGCCTGCCGTTAATCAATACCACCACCGTGGGCGTGCCTGTGCCTACTATAGCCCTGACAAGCTCGGATTGCAGGCCTGTAAGGTCAAGACTGGCAACATCTCTGGCCTCTCCGTTAGTCCCTACGTTTCTTCCCTTTTGGTCTTTCGCTCCACGCTCGTTCTCCCCCACCACTACAACGGCAACATCCGCAGCGGAGGCAGCCTCGCAGGCCTCGTTGATTTTGTTCAGCTCTATAGTAAAAACATTACAGCCCTTTACATATTTGAGCCTGCAATCGTCAGTAACCTTGCTCTTTATCCCTTCGAGTACTGTTACAATATCCTGCAACACAGTGGAGGAGAAATAATCGCCGAGTTGATTCCTGCCGTTGTCGGCGTTGGGTCCGATTACAGCGATAGTTTTGGTTTTTCTATCCAAAGGCAGAATGTTACCCTTATTCTTTAGAAGCACTATACCTTCCCGTGCAGCCTTTAGAGCGAGTTCCTGATGTTTCATAGAATGGACAAGCTTCACCGCTCTGTCAGGCTTTACGTATGGATTTTCAAAAAGACCCAGGCGGAATTTTGTCCGCAGTATTCGCCTGACCGCTCTGTCGACGAGTACCCGTGAAACCCGGCCGTTTTTCACGCCCTCCATGAGCGCATCCATGTAGGCAGGCTCCAGGGATATTGCGATATCCACGCCGGCCTGAAGGGCAAGTCGGCCTGCTTCATTCCAATCCTTCGCTACGTTGTCGGTGATGAGCGTACCAATGCCACCGCCCTCACTTAAAACACACCCCTGGAAACCCAGCTCTTCGCGAAGCAAATCTGTGAGAATTCGCTCGGAGCGGTGAACGGAAATACTATCGATTGACGGATAAGTAGCCATTACCCCGAGGGCACCGGCCTTTTTTATTCCGGACAGCCAGGCGGGCATAAATATATCCCTGAGTGTTCTCTCCGAAATTTCCATCGGTGCTCTTTCCAGACCCCCAACCGGCTGGCTCTGGCCGGGAAAATGACAAAGGACCGCTATAAGTTTGTCATTTGCAGCAACAGTACGACCCTGAGCACCTTTAACTATGGCCTCGGCAATTTGAGCGGTCAGGTAAGGGTCTTCACTGAAGGTCTCCTCGTTCCGGCCAAGTCGCGGGTCTCTGACAGGTTCAATTACCAGGGTGCAAAGCATGTGGGCGCCTATGGCACGGCCCTCTTTGGCGGCGGCTGCATAAACTTTGCGGATGAGGTCAGTATGAAAAGTGCTGCCCAGGCCCGGCCCTTCCGGAAAAATCGTCGCCCCCGCGCACATTAAGCCGTGAGTTCCCTCTTCAACCTGCATCAAAGGAATACCCAGTCGGGTTTTCTGTGTGGCGATTCGTTGAAGTTGATTGTTAAACTCCGCCTGTTGCAAAGGCCCTTCTTTAAGAACGTTATTGGCGAGCCGGAAAAGCCCACCGCCAGGACCTATTGCGGATACTAATGTGCCCTCTGTAAATCTTTTGCAGAGTTCGAGTTTTTCAGAAACATCCGAACCAGCCCTGAACTTATAGACGGTCGGGATATTCATCTGTCCGAGTTTTTCCTTCAACGTCATCTGATTAAGCAGATTTTCGACTCTTAGCCGAATCGGCTGATTAGAATCAAGATATAATTTATCATGACCAGAATCGTTATCTGCATGAGACAAAAAGGACAAATTCCCCACCGTAAAAGCCGTGATGATAATTCGTATAGTCGTTTTTACTTTCATAATTCCTCTACCTCAAACTCTCCTTTCAATCTGATGTCCTTCGATGAACTTCCAACCATAACCTCAAACACGCCCGGCTCCACCACACGCTCCATATTGCGGTCCAGCAACGAAAGCTCATAAGGAGTAAGAGTAAACTCCACCGTCCTCTTCTCACCCGGCTGTAAAGTTATCCGCTCAAAACCCTTCAACTCCTTCAACGGGGTGGTAACACTGCTTATACGGTCATTAATGTAAAGCTGAACCACCTCATCACCTGTAAAATCACCTGTGTTTTCGATATCAGCCGACACCAAAACCTGCGATGCGGGGCCTATAAGACCGGCCGGCGGTTTGGGGGAAATTTTCAAATTGCCGTACTCGAATTGTGTATAGCTGAGACCATAGCCAAACTCATACAAAGGCTCCGAAGGCATATCCACATAAGAACGCCTCGGAGGTTTATAATTGTAATAAACAGGTAGCTGCCCTACATGGCGCGGGATGCTTACAGGCAGCTTGCCGCCAGGGTTATAGTCGCCGAATAACACGTCGGCAACCGCCCTGCCGCCCTTTTCGCCGGGGAGCCAGGCCTCCACTACGGCGGGAACATTGTCCGCTATCCAGCGAATGGAAAGAGGCCTGCCGTTAATCAATACCACCACCGTGGGCGTGCCTGTGCCTACTATAGCCCTGACAAGCTCGGATTGCAGGCCTGTAAGGTCAAGACTGGCAACATCTCTGGCCTCTCCGTTAGTCAAAGTATTTTCGCCTAATACTACGATTGCGACTTCGGCTTTTTCAGCGGCTTGTTTTGCTTTTTCAATTTTCTGCATTCGCTCATGCAAAGGCTCCGTCGGCTCAGGATAATCATGCCTGGGCGGCCACCAGTCAATAGGTACGTCTACGACTTCACATCCTTTTGTGCAAATCAGTTCGGTCTCAGGTGAAATCTTTTCTCTTATTCCCCTGAGTACAGTAACAACCTGTTGCGAACCGAGATGGCAATAATCACCAAGCTGGTTCTTGGCGGAATCCGCATTCGGGCCTATCACTGCTATGGATTTGATGTCCTTATCCAAAGGCAAAAGGCTGTTGTTATTCTTGAGCAGAACTATCCCTTTTCTTGCGGCTTCCAGGGAAAGCTGCTGGTGCTTTTGGCAATAGGTGATTTCTACCGCCTGCTCAACATCCACATAGCATTTTTCAAAAAGGCCCAGGCGAAACTTGTTTGTGAGAATTCGTCGGATTGACTCATCGATTACTGAGACAGCCAATCTGCCCTGCTGCACATTTTCGATGAGAGGTTTCATGTATGCAGGCTCGAACCAGATACTTATATCAACGCCGGCCTTTATTCCCATCAGGCCCGCCTCTTTCTGATTGTCGACGATGCGATGCCAGATTAGGGCACGGTTGAACGCGTCGCCTTCGCTGACTACTACACCTTCGAATTTCAACTCCTTTCGCAGGATATTAGTTAAAAGTTTTCTGGAACTATGGGCAGGAATACTATCAATTGACGGATACGTTGCCATTACGCCGAGGGCGCCGGCACGCTTTATGCCCTCTACCCACGGCGGCAGAAAGACCTCACGCAGCATTCTGTCGGAAATTTCCATCGGATTCTGTTCTATGCCGCTCACCGACTCGCTCTGGCCGGGGTAATGACAAAGGGTGGCTATCACTTTATCCTCAGCGGATATATCATCCCCTTGGGCGCCGCGAACGACAGCAAAAGCAATTCGCGAGCACAGGTATGGGTCTTCACTGTATCCTTCCTCGTTTCTACCCAACCGTGGGTCTCTGTTAGGCTCTATTACAAGGGTGCAAATTTGATGAACACCGACTGCGCGCGCCTCGCGGGCGACAACGGCATAAATCCGCCGAACAAGGTCCATATCCCATGTACTGCCGATAGCCGGCCCTTCGGGAAAGATAGTGGCACAGGGTGACAAGAAGCCGTGCGTACCCTCCTGGATTTGCAGCAATGGTATGCCCAGCCGTGTTTCTTCGGCAGCTATTCTCTGGTACTCATTCATAACCGCCGCCTGTTTACGCGGACTTCTTGTTACTACGAGAGTGTGTGGCGTCCCCCAGACGCCGCAGCCGGGCCCCAAGTCAGGGACCTTCTTAAAAGTCCCTCTTACAAAATCCTTGTATTCACCTTTGTTTTTATTCAGGTGAAGGCCCATGTTGAGTTGTCCGATTTTTTCCTCGAGGGACATTCGGGAAAGCAGGTCATCAACCCGCCTTTGTAGCGGCTGGTCAGGATTCCGGTAAACAGGCCTGTCCGCCATCGCTGGCTGAAGATTGTTTGCCCCAAGAATAAACACCAGGCCTATTGCGAGGGGCTTACAAAACCGAGCCGTATTTACATCCATAATATTTTCCCATCGATATCATAAATGGCGACAGGGTCTTCTCATCGCTGCCCACCAGGACAGTTCCTCGTAGTTATGTCTTGTTTTCTATCTGTTCGGGCATTTCCTTTTGGGGAGGCAAGTGCTGTTGTCGTCCCGGCGTTATCACACCGCCGCTGACCAGAAACCTCAAGGCTTCCTCTATGCTTATGTTCATGTCAAGCGTTTCATCCCTGGGAACCATTATTACAAATCCCGTAAAAGGCGTTGGTGAAGTAGGAATTAAAATAGTTAGAAACTCCTTTTGAGTGGCATCGACCAGCTTCTTTACGCCCGAGCCGGTAACCAGCCCCATTGACCAGATACCCTTTCGCGGATATTCAACAGCCACCACTCTCGAAAACATCTTCTTTTTTTCTTCCGGCGTAAGTACAAAGTCGGTTACCTGCTTAACATAGGGATAGATTTGCCTCAGAAACGGCGTGTTCATGATAAATTTTTCAACAGCCCTCCACAGGCTCCGGCCTACAACGCTGGCAAGCAAGGCTCCGACGGCAAGCACTATTATCAAAGCTATGATAAAGCCGGCGATAGAACCAGCACCTCTTACCCAGAAGTCGCGGAGTGTCTCGGTGTCCCAGGTCGGCAAGAGAAACGGCGTGTTGTTAATCAGATGAACCAGGCCGATATTTATCCCATTGCCGATGTACTTCTGTATAAAATTGTAGGCAAGGACGATTATCCATATCGTCAAAATGGTCGGCAGCAGTACCGCCAGACCTTTTAAGAAATATGTTCTTAATTTCCTGCTAATTCCCATTTTTTAGACTATGAATAGATACTAATTTGAGGTTAGCTAATTGCTCAAGTCCCGTCGCGAGCACGGGTTCCAGAAATATTTTGAATCTTTAAGGTATTCCAAGACATCGCATCAGTCAACCGAAAAGTGCTTAGGCAAATGGGCGCCCACGAGGTGTATGAGTGCCCCGGGCAAAGACCCGAAGAGCCAGATTACACGGTGGGCCAATGCGAGGGCAGCAAGGTGTTCGCTGGGCACGGTGGAAACCAGTGCAAAGGTTATCTTGATGACCCCTTCCCAGATGCCAAGCCCGCCCACACTTATAGGCAAAGCTCCGGAGACCCAGGCCAGCGGGAAGAATATGAAGTAGTATTTAATATGCGCATCAATGCCTATGCTTTTGCCGGCAACCCACAAACCTGCTATGAAAACAGCCTGGCAGGCAAAAGTCAACAGCAGTGCGCATAACAGCGCCCATTTTTTATTGTAGTAAACAGCGACGGCGTTCTTAACTTTACCATATATCTGTGCAGTATCAATTTTCAAGTGCTCGAGAATCTTTTTGAGCAAGAGCCTGCCTTTTTCTGTTTTAATCAATAAGACGAGTATGAAGGTCACGCACGCTATGACTGCAAGAAATACCGCTTTATACTCACCGATGTTGGGCAGACTGAATTGTAAGCCCAAAGCGTTCTTCTTTTGGGCAGGTATGAACAAGTACGAGCAAAAAGCCAGAATAACCATGCCGGTCAGTCCTACGGCACGGTCAACAGCAACGGTCAAGGCGGCCTCGAGTTTTTTTTCGGTATGGTTAGTAACGTACCATGCCCTGAGTAAATCGCCCCCGACAGCGGTCGGCAGGCAGTTATTATAGAATATCCCCATGAAATGCAGTCTTAGAGCGGTCCAGAATCCGATTCTAATGTCCAGCACGCTTTGGAGAAAAGTCCAACGTGCCACGAAGACCAACTGACTTATGAACCAAAGGCCCCACACAGCAGCCCAGGTCCAGATATGCAGACTCAATAATAATTTCAGGACCTTTGAAAAATCTTCTCCTTTGAACGCGAGATATAATGCGATGCCGGCAACAAGCACCCTTACAATGTAAGAGATATATTTCTTTTTTTGTTTTTTTTTGGGCATCGCTGAGATTGTCCTAAAAAACTTGTGCCGGGAGATAATAACGGTTAAAGTTTTTAATAGCAAGCTACAATCAAATCAGGAGGTTACGGCCGTGGCAGCAAAGAAAGAGATTGAAGAAGGTTTGAAATTCAGGCCTCGCTTTAACGATAAAGGACTTCTGCCGGTAATAGCACAGGATGCGAATACGTCAAAGGTATTGATGGTCGCGTACATGAACAGAGAAGCCCTGGAGGAAACTATAAAGACAGGGTATGCCACTTATTACAGCCGTTCACGTGGTAAACTGTGGAAAAAGGGCGAGCAAAGCGGACACCGGCAAAAAGTACAGAGAATCCTCGTTGATTGCGATCAGGACTGTCTGATTCTTGAGGTAATTGTCGATGCCGGCCAGTGCCACGTAGGTTACCATTCGTGCTTTTATCGAGCTTTGAAAAAGAACAGCGTAGATGAGCTTGAATTCATAGCCGACAAGGTCTACGACCCAAAGCAAACATATCATCAATAAAATTCCGTACCCACCATGTGTCCAATTTGAAAAAGAAAAAGCTGTGGGCGGTTGGTTTAAGCCACCCACAGCTTTTAAATCACTAATTAGCCGACCATAATTATGGACAACTCTGCTTCCACTGGCTGGCAAATATTGCGTAGTCATCGAACTGCAACATACCGTCGCAATCAAGGTCCGCACGCAAATAGCCGGGCCAGCCTACCCAGAGCCAGTCTTCAACAAAGATTCCGAGGTCGAGGAAGTCGACAATTCCGTCCTGGTTCAAGTCCGCACACTTCGGACAGGTTGTAATGGCAAAGGCCATATCTACATGCTCGCCGTGCAGCGGATGGCCGTCCGGATAGTACAATATGTTCCACCAGCCGGGGGCAGCAGGAGCATCGTAAACAGCGACGTCATTCCAGCTTTCACAGGAGGTCTTCCAGCCGAACTGGGTCTCCGGCGTATCGGGCGATATCTTCGCCCAGACATCAAGCCAGTAAATGACAGGGTCGTCAGGTTTGCCTCGCTGGATAAATGCTTCTTCAGGGTGGATATACAGGTCGTACTGCCAGATGACGTTGTCGCCGTCGGGTAAAGCAACCTGAGTGTAAGGATCGAACCACCATTCCGGCAGCTCAAGTTGCGCAAACCGCGTTTCATTAAAGTCCTCGGGGAAGAAATCTTTCTCCCATAGAAGTTCACCCGGCATGCTCGTATATGTTTCCACATTCTCCCACGCAGGTATATCCTCGTGGATACTCAGGTGAATCATTTCGAGTTTGCCCTTGTAGTCGTTAAGCCAGGAGCCCCAAAGGTGCACATCGGTGATTGGCCCGGTCCTTACGCAGGGGAAGTCGTCGGCTATGGTTCGCATTGTTCCGTCGCTGCGGTCGCACCGTATGTCCATGCCGGCAGGAGTCTTGTCGGGCTTCTGAATGTACTTGAACTTGGGGTCGTTTGGCTCATTGGGTTCGGCACCGGTGGTTAATGCGAACGCCATATCGATTGGCTGACCAGCAAGCTCGTGTCCCTGCGGATATATCAATTCCCGCCAGATTTGCTGAGCAGGGTCGATATTCCTCCAGTCGAACCAGACGGCATTGTCATTCCAGTGGTCAATCGATGTCTTCCAGCCGATTTCTTCTCTGGAGACATACGGCACACGGGCCATGATTTCAATCCAGTAAACCCTCGGGGCATCGGGCGAACCTTCCTGTCGGAACGCAAGCCGCGGGTCAATCTGGATGTCGTAACGCCAGACTTTCTGGTCGCCCTGCGAATTCGGCTCGTCGTAATCCCAGAACGGGTCCCACCACCACTCGTATTCGTGGGGCCCCAAGCAATACTGAAGCGTTTCGTCGAATTTGCTGAATCTTCTCTGCCACAACAGCTCACCGGGCATACTGTATTCAGTGTGGCTTTGTGAAGCGGGGATATCGCTGTAGATGCTGATTGTAAACCACTTGATTTCTCCTATGATGTCGTCTTTCCAGGATGCCCAGAAGTGAACATCTGTAATCAGACCCGGTTCTTTACATTCGAAATCATCAGCTATTCGATGGTTGCCTCCACCGCCGTCGGCGATACGAATATCTATGCCGGTCGGGCTGAGGTCGGGCTTTTGCAGCCATTTTACCTCGTGCGGAAATTCTTCAGGTCCTTCGATATGAACCTTGTAGTCTTCCACCTCGCCGTCCTGAGCCCAACCGTCGTAACTGAGATTGACAATCTGAGCGGTTGTGAAGCGGAACCGGGCGATAGTGTTGACATCATGGGGAGTTCCCACAGCAGGCAGAGGTACATTAAAGCATAGGTGATTGACTCCGGCGTTTATCGGCAAGGCGGCGAAAATCTGCTCGCCTGCATCGTCCCAGTCGCCATCTGCATTGAAGTCTATCCAGCCGTAAAAGTTGCCGGCAACCGAAGCGTTAACATCAATTGTGGCCGCATTGCCTCTTATTAACGGCGAAGTGAAAATGATACCATCCTCATCGTCAAGGTCATTGACGTCGTCGCCGTTGGCGTCGGCAGTCGGCTGACCATCCAGCTCGTCGTCTATGAGGTTACCAAGATAAATTCTCGGATTTATCGTGTGCTGTGCCCCGTTACTTGCCAGCAAGGTCGGGTAAGGCCCATCCGGAGCATCACCAAAGTCGATAAGCTCAGGCTCTTCCTCAATGGTAACCTGATAATCCTCAACTTCACCATCATGTGCCTGACCTACAGGCAGAAGTCCACCTTGCCCGCTTATGCGGAACCTGGCAAAGGTGTCTCCAACTGCCGAGTTTGCAGGGGGTGTTACAGCAACAGCATGTGTGCCGTCGGGATAAAAGACTCCGCCAAGTATACGTTCGGCTGGTTCATCCCACACACCGCTACTGTCGAAATCTATCCAGGCATCAACAACGCCTCCACCGCCGTTCACGTCAAAAATGATATTATCAGCCTGGCCAATGGTCAAAACGGGGATTTGCACACCGTCTTCATCGTCGTTTCCGTCATTGTCGTCTCCGAGAGCATTCGGGTCCGGCTGACCATCCAGTTCCATATCAGGGTTGTCGGTCCTGTCTCCGAGCCAGGGTCCGCCAATCACGTGTCTTGCACCATTGCTGGCCAGCGTGGTCGGATAGGGTCTTTCCGGAGCATCTCCAAAATCGAGTTCTTCCGGGCCGCCGCCGTCTCCGGTGATAACAAATGCGAAATCTTTTTCCTGGGGCTGTACTGCGCCGACTACAACAGGCTGCCAGCCCCCTGCCGGACTTAACCACATTCCCGGACAGCGATAGCGGCTTTGTTCAATTGTGGTTTTCCAACCGGCCAACCAGGCCTGCGGGCCGTGTATTACCAGCCAGTAATGCTCACCCTCAAACTGTTTCCAGGGGTCAGATATGTTTCTGATATTAACCTGGTAGAAATTCATATGGTCTTGCGGCTCCTGGATTCCCTCAGGAGGACAAAACCAACCCTGGCTACCCTCTCCATAATGAATAAGCTCATAGTCGCCCTCTTGATTCCACTGCCATAATAATTCGCCGGGCTCATGCCCGCAAGGGTGAAGGTCGCTCGGCCTGTCACTGAAAATCTGCACAATCCAGGCATCCGCCGGCGGATTGGAGAACTCATCCCAACGAAAAGATACCCAGAAATGGATGTCTGTAATGTCTGCCGTTTCGGTACATCTGAAATCATCGGCGAGCATGATGGTCTCCAGGCAAACGTCCCAGCCCATCGGATCGGGCAACTGCGGATAGTGCATCTTATTGGGTTCGCCAGGGTACCACTCGGCCAATCCCGTCGACCCAATCAACAGAAAAACTACCAACATTAAAACGGTTGTTGTTTTTTTCCATACCTCCATAATTTTTCCTCCTCAATTCAGATTTACATTTACATCAAATTTTTTTCGATTTATATAAATTCGGCCCACTGATAGATTTTTATGTCATTTTGAACAGGTATAAGAGTTTCGAATAAAAACAATTTTTCCGAAACTCGGCTGGGATGCAAAATAAGGAACTTCTTTCTTCCTGAGTACACGAAAACGAAATACGGCAAAGTCTTTCGCGCAAAGTATTACTCACATTCCGGCCATGCCAGATTTCAGCATACTACTCCTCCAGCAATTTTGATGGTATCTTCCGATCTATGAAAATATTATAGTGAATATTCCATGCTTGTCAACATAAATCAAGGCGCATACTAATTTTAGGGTTTTCTTTTCACCTTGAAGTTTCGTTTTTGCCGTAAAATCTTAACTATGCCACCCATTAGCGTCATGAAAATCCGGAGGTTAACCTACAAAGGCCGACTTCCGGAAGCGATTCTTCTGCTGCAATTTAACATCTGGTCCAATAATTTTGTTGACATTTTTACACTATATGATATAATATGTCAAAATAAAGCGGTTGGAGGCCCGGCACGAATGGAGTCAACACCTTTCATTTATCAGCTTTGCTACGGGATTGTTATGTTTCCAGCCCAATATAGCTTGTCCATAAGCGGCAAAGTTATGCTTAAAAAACAACTGCATAGCATGTCAATAACGTAGTCGCTGCGGAGAAACACAAAAATGGCTGTCTGTAAAAGCCGGTATTATTCGTAGGGATATTCCGTTAGGAGAGAAAACTGTTATTGTGGAGGATTAAATCATGCATAAGAACAAAGGTAAATTACTGAATTTTCTTATTCTTGTGAGCCTGCTTGTATTTTTGGCCTCACCCGCTTTAGCGGTGAAGGTTATCTGGC
>CAZGGE010000061.1:0-16473 GCA_964524285.1 uncultured Pirellulales bacterium
TTTTTGTTTATAAACCATTAAAATCTGTCGCTTAAAAAAGTGCGAAAGTTAACTTGACAAAATCAGTTGGAAATTGAATCCAATCAGCGTTTATTCTGTCGAGGCTTGTGTTTCCATCTGCGGTGAAGCCACCAGTATTGACTCGGCTCTTCTCGCACAAATTCCTCGATTGCCCTGGTGTACTCGCTGGTAATCCAGCGAAGCGGGTCCTCTTTATCTTTCCACTGCTCAGGCATAATTATCCTGTTAACCGCCATCTCAAACAAAAACCTGTTTCCTATCCTCCTGCAATACCCTACAATGATGGGTATATTATTATTAATGGCCAGAAGACCTATGCTTTTATAGGTACTGGCAGGTCGGCCGAAAAAATCCACGAATATACCCTTTCTACCCGCATCCTGGTCCGCTATAAAACAAAGAGTTGACCCCCTCGAACTGATTTTATCCATAAGCTCAGCGGCCCCTCTTTTATCAATTATTTTCTGCCCGGCTCTTCTGCGAACCCCGTAGAGATAATCATTTACGTATTTATTATCCAGAGGCCGGGCGATGCTGTATATGTCAAAACCAAACAGCCCCATCATATAGCCGATGATTTCAAAGTTGCCATAGTGGCCTGTAACCATCAATAATCCCCTGCCTTCTTTCATCAGCCATTTTGCCCTCTCTGCATTTTTGAAGCGGCTGTAACTGCGCCAGTTGTGTTTTTTTACAAGTCTGGGAGTAAAAAGCACATCGATGGTCAACATAACTATTTGCTCAAAGCTGCGGCGGCCTACCTGGTGAATCCATCGCTCGGACTTTTCGGGGAAACTGGCCCGAAGATTATCCAGCGCACGCTTTCGTCCCCTGTGATAGTATTTCCACATCAAACGGCCGAGCAAACATGCAGTGCAAAGATTTGCTTCCACGCTTCGCATATAAAGGCCTGTAAGAATTACTCGAAGACCCAGGTACACAAGATAATCCTTGAACGGGCTTTGCTTTTTGTTTTTTTTCTTGTTACCTGGTTTTGTCATAGGTCGGGATTGTATGTCGGAAACGGTCCTTGTCAAGCGTTTGTGCCGCTGACCTTTGAATAAGGAAGCCTGTATGAATCTCACCAGTCGTTTCCCTGGAGATGAACCGGGCCTGGCGGAAAATCACCGGTAATGGGGTAATACATATTCACACTTTCCTGGTCGACCTTGATATCCTGGTCATTTTCTATTTTGGTGAAATTGCGATTGTAAAGTTGAATCCACCCATTGCGTTCATAAACGTGCTTTGTTTTATCATCAGTGAACAGCAGGCCGAACTCGAAGCCGCGTCTTTCCGCTTCCTTCATGGCGGCATTCAGGACGGCATCGGAATATCCTTTACCGCGGTATCCGGGCAGCACACATACATTTTGCACACCGGCTACACGATGTTTGCGATTAGCTATTGTTATGGTGCGATCGACAACGCCAAGATGTGCAATAATAACGTTTTGTTGAGGGACTATTATGGAATAGACCGGGCCGCTGCCATGCCATTTACGGCTAAGTGCAAAATTATCTGCCACATGTGGAAAGCAAATACACAGGGTCTTCTTAATGGCTGCATCGAGCTTTGCATCCACATGATATTCGGGGATTATCTCAGTTCGGATTGCATCGGAGTAACCGGTCAAAACTCATGCTCCGTTTCACCTACAAATCTTTTCAAATTGGCCACAAAGATATTTTGAACGGTTTTTTTACTCAGGCCAAGCTCATTGAAGATTTCTTTATCCCGTTCGACCCACTGCTTTGTCCATTTATGGTCATAATCGGTGGTGTCGCCGTCGCTTCCGAATATGACATTATTGCCAACATCATAACTTTCAAACAGAAGAGTTAAAGCCTGTTTTCGATATATTGGCGGGGTTCCCGGTGTAATGTCTATGAACATTTCTGTTGGGTTGCCCGGCATTGACTCGGCTGCGTTAAGAAACTTGCCGTATACCGCTATGCACTCATCACACCACGGCCAGGAGATGTGTGCCAGTGAAAACTTCAGGCCCTTTATCTCGAGCAGCGCTTCGAAGTTTGCCGCCCGGTTATATTTTGAGGAAAACTTTCCATCCCACAATATGCCGGAGTGAAACAGAACAGGTTTAGAAAATCGTGCGATTTTTTCATATACGGGCATCGCCCGTTCATCACCGCAGAAAAAATGTGTGCAGATGATTTTGAAACCTGAAACGTGATTTTCTATCGCCAGGTCAACCTGGTCAACTGCATCATGCTCGGTAGGGTCAATCCAATAGAAAGGGTAAAGACTGGGACAGGATTTTGCCCATTTTAACATATTTTCGAGACGCTTTTTCGGCGTTGCTGTTGGTGCGAACTGTTTGAAAGAAGCAGGTGGCAGAGATATAATAATGCCTCCATCGACGCCGGCCGTTTTCAAGCGTCCGGCAAAGTCTCCAACATCACCGCCGGTTATGTGCATGTGGCCATCCAGAAGCATATAATTGCCTCCATATAAGTGTGTTTCACCGGTTTATCTATTTTGTCAGACTTATGCACAAGATGCTTCAACCAGAACCGTGCTGTCATCGGTCGCCTGCAGCTTACATTGAAAGCGGGCGGATTTGCAATATCTTTATGACCGACATAGTCCGTGGCTGCCGGTAACACCGCCAATCCGACATGCAAACGACATCAAACAAAATTATTATTTTTGTCAAAATTAAGGTATATCCTTATTGATAAGTTCGGCGGGGAGGATATAATTACACATCAGGCTGAGCATGCATAGCTTTTTCGTAAATACCGGCAATGACAATTGCAGCATTTCAAAGTGTTTTTTGTAAGCAGATTCGTAAAAGTCTGCCGATTATTATTTAAGGATGGTTATCAGGAATTTGTAGTTGTTTTGAAGGGAGACAATTATGAACTACAGGAAACAATTTTGGGCATTTCTGGTTTGTGCGATTTTGATTTGCGTCACATCGGCGACGGCATTGACGCCGATGGGCCCGCCGACCTCCGACCTCACCAAAGGGAGTTTTGATTTGGGTGCCGATTATTCTTACACGAAGATGGATATTCAGTTGAAAAGCGGCTGGTCTCCCGGCGGCGGTCCCGATATAACAATGGATAATATGAAGTTTAACTATGTCGGCGCCCGCCTGGGTTACGGACTGACCGATACCTGTTCGGCTTATCTGATGGGCGGCGGCGGCTCCGCCAGAGGAACGGACTCCGGCAACATCAGCTATAACAGTGACAGGGTTCTCGGTGAAGGTTACATTCTCGGTTTTGGGTTCAAGAAGACATTCTTCGAAGATATGAACACTCAGTGGGGCGGTTTATTCCAGGCTTTCTGGGTGGATTCGAGCGGCAAGATGAAGGCCGGCGGTGCCAACTGGACAGCCGAAACCGATATGATGGAAGTCCAGATAGCGGCCGGTCCGACCCACAGCCTGAATGATAAAATGGACATTTACGGAGGCCCATTTATTCATCTTGTTGACGGTGATATAAAGGCCAAAAGACGTGCAGGTGCCGGCAGGATTCGGTACGACCTCGAACAGGGCGGCTGGTTCGGCGGTTATATCGGTACGCAACTCAGAGTAACACAAAATGCGAGTTTCAATGTCGAGTATCAGCATACTGCTTCTGCGGATTCGATTGGCATGAATATGACCTGGAAATTTTAGCAGTTTGTCACTGCCTGGTAAATGATGAGCGCATGTTGTGCTTTTATAAGCACTTATGCGCTCATTTTTTTAGCCGACAACATGTTACGCCTGCTTCGCCGGCGGAAATAATACAAAACACATTTAGTATAACCAATTCTCATAATAATATCGGATATTAGCCCGTCGCCGGTGCTTTGAACTCACATCCCGAGGCGAACTAACACTGCCGCAAAAAGATTCCTCGAATCATCAAGCAGTCCAAATTCTGAAATAACCCATTTTGCCCCCTCTTTTGTTATTTGAAAGTTAACCTTGCGTTAGGAACACGTTAAGAATCCTCTTCCTTTTGTCCACAAAAGGAGCATTGCTCTTTACTGGATGATTTGCGCAGCTAACAAGTTTGGTGCTTCTCGATTTCTTACTTTAAACCTCATCATCCTCTTCCAATTTAATTTATTTTTAATGTTTGCCTGCTTTCACCGACTATACACCGATGGCTGCCGAATTTGACCGCCAAGACTGCAAAGTTAGTGCAAAAATTCTTAGGAAGTTTGGGGAAATGTGCTTACTGATTTGAGTTAATACGCCTGTTATTTGCTTATTTTTGCAAGTTTATGTGCATGAATAATTACTATAATCAACATTATATCCACTTTAATGGCGGAAATTAGCTGCAAGCAATATCTTCTTCCGGTTTCAAACAGGCTCGCACCACAAACATTAAAAAAACCGCCCTCGGGCGGCTGTTTAAGGCGTTTTGGAGCTATCAAAAGACCTGTCTAATGCTCAGGAGCGATTGGACTTTTCGGCATTCTCGGCTTCTTGCTGCTTTTCAGCCTTTTCACGCTGAATCGCCTCGTACACCTCTCTGCGATGCACAGGTATCTTCTTCGGTGCCGTGATACCGAGCCGTACTTTTTCACCCCGGACATCTACGATGGTAATTTCGATATCGTCGCCGATTACTATCGATTCATCCCTTTGCCTGCTTAAAACCAACATCAAACACTCCTTTTACAAGTTGGTTTATTTATTAAATTTACGTTAACTGCCCGTTTCTGTTCGTACAACTCTTAACTTGGTATATATTGGCCAAATTCGGTAATCCTTCAAAAGAACACAGCAACAGAGCGATTTACCACACAGCTATATTTTCGGCTAACTTGAGGGGTCAAACCAACCAAATTTGCTTTTGTTTTACAAACACAACAGGGCTTATGGGACAAATATTCCCTAAGTAACTGTAAACAAATGACTTATTGACACAAAATCCATCCCCAAAAAGATATGCTAAAACATATCCTCAACCTGTTCCCGCCTTTGCCTGGTGCTCGCGCCAGTAATCATACTTAACAGCCAGCCAATACCCTCCTATCGCACCTAATGCCCCAAAAGAGAGCATCTGTAACGGAAGAATGGCCGAAATGCCGTTAGGGAAATAAACAGGCGGCCACTGCTCGCAAAGATGCTCAATTACTCTTTCTTTGAGGTAACTTATGCTGGCGAAAGTACTTACAAAAGCCGCCCCCAGCACCACCCAGACGTAACTTGCGCCAAGAAACTTCTTCACCACAAACGCCGCCAATCCGAACGAGACCACCACTGCGAAGCCAATCTGGGCCGCATCGGGCTGAGCCATTACATATCCGAGCACTCTGTCTGCATATCTGACATCCCGAGCAAGGATCTGAAGCGCAAAGTGCCCGATAATACCCGATATCACAATAGCCAAAGCTATATTCAAGTAGCCTTGAGATGTTGAATCAGCTTTCTTAAGGTGTGTTACCTGCTTTTTTGCCGGCCAAAGCTTTTCTGCCGTGAGCACACCGCCTAAACCCGCAACAAGTACAGCCAGCCAGAACAAAGGCTCCCATTTAAGAGTTGAGAAGATTTCCATCCGTTGTTGTGCCGCCGGATTGCTTTGCAGCAGCTTTGAGAGATTTGCAGAGCGCCCCGCCCAAAAAGCAAGACCGCAGGGAGCTGCCAGCACACCGATATAACTCCCGTATGGCCAGGAAACAAAATAAGCCAGAAAGCCGGCTGCAAACGCAAGAAGCGCCAGAACCACCGCATCGAATGAATTAATGCCTCGGGTAGAATTAACACTCAAAGTTATTGGCTCATAAGGGTCTTGCGGCGCAACGAACGGCCAGCCGACAAAACCTACAAGAATGACTCCCAAGGCTATCGCAGCCGCTATTTTCGTTTTGGTAAACCATGATAACTCCACGTCCATGCTCCTATGAAAACCAGCGAACAGGTTAGCATTACTGAGTCTCGTGGTCAATTATTGTTTAATGTTGTTCTCGAAGAGTGGCCGATAACGTTTGGAATTTACGGATGAAGCTCTAATGCAGTCTAAAAAAGCCCGGGATAATGCTTTGATTTATCTGAAGTTGTATGTTGTTATAAGGAAGTGCATTGTTACATTTTAAGCTGCTAAAACATAACTTTATCAATCAGGAGAGGCGAAATGAGGCGTCGTGAATTTTTGAAGGGGGCAGGTTTTGGTGGTTTGTCTTTGGCGCTGACGGGCTGCAGGAAAAAGCCGGCGACAAGTAAGAGCATCAACAAAGGCCGGCCTAACATAGTGTTTATCCTTTCGGACGACCTCGGATGGGGACAATGCGGTTATCAGGGTGGTGAATTAGTGGATACGTTTAACATTGATAAACTGGCCCTCGGCGGTGCGGTCCTCAATCAATTTTACGTACAGCCGGTATGCACACCAACCCGGTCGGCGTTATTGACAGGCCGGTATCCCTTCAGGACGGGGACGGTGATAAGATTTTCCAAAAACGATAAGGCGGGAATGCTGCTGGATGAACGAACGCTTGCGGAGGCTTTGAAGGAAGCAGGTTATTATACGGCCATAGTCGGAAAGTGGCATCTCGGGCACTGGCAAAAAGAACACCTGCCCATGCAGAGAGGCTTTGGCTATCAATATGGCCAATACGGAGGGGTAATTGATTATTTTACACACAGGCGTGAGGGCATACTGGACTGGCACCGTAACGAGGAGCCGCTGGAGCAGGAGGGATATTCAACTTATCTTATAGCGTCAGAGGCGGAAAGGTTAATTAAACAGCACGATGAGACACAACCATTGTTTTTGTATGTGCCGTTTAATGCGGTTCATGGGCCGCAACAGGCGCCGAGTGAGAAAGTTGACAAATACAAAAACCGTTTATTGCGGGCGGGATTAGTTGCTAATAAAAGGCGAGCGGCGTATGCGGGTCAGCTTGAGTGTATGGATGAGGCAATAGGGAAGATACTTGAAGCGATTAAAGACAGAGGGATGCGTGATAATACGCTGATAGTATTTTCCAATGATAACGGAGGAACGCGACTGGTTTGGAACCGGCCTTTACGGGGCAGGAAAAGCTCCTATTATGAGGGTGGCATCCGAGTACCCGCAATCGTAAACTGGCCGGGCAAAATTCAGGCGAATACTTTCGTAGAGGACATGATTCATATCTGTGATTTCTATCCGACTTTGATAAATCTTGCCAGCGGGTCGCTCGAGCAGGAACTTCCGATTGACGGGGTCAACGTCTGGGATGCAATTGCCAAAGGCGGGGGAGAAGGCAGGGATGAAATAGTGCACGGGCTGAATTGTATACGACAGGGTAAGTGGAAATATATCGACGGGGAGGCGAAGTATTATAACTGGGCGGCTAAGGAATCTCAGTTGTATA
Organism: uncultured Pirellulales bacterium; assembly: GCA_964524285.1. Classification (GTDB taxonomy): domain Bacteria; phylum Planctomycetota; class Phycisphaerae; order Sedimentisphaerales; family Anaerobacaceae; genus CAZGGE01. Next base: position 7,354 of record CAZGGE010000061.1, read on the forward strand.
ATATCGAGGAGGACCCTTATGAAGAAAATAATCTGATAGATAAACGGGCGGACATAGCAGAAAAGCTCAAGAAGAAGCTGAAGTATTACGCCGGTCAGTCTCGCGAGAGTGAGGAGCATGAGCCGATACCGGATTATCCGCCTGCGGTTTACGGGGAGCAGGAAAACAAAATTTACAAAAGCCAGCAGGGTTGAGGTTTTTTTAGTGGGGGATTCGGGTCAGCGAGAAATTGGGCGGCTATAGGCGGAGGATTCAAAAGCAATTTGAGAGATTTTTTTTTGCGGAATCGGTGTATATTTCATGGGCGGGTGGCGTCTTTTATATTAAAGGAAGTGGTAAATGTGCGCAAATTCGGGTTTTTAAGCTTGAGAGGCAGACAGTAATGCGGATTTCGGCGGTGGTTTTGGGAATTTTGTTCTTTTGGGGACAAGCTTTGGGTGCGGCTGGTCGCGTTGTGCATTTTCCGAATGACAGGTGTCTGGGCAGGCTGATGATTCAGGATGCCGATGCCGAGCGGGAGATTGTGAGTTTTCATCACTGGGTCGATGGGACAGAGTGGGAGTATTTAGGACCTGCTCGGGGGGACGTGCGAGTGCCGGCGGGCAAAAGACTCTGGCTTAATGTAAGGCGGGGATACTGGAAGGATTTGTCTGGGCTCGGCAATTTAAGGCCTGATGACCTTTACAAGCTCAGTATCACCGGATATTCAATGGACAGAGAGCGGCCGGACGACAGGTGTATGGAGCATATAGCAGGGCTGACGGGATTGCGGGTTCTGGCGCTTAACGGGTCGGATATTTCGAATAAGGGCCTGCTTAATATAAGGAATATGAAGCATCTGGAGAGGCTGTATGTTCCGGGTGGAGCTACCAGCAGCGGGATGCGGATAGTGGGGAGGCTGAAATCGCTGAAGGGGCTGTATTTTAAGGACACGAGGGTAGGCACGGAGGGCATAAAATATCTTCAGGGATTGACGGAACTGGAAGAACTCGACCTGGGAGGTAAGCAGATAGGTGATGAGGCTTTGAAGTACATGGCGGGATTTGATAATTTGTATTACCTTATTTTATGGGGCGGTTTTACGGATGCGGGGATGGAGTATTTGAAGGACAGTAAATCGCTTCGGATTCTGAATATCAGTTCTCAAATTAAGGACGAAGGACTAAAACACCTGGCGGAAATTGATTCGCTGGAGAATTTAGGAATGCACTGGGTGGAGGGGATAACCGACGCGGGGATGGAACACTTGGTGAAGGCGAAGTTACTCAAAAAGCTTGATATATGGCATTCGAAGGTTACGGACAAGGGTCTTGCAATCCTGAGAGGGGTCAAGATGCTGGATTATCTTGACCTTCCACGCGAAGGTATAACGAATAAGGGGCTGAAGTATTTGTCGGAGCTTTCGAATTTGCGTCATTTGAGTTTGCCGAGGCCGTGCTATGTAGACCCGAACATGGATGCAAAGCCTTATACGGACGAAGGTCTGAGGCATTTGAGCGAGTTGAGCAAGCTGGAAGAATTACGAATTGGGGGACAAGGGGTTACCAGTGCGGGGATGGATTACATTGCGAAGTTAAAGAAGCTAAAAGAACTCAATATATTCTGCTGTCCCATAGGTGACGACGGGTTGGCCAAGCTGAAGAGTCTGGAATCGCTTGAAAAGATCTATCTGCGAAAAACAGGTGTTACGGTGTCGGGTTTGAATCAGATCAATAGCTTCAAGAATCTTATCAATCTTAACGTTGGAGGGTTAATCAAAAAAGGTGCGGTGCTTGATATATCGGGACTTAAGAAGCTGGAAAAGCTGACGATAGGCACACTTTATGGTTCAGATGAGTTGTTAGACGATGCGGATTTTGCTTGTCTTTCGAATTTGAAGCGGCTCGAATCTCTGCAAATAAGCGCTGCTGTTAAGGACTATGCAGATTTTTCGGGCCTGACTGACGCTGGGGTGGCGCACCTGGAGGGAATTGTTAATCTGGGGGTGTTGACGATAGGCGGCAGGGATTTGACGGACAAGACATTTTCGCATCTGCGAAACATGAAGAAGCTGTGGATGCTAAACGTTTACGGTGGCAGGTTTACGAATGAAGGTTTGAAGCATCTTGAGAAAATGAAGTCGTTAAGGAATATAAGAATCTGCACAGACAGCAAATTCAGCGATAAGGCTCTGGACGAGCTGTGGCATAGTTTGCCGAACCTGGGAAGATTGCAGGTTGGCCCGCCCGGTCAATAAAATTGGAACACAAGGGGTGATTTTGCGGTAAAAAGGTAAGTTGGGGGCGATTGGGGTTGTGAAAAAATCCGCAAAAGGTTCAAAAAAATTATTGTTGCGGAGCAGTTCAACGATTATTATACTTGATTAACCTTTAAGGAATGACAAAGGACAAGGGAGCTGACCTTGAGCGAAAGGTTTGGACAAAATGAGTGACAGCAGGTGCAAAAGTGCGGCCTAAGTTTTTCAGTGCTGTTCAGGGTTGCAGGTTTGTGCCGATTTTGATGTTATCGGCGAAGTTTCTGCTTCAGCATCAATATGCAGGCGAGACTGGTAAGTTCTGGAGGGTGGAGATGTAGTAAAGGCTTTACCAGACTGGTTTGATGTTGGTGTTTTTGAAGTGGAAACCTTGAGAGGTTTCCTCTTTTTTTGGTTTTTTAGGATGAGCGAGTCAGATGAACCAGGAACTGGTGAGAATCGTAGAAAATATCGCCCGCGACAAAAACATCGACAAGGAAGCTATATTTACCGACCTTGAAGAATCGATGGTTTCGGCGGTGCGAAAGCACTTTGGGGATATGGAGAGTGAGACGGTTGTTCACATTGACCGTACTACCGGTGAGGTTACGGCCTTTAAGGACGGCAAACAGATCGACATGAAACAACTTGGCCGGATTCCGGCACAAACCGCTAAACAGGTTATGATTCAGCGTTTGCGGGCGGACGAAAGAGAGAGCATATATTCACAATACGTTGACCGTAAAGGTGAGATAATAAGCGGGACCGTGGTTCGTTACGAGGGCGGGGTTCTGATAATTGATTTGAATCATCGCACCGAAGCTCTCATGCCGCGGTCTGAGCAGATAACCGGCCAAACCCATAGGCCGGGTGAGCGGATTCGCTGTCTCATACTCGATGTCAAAGAGGTAGGCAGCCAGGTAAGAATAATCCTTTCCCGAACGCATCCGGATTTTATCCGCCGTCTGTTTGAGCTTGAGGTCCCCGAAATTAGCGAGGAAATAATCGAGATTCGCGCTCTGGCGAGAGAGGCGGGTTACCGCACAAAAGTGGCGGTGGCCAGTCTGGATGACAAGGTTGACCCTGTGGGTGCGTGCGTGGGTGTTCGTGGAAGCAGGATTAAGAATATAGTTGATGAGCTTGGTGGTGAGAAAATCGATATCGTTCGCTGGAACGAATCCTCTCAGGTTCTCATAACGAACGCCCTGATGCCGGCCAAGGTAAGCCAGATTGTGCTTTGCTTTGAGCTTGGACGTGCCACGGTAATTGTTGAAGAAGACCAGTTGAGCCTTGCGATAGGCAAACACGGCCAAAACGTCCGTCTGGCGGCCCGGCTGACCGGCTGGGATATAGACATTTTGACCCCGGAAGAATACAACGAAGGAATTGAAAAATTAACGAGTTGCTGCACCGAAAAGGTCGAGGGTGCCGACGACACGTTAATCGATAAACTGATAGCTCTCGGAATCATATCCGTGCTGGATTTGGATGAAGTCGGAGTAGAGCCGCTGGTGAGTGAACTGCATATACCTGCGGAGCTGGCGGAAAATCTCGTCCGGACCGCCGGCGAAGAGGCTGCCAGACATTCCAGTGAGGAAAAACAAAAACAGGCAGAAAACATAATGAAGGAAGAAACCGGCAGCACCGACCAGATGGAATCAGAAAAGGAAACCCCCGGTATTTGATAAGGTTATATTTTTGATATTCGGAGGTAGCTTTGGCTACTACAAGAGTTTACAAGTTGGCAAAAGAGCTTGGTGTCAAAAGCAAGGCCATCGTTGAAAAATGTCAGCATGAAGGTCTGGATGTGAAGAATCATATGTCAACGATTTCGGCCGGTCTTGCTGCCACTATTCGCGAATGGTTCAGTGAAGGCGACAACATTACTACCGAAGAAGTTTCTGATAAAGTCGACCTTGATAAAGTACGTATCAAGCCCAAGAAAAAAACCAGACGCAAAAAAACAGCGAAATCCCAAAAGGAAAAGTGCGAGGAATCAGCCGAGCCGGAAATGGCTGTCGAGCCGGACGAGGACGAGCTAAAAGCGAATCGTGAAACTGCTGTCGAGGAGCCGGTGGAAAAACTGCCCGTATCAGAGGAAACTATCGAACAACCACAACAGGCCGAAGCGCCAGCGGCACAGGTACAGAAGCCCGAGACCGAACAAAAGCCCCCCGAGCTTGAAGAGGAACCTCAGCCGATAAAACCGGCCGGGCCCATGCTCGAAAGTCCAAAACCTGCACAACTGAGCGGCCCGCGCCTCATCAGGTATGAGAAACCCGAGCCGGAGCCTGCAAAACCCCGTCCTAAACCCAGACGAAAACCCAGGCATGAAACTCCGCTAACCGAAAGTCTTATGAAGGGGGTGGAAGAAACACAAACCCCGAGCCGAGCACCAGGCGGGAAAGGCGGAGGACGTCGAAAGAGAAGCAAAGAGCGAACTCACGGTCGTCGCCATGAAGGAGCGGAGGATACTCAGCGAACAAAGTCTAAATTCGGTGGAGCAAGACGTCAAAGAGACCTTGAAGAACGGCAGGCACGTTTGAGCGCGGCAATCGGTGAAGGCAAGCGTCTGCGTCCCATGCGCAAGATAGTCAGCAAATCGACCGCTCGCAGCGGCGCTACTGCAAAGACAAAAACTGCCACTGTAAACGAACCTATCACTGTGAAGGACTTGTCGTCGGCGCTGGGGGTAAAATCCGCTGAAATAATAACCAAGCTTATGCAGCAGGGAGTAATGGCCACGGCAAATCAGGCGATATCACCGGAAGTGGCCGAACTTGTTGCCATCGAGTTCGGCACCGAGCTGAAAGTTGAACGAAAGCAGCGCCTGGAAGAACAGCTAAAATCCGAGTTTGAAAACAGGGAGCGGAAAAAACTTCAGAAACGACCCGTAGTGGCTACAATGCTCGGGCATGTGGACCACGGCAAAACCAGTTTACTGGACAAGATACGCTCGAGTAAAGTGGCAGCCGGAGAAGCCGGCGGAATCACACAGCATATTGGTGCTTACCAGATACATTTCAGCGGAAATACGGTAACTTTCCTTGATACGCCCGGCCACGAGGCATTTACCGCCATGCGCGCCAGAGGTGCCAATATGACCGATGTTGTGGTCCTTGTGGTGGCTGCGGATGATGGTATTATGCCTCAGACCGTTGAGGCGATATCGCATGCAAAGGCGGCGAATGTCCCGGTAATAGTTGCACTAAACAAAATCGACCTGCCCGGTTGCGATATCAACCGTATTTATTCTCAATTATCTGAGCAGGAGCTCACACCGACCGAATGGGGTGGGGAGACGGATGTCGTCAAGACAAGTGCTGTAACAGGCGAAGGAATAGATGATTTACTCGATCATATACAGTATCTGGGCGAACTTCTTGAGTTAAAAGCTGATAATACGATTCCTGCGACCGGTTATGTAATAGAAGCCAGAATGTCCAGGCAGCGAGGTCCGGTGGCCACACTGATGCCCAGGGAAGGAACTTTGTCCCACGGAGACATCATTCTTTCGGGAGTTGCATACGGAAGGGTGAAAACCCTGCGGGACTGCAACGGAGAGGACGTTGAGAAGGTTACAAGCGTGATGCCCGCGGAAATAACCGGGCTTAACCAGGTCCCACAGGCCGGCGACCCATTCTACTGCCTCGCTGATTTTAACAAGGCAAAAAACGCCGCTGAAGAAGCTGAGCAACACATTCGTGAAGACGTTCTTGCTCAAAGAAGCAAGGTTACTCTGGACAATCTATTTACCCAGATTGAAGCCGGAAATGTCAAGGAGCTTAACCTTATCATCAGGGCGGACGTGCAAGGCTCGGTCGATGTCCTCAAAGAGTATCTTGCTCAGCTTAGTACGGACGAGGTCAGAATTAAGATTCTTCACGCCGCTCCCGGCGGAATTACTGAAGGTGATGTATTACTGGCGGAGGCTTCAAACGCAATTATCATTGGTTTTAACGTTGCCTGCGAGGAACACGTCGCCAAGCAGGCGGAAGCGGCGGGAGTTGATATAAGGTCATACAAAGTTATTTATCACCTCACCGATGAGATTCAGAAAGCAATGGCGGGCCTGCTTGAGCCTGAGAAGCAGGAAAAGAGTGTGGGACGCGCCGTGGTCAGGGATACTTTCAAGATATCAAGAGTGGGAACAATAGCCGGTTGTTATGTAAGTGACGGCGTGGTAAAGAAGAACAGCAAGGTACGCCTGGTACGGGATAACGTGGTTATCAGAGACGGTATCAAAGTCGAGTCGTTAAAGCACTTCAAAGACGATGTCCGGGAAGTCAAGTCCGGAATGGAATGTGGAGTCAAACTGGAGCGTTTCGACGATGTAAAAGTGGATGACGTCCTCGATTTTTATGAAGTTATCGAAGTAGCAAGGACAATCGAATAGGTTAATGGTGAATAATTTCTGCATTTTGAGTGTTTGTTACGCATTTTTATCGAATAGTTATGAAGTCGCGAAGACAACAAAAACTGCAGAGCATGATTAAAGAAGTGGTTAGCGAAGCTATCCTCAACCATCTCAGCGACCCCAGAATCAAGGGGCTTGTAAGCGTTACCCGTGTCGAGGTTGCCGCAGACCTTCGCAACGCCGATGTTTACCTGAGCAGCTTCGGCAAAAACAGAGAGGCTCAAAAGGCTACTTTCACAGCCATACAGGGGGCCGGCAACAGAATCAGAGGATTTCTCGCACGCTCAATGCGTTCGCGACACTGCCCACTTCTCAGATTTCACATGGATGATGAATTTAAAAAACTTCTGGAAACTTACAAAATAATAGACGAAGCGGTCGACGAAAACATCCAAAATAATACCGACGAAATGCAATAGCACGGAATTTGCAGCACCTGACTGTAAACTTAACAAAAGGAACACTATATATATGAAAAACAGTGAATATTATGGCCGCAAAATTCACAAGCTGCATCGTTCACTGAAGCGAAAGTATGCTAAAGTCGAAAAGCCTGAATATGAAGACCCGACCGATGCTATGGTGTATGCAATGATAAGCGAGCACGTTCGGGAAAAATCAGCACAGGCAAGGCTTAAACGAATTCATGATTATTTCGTAGACTGGAATGATTTGCGTGTTTCCCGTGAGCAGGAAATAGTGGAAATATTGAATGAAGATTTAACAGAAGCCAAACGTACATCCTGGTCAATTGTCAGAGCTTTGGGTAGCGCTTTCAAAGCAAACAATACGGTGCATCTGGTACATCTCAGGAAGATGGGCAAACGTCAGGCAAAAGAGACGCTCGAAAAGCTGGACGAGGTAAGCCATTTTGTCGTTAATTACTGTATGCTCACTTCACTGGACGCCCATGCTATTCCCCTGACGGCCTCCATGATAGAATATTTGCGGCAAAAGGAGCTGGTCAACCCCGAATCAGACGAGCGGGATATTGAAGGATTTCTGACCAGACAGATTTCAACGCGTAATGCATACGAGTTTTATCAATTGCTTCGCAACGAAAGCGAATCACGCAGGCGCAAAGCGAAATCCTCCAGAAAAACCACCACCAGGACAAAAAGAAAAACAAAACGCAGAAAGACAAAGAACAAAACAAAAAAGAAGAAAGCATAAGGGATAATCCTCGTAAAATGGTTGAAAAAGCATTAAAACTGGGCATACCGGCGGGTAGTTTGCAGAAGGCAACAGTAGCACTTTTTTGCAAGGCAGGACTTTCAATAACCGAATCAAGCCGGAGCTACTTTCCGCAGATAGATGATGAGGAAATTGAGTTAATATCACTTCGTGCTCAGGAGATGAGCCGTTATGTCGAAGACGGAGTCCTGGACGCCGGGATAACGGGGTACGACTGGATAACAGAGAGCGAATCCGATGTGGTGGAGGTATGTGAACTTGCCTACAGCAAGGCAACCAGCAAGCCCGCCCGATGGGTACTGGCCGTTCCCAATGAATCGGATAAGCACAAGCCGGGGGATTTGCAGGGATGTATAGTTGCTACCGAGTTGGTAAACACCACAAGAAAGTATTTCTCAGACAAGGCAATAGATGTAAAAGTGGAATTCAGCTGGGGTGCGACGGAGGTCAAGGCCCGGCTGGTGGATGCCATAGTCGAGCTTACCGAGACCGGCTCTTCACTTCGTGCGAACAACCTGCGAGTCCTGGATACGGTAGTTACTTCAACCACACGTCTCTTTGCCAATAAAAAGGCATGGGCGGATTCATTCAAGCGTGAGAAGATTGAAAATGTCTCCATACTTTTGAAGGCGGCGATTGATGCACGAGGCCGTGTAGGCCTTAAGATGAATGTCAAAAAACAAGACGTGGACTCGGTGCTGAAGGTACTGCCCGCCGAGAAAAGCCCCACCGTATCACCTTTGGCCGAAAGCGATTATGTGGCTGTGGAGGTTGTGGTTGAAGAACACGTAGAACGCTCACTTGTCCCTGCCTTGAAACGGGCAGGTGCATCGGGGATAATTACTTACTCACTGAACAAAGTTATTCATTGAGTTTTTGATAGGGAAAATGCTTTGTTTTTCCAGGGCTTTAGCGGCAAATGCGAGAACAGCTAATATGATTGCTGCCAAAGCGCAAAGAAGGGCAAATTTGACGATTTGTTGATATGGCCCGAAAAAAAGAGGGGTGAATAAGGAAGCTTGCTCTCAGGGGGCGTATGCAGGGATTTAGCTTTAAGATTACTATCCAGGGTTTTTCACTGTAACATTTTTGCCGGTCATGCGTTCTTTATCGTGGAATTACACGCCAGTTGTACTGAGGACAAATGTAATGACGGAAGGTAAAAAACCTGCAGGTTTCATTTGCGACGAACAACTTGTCCGGGAAGTCCTGGACGGGGATATTTCCTGAGTTCCGAATTGGGACACCCGCCCAATTTAGTACAGTAGATTATAGA
>CAZGGE010000062.1:0-14375 GCA_964524285.1 uncultured Pirellulales bacterium
ATAACCGCAATAATAATCGGGTAAACCATCGCCCCACGCACCTGAGAGCGAGTGTCCGCCTCCTCATCAAGGTATTCTGAAAGCTTTTGCAGCATATCGCTGAGCGAACCTGATATTTCAGCAGCCGCCACCATATTAATGTAAAGTTCACTGAACACCTCGGGATGCTCCGCCAGTGCCTGCGAAAAACTTTGCCCTGCTTCTATTCGGCTTTTGAGGTCATTTATTACGACACTGAATCTTTTATTCTGAACGTCGGCGGCGATGGATTCCAGAGAGACTTGAAGACTGATGCCGGCCCGAACCATAACGGCGAGCTGATTCGTGAAATTAAGGATATCCTTTCTGCCGGGCCCAAATTCCAGACGGAAATTGCGTACTTTATCGAGAGCACCAACAATGCCGTCCGCTTTCTTTCGCGAATCCCGGTTTTGCTGCTCAGGTTCCTGTCCCTCGAAAAATTTGCCGGCGGGTTCTCTCTCCATCGTAGCACTGCCGGCACTGCTGTTTTTATGACCGCTGTCAAAAATCACTTGTCCAACCCCTCATCCTGAATAACATAAAGCATCGTTCTTGACATAATTATTATTTACTGCAAAATTACTTACTTTCCTCTCGATTTGGTATATGGTCGGAGGATTTATCGTCCCTGCGCTTGTGCACCAGAAGCTTTTCCATCTTACCCGGATTTGTCGAGCGAACTACGGCTTCTTCTCTGTCGATGTGCCCCTTGAAGTACATGTCCGCAATGCTGGTATCCATGTTTTGCATAAACAGACGCCGGGAAGTCTCGATAATATTGGGGATTTCATAAATCCTGTTTTCCCGGATACAATTACGGACAGCAGAAGTACACAAAAGTATCTCTGTACACGGTATCATGCCGGGCTCGTCAACACGCCTGAAAAGCGTTTGAGAAATAACCGCCTGAAGTGTATTTGCCAGCATGGTGCGTATTTGACCCTGCTGACTGGAAGGGTATATGTCTATGATTCGCTCCACCGTCTGCGGCGCGTTTACCGTATGCAGCGTGCTGAAGACCAGGTGCCCGGTCTCCGCCGCCGTTATTGTTGAACTTGTGGTCTCAAGGTCGCGCATTTCACCTACCATAATCACGTCCGGGTCCTGCCTGAGAACGTGCCTCAAACCCGATGCAAAATTAGGGCAGTCCGTACCAATTTCTCTCTGTTCAATCATGCTCTTGTCATTGGTCAATGCATATTCGATGGGGTCTTCCAGCGTAATGATGTGCCTTCTATATTTGGCGTTTATCGCTCCTATCATGGCTGCAAGTGAAGTACTCTTGCCGGAGCCTGTATGGCCTGTAACAAGAACCAGCCCCCTGGGCAAATCCGTCAGGTCTCTGACTATGGGCGGAAGATTCAGTTCATCAATGGAGGGAATGTCATTGGGTATAACTCTGAAGGAAATCGCTATACTTTCCCTCTGGTAATGGGCGTTTACTCGAAAACGGTGCCCGTCCTCCAGCGTTGTCGAGAAATCAAGGTCTTTTTGTTCCTGCAATTTTTTCAGATTGTCGGAGCCGACCATGGACAATACCATCTTTTCAGCCACTTCGTTGGTAACGGACGGCGCATCGATGGTGATAAGCTCCGTGTTCCTTCGCAGCACCGGCGGCATGCCTACATTCACGTGAACGTCGCTGGCTAATTTGTCTATAGCCTCTGTCAGGATTTTTTTGACGCTAATCATATATCCGGGTCCCTGTAAATTACTGGTCGGTTTTTTCGGTTTTTTCGCCGTTCTCAGATTCACGGCTGTTCGTTGCCGAAGTATCTTGTTTTTTGCGGGTATTTCGCTTTTTTCGCGGTTTTTTTGGTTTATTTTTGCCTGCACTTGTCGAAGTTTCGTGTACCTCGGTTACTCTCAGCACTTCCTCCAGCGTCGTAAGACCCTGTTCGACTTTTTTTATGCCGTCCCCAAACAGCGTAGATTGACCACTTTCCATAAAGGCCCGCCGCATGTTATTCAGCGACGAATCCTTGTTAATCATGTCGCGAAACCTGTCATCAACAAGCAGCATTTCGTAAATACCTATTCGACCGGAGTAACCAGAGCCTCGGCAATGCTCACAACCAGCGCCATGAGACAACTGTTCGGGCTTGACGCCCGCCTTCTCTACGTAATTTTTCATGTTCGGAGGCACCTGATAAGGCTCTTTGCATTTGGTACATATTTTTCTCACAAGCCTCTGGGCAAGAACCGAATTCAGGGAGGCGGCTATCAGATAGGGATCGATACCTATGTTTACAAGCCGCGTAACACTGCTGGCGGCGTCATTCGTATGAAGCGTCGAAAGTACAAGGTGCCCCGTCAAAGCCGCCTGAACCGCTATTTGGGCCGTTTCTTTGTCCCTTATTTCACCTATCATTATTATGTCCGGGTCCTGACGAAGCAGACTACGAAGGGCCGTCGCAAAACCCAGTCCGATTTTTTCTATTACCTGTACCTGATTGCAAAAACCAAGCTCGTATTCCACAGGATCCTCAACTGTCGATATATTCAGTCTTTCCCCGTCCATTTGAGCAAGGGCCGAGTACAAAGTAGTACTTTTACCGGAGCCTGTCGGACCCGTAACGAGCATAATTCCATGAGGCAACGCTATCTGCTCCTTGAAAGTGTTCATCACCGCCGGATCCATTCCCATACGGCCCAGACCTCGAAGTATGGATTTGCTGTCCAGAATTCGAATTACTACCTTCTCTCCGTTGTTCGTTGGAAGAATTGAAACCCTCAGGTCGATGGCTCGTTTGCCTATGATTACCGAAACCTTGCCGTCCTGGGGAAGACGCCTCTCGGATATGTCCAGATTGGACATTATTTTGATACGGGAAACGACAGCCGAGTGCATCTTCAAAGGCGATTGCATATTCTCGAACAAAACGCCGTCTATACGGTACCTTATTCGCGTATATTTGTTTTTCGGCTCTATATGTATATCGCTTGCACCTTCGCTGATTGCATTACTTATAAGGTAATTAACGAACTTGATAACCGGTGACTGTCCCGCCATTTTTTCGAGGTCTTCGGCTATCTCGCGAGGCTGGTCCTGAACCACCTCAACGTCCGTCATATCACTGAGAATGTCGTCCACGCAGTATTCCACGACCTCTTCACGGAAGGAATCGCACACCGCTTCAATATTGGAGGGCCTGCAAACAAGAACCCTCACATTCATCTTTAGACGCTGTTTGGCATCCTCAATGGCAAATATATTGGCCGGCTCCGATGTGGCAAGTACTACCGTGGCTTCCTGCATCGCCTGGGAATTGTCGCCCACTCCGGTCTCCACCTCAATTGACACAGGCATTACGTTATTATTACGAATAAAGTCAATATCGAGTTTATCGAAAGCCTCACGCTGAACCTGCTCCGGCTGAACGTCACGATATTCCATACTGTAAAGCTCAGCCTTCGCTCGCCATAAATCCGGGTCTTCTGCGTTAATAAAGCCGGACTTTACAAGAACTGTCTCTGCATCCGAACCGGGCTTGTTACCCATCCGCTCGCACTGATGACGTATCTGTTCACGCTGCTCGCCGGTTATCCTGCCCATATCAAGCAGAGCGTCGGCAATATCACGAACGTAAGAGAAACTTTGCTCGTCCGGAAAATATATGTTACTAAGTCCCAGGATAGGCTCGTCTTCGGATACTTCAACGCAGGCACGCATTTTGCCCGGCATACCCGCTTGTCGAGATTTCTCTCGCCAATCTGAAGATTCCGAATCACTATCTTTGTTTCGAAATGGAAAAGGAAGTTTCATTCAGACATCCTTAACGTAACTTCAACTCCTTCTGATTTGAGAATCACCGAGTTGTCCATAATACGCTTGACCTTGAATTCTTCTATACTCTCGCCCTCGTAAAGCACCTTGTCTTCAATCATACAACAGTTGCCTTCTTCAGATTCCATGATACTTAAAAGATGCATTTCAGAGGCTTTCTCCTGAAGCTTGCGATGCCTGATTAGCTCCGGGTCAACGTTCGAATCAACCTGCTTCATCAGTCCTTCTGCCGGCAGGGACGTCTGTCTTTGAAACGGGTTCTTGGCCAGATCGTTAACCTCAACCTGCTGCATATTAGAAAAACGGTAAAACTTGTCCACTATCTCACCCATGCTCTCGGATATCTGAGATTTTACGCCGGTGATTCGGGCGATTGCCTTTTCAATTTTGACCTCTTTATCACCTGACAGACTCGCCGACGCCTTTTCAGGCTTGGCTTTTTTAATCATGTACAATAAACAAAGCATACCAATACAAAACAAACCAATGAGTATATAGGTGCTCTTGCGAGTATCCTGACCCTTCGGGCCTATGGTGAGATACTGCTCGTCTTCACCCGACGAATTCATTTCCGGTATTCGACCGGCAGAAAATGCGGCGTGATTATCCGGTTTGGGTTTTACGCCTCCAACGTCGGAAGAATACGCCTGTTCGTTTTTCTGTTCGTTGTCGTTTTCGTTGTTTGGGTCCGTCTTCATAATTTCAGTCCCGTTACGTTTAACAAAGATACTGGCCCTGCGGCATTCTAACAATTAAGACGTTTTGCCCTGAAAAAATATACTTACCACGAAGCTCGCAGATATGGTCCCGTTGATTTCATCCTGCTTTTTTAATTCCAGCTCGCGTATTTTCATTATTCGTGGAAGTTCCTCCAGTTGCAGCAAATACGAGTAAAAAGCGTTAAAATTCCCAACAAGCTGCATCTTCAAAGGCTGCTCCACGTATCCGCTGTTATCCTTTGATTTTACGGTTCGAATCGTTTTTGGACTAAGCCCCTGCTTCTGCGCTATTACAGTTACCTGCTCCAGTACTTTGTGTATCTCACTTGTCGGCGGAAGTTTGCTTTCGAAAAAACCTATCGCTTCACTAAGCTCATCGAGCTGTTTCGTCAGACTCTTGGCCGCTGCGGTCGCCTTTTCTATCTCTGAAAGCTTCTGCATCTTGGCCTCCAGTGCCTTTTTGCGCCGATTTATATCCTCGTTGGCAGGCTTAATCATATAACGGTACGCAAGATAAGTAACCGCCAGAAGAAGTACAAAAAACAGGATTTTCCTCGCGCTTCCCGTCATTTCAGTTTACTCAACTCCCAAATTCATATTCAGATTCCTGTCCCCACAAATCCTCTAATTAAAAGGCATAGTTAACTAAAGCACCCTTGCTTCTGATTCTCTGGATATCCTCGTCGGTCAGATGAACATCGCTCCTCAACGTCGCCGTCAACTTGAATTGCCGGAAAGTCGTCTTTTCAATCTGGTGCTCTTTCGATTCCACCAATGCCACACTTGTCAGAAAATTACAGTTAATCAGACGTTCAATATAGGTCGCAACCTGAATATCGCTCGGAGCGACACCTAACAGAGAGATATGCGTTTCGAGGAATCTTTCAGGTGATGTTCTCCGGCTGAAAAAATCCTCCTTTGCTTTTTTCTGTGCCTTATATTTGCTGCCGCTGCGACGATGCGAATAGCCGTCGTCCGACTTTGCTTTTTGCTGTTTGAGTTCCAGATCCAGAAGAGAGACGCCTTTGGGTAGATTGTTGGTAAAAAAAGCAAGCAAAACACTTCGAGGCACCGGCTCAAGCAGTTCCGCAGTCGTTAACGCCGTCTTCATCATCGTCTTTCGCTTTTGCTGAAGCTCTTCGAACTGCCTGATGGTCTCTTGAGCCTCGGTCATTTTTTTGTCGATTCGCTCCTGCTTGGCCGAAAGCGCTCTTGAACGTATCTTGATAAAACCGAAAGAACCACCACATGCGGCCATCACTATCGCAAACAAAACAAGGTACATCACATTTGTTCTGCGCGATTCTCCGCTTTGAATATAATCATCCGGTACAAAATTTATGTTTGTCATCTTTAACTTTCTTGGTTTACATGTTCGGCCGTTACTGCCAGTATAAACTGAGGCCAAAAGACTCCGCCCAGCCTCCTCCGAGGCCTCCTCCGTCTGTCAACAGCTTTTGTGTATTCTCGATTTCGACCGCCTCCATACAATTTCCCATCTGTGCCGGCATTTCCATCTGACGGGCTATCAATGCACACGTCTCACGATCAAGAGTCTCGCCGCTCAAAAAAACAAGACGCTCAATACGACAACTCCTGTACATCGAACCAAAATGACGTTTACAAGCCGTCAACTCCAGCATTAACCTTTTCATCATCTCCTCGCTGGACAAATCCTTCGTCCCCACCGCGATCGAACGTGCAAAAAGCAACTCTCTGTGCCTGCATATCACAACATTCACCAGCTTTGGGGACGCATCCAGAAGCATTACCACCGATTTAAAATCCGAGCTTCGCCTTCCAAAAAAACTCGTATAAGTGTTCAACAATGCCACGGGCCAGACGGCTATCGACTTTATGGTCAAATTCGCTCTCTCGTATATCGCCAGATGACGTTCCACTTTCGAACGCTCCGTCGCCATTATCACAACGTTTCCGTTTTCAGATGGTATATACTTCACCATTGAATCCTCTCCCGGAAAAGGCAGTTTCTCCTGTATCTTCGAAAGAAGTACGTCTGACGATTTCTTGTTCTCTACACGCGGAACCTTCAGGTGGTCGATATATACGTCCGTTGCCGGAAGAGCAGATATTACCTCCCTGCCACTGAATTCACCGTCGCCTGTCAGCTTCCTTGCCGATTCTATCGCCCATCGCTGCCAGGCGGCACTGCCGGGTTTTATTTCTGCCGGACGTACCTCTATGCCAGCACAAACCAGACTTATATTTTTGCCGGTTATCTTAAGTTGCGCAACCTTCAGCGCGTTCTGTCCCAAATCAACACCGATGGGACATGCACGGTTACTCAGAACTTGCAGTCTGTCAAGTAACTTCATTAAAGCCGCTTCCCAGGGTTAATGACCACTCTTCCATATGCGATGGTCAGAACCATTACCTCAAAAATTGCTCGTTCCCTGTATTATCTTGACCGGTGTCTGCCCGCTCAAAATATCGGGGCTTACAAACAACTACTTTATTCACTTGACTACTGACCTCCCCTTGACCGCTCATATCCGCCTTAAAACAACACATCACCGGCGCATTTACAGCACCTTACTATTAAAAATATAATAAAGAAAACCACAAAAGGTTAACTTTCGGCCGGGTTCCAACACGCAAAAGACACTTTGTAAACCAAAACCGTCTCATAAAATCCGCTGGTAATGATACACCTCCCACTCGCTTTGCCTTTTGTATTCTCACCCTATCCCTTTGAAGTGTAGCTGTGAAAATGCAATCCCTGCAATTCCATTACCACCGATAAAGGCGCAATTGCCCCAGGAGGTATCCAACCACCTGCGGATAATAAAATCAATACCTGCACACCACCGCAGTTTATAGGACCAAATAACATGCCGGAACCGAACTCTCAAACAGGGCAAAAAATTCCCGCCCCCTCGAATAACCGCAGGCTTAAAATCTATTCGGATTTTAACTCCCGCGTCATCAACTCTACAATTGCATCCTCCACCGATTTGCCGTGGAAAATAATGGAATAAACGGCCTGTGTTATCGGCATTTCAATCCCCCGTTCGCCGGCCAGGCTAACCACCGAGCGGCATGTTGCAATACCCTCGATAACCGACTCGGTCGCCTGCATCGCTTGTTCTACCGTCTGCCCGCCGCCCACGCGCTCTCCGAACGAACGGTTCCTTCCTTTCGGCGAAATGCATGTGGTTACCAGATCACCGAGGCCCGTAAGCCCTGCAAAAGTTTCCACTCGCGCCCCCAACGCCAGACCAAGACGAGTTATCTCCGCCAAACCTCTGCTCAACAAGGCCGCCTTGGCATTGTCGCCCGCACGCATCCCGTCAATAATACCTGCCGCTATCGCTATGATATTCTTGCACGCCGCCGCCAGCTCTACGCCAACTATGTCACTATTCGTATAAATTCGAAGCCAGTTCGTGCTGAAAGTATACTGAACCTCACGAGCCAGCCGCTCGTCACCACACGCCGCACATGCGGTCGCCGGAAGTTTTCGCGCCAGTTCATCCGCAATCGTCGGCCCGGAAAGAGCGACGCAACGAACCTCATCACCTACTACATCCCCCAGAATCTCGCTCGGCCTTAACAGCGTGCCGTTCTCAATCCCCTTCACCACCGAAACAATTGGAACGCTTCTCGGAAAGTGATTTGCCAGCCTTTGCCAGACCGGACGCAAATACTGACAAGGCACCGCCGATACCACAAGCTCCGCACCCGCCATAATCTTTTCGTCCGAAGGTTCGTAATCCAGTGCATCCGGCATCTTATAGCCGGCAAGAAATCTCTTGTTCTCGCCGGCCTTCTCTGTCTCACGTAGTTGCCGCGCATTATAACCCCACATGCGCACACCACGACCCTTCTCGCAGAGCAGCATAGCAAGAACACTGCCCATCGCTCCGTCGCCGATTATGGAAACATTATCGAACATGAAAAGAAATATAAACAACTACAGCAGCCAATGTCAATCATTGCGACGCGAGTTCTAATTCACACTGCTATCACTCGATGATTTCGATGCGTTCCGGCCGAAGACGTTCAAGATTAAAAAGCTGCTTCTGTCCAAGCCAGGCGTCAATCAAAACAAAACCGTCGATGTAATTGTCCTGAACTATCCTGCCGTGTGCACGCAAAAAACTTGGAACCTTACCGTTTGACTGGCAACTGGTTACACGAAGCAGGAGTTCCCCGCCCTTATACTTCCTAAGCACCGCACTGCTCAGCTCCTCCAGCCCCATTCCGCTCTTTGCGGATATGGAAATCGCTTCCGGAAATGCGGTCTGAAGCATCTGAAGTTCTTCGATACGTCCCAACGCATCTATCTTGTTAAGTACTTCCAGCACCTGCTTGTCGCCGCAGCCTATCTCGGACAACACTTTGCGAACGGATTCAATCTGCTCCAGAGCGTCGGGATTGGAAGCATCAACCACGTGCAAAAGCAGGTCCGCGTTCACCGCCTCCTCCAGCGTCGCCTTGAAAGACGCAACCAACTGATGCGGAAGATTCCTCACAAAACCTACCGTGTCACTCAGCAATATTTCCACCCCGCGGTCGGGAATCCATTTGCGCGTCCGAGTATCAAGAGTTGCAAACAACCTGTCCTCCACGAAAACTCCCGCGCCGGTAAGCCTGTTAAGCAGAGTACTCTTGCCGGCGTTCGTATAACCGACAAGACAAAGCTTATACAATTCCCTGCGCCCATTGATTTCACGCAGCTTGCGATTGTCGATGTTAGACAGCTCCCTCTTCAATTCCGTTATACGCTTGTTGACCAGTCGCCGGTCGATTTCAAGCTGCTTTTCACCGGGACCTCGCGTACCGATTCCTCCAACGGCACCCGCATTCGTCCCCCCACCTGCGCCCGCGACACTGTCAAGGTGAGACCACATCCGCGTCAGACGGGGATAAGTATATTCCAACTGCGCCAGCTCTACCTGAAGTTTAGCCTGACGAGTCTTGGCGCGATGAGCAAATATATCCAGTATCAATTCGCTGCGGTCGAGAACCTTCGAACCCGTAGTCTGCTCAAGATCCCGAACCTGGCGAGGTGAAAGGTCATTATCGAATATCACGACGTCGGCACCGAACCGTTTGACACGCTGCTTTAACTGCTCGGCTTTACCTTTGCCGATGTAGGTCGAAGGCTTTATGCTGCTAATCTTCTGCTGGAACCTGTCAACCACCTGAGCATTGGCACTCTCCGCCAGTGATGTAAGTTCCGCCAGGTCATCCCCATTGTTTCGGCCCCGCAAAATGGCGGCCACCAGAATCGCGCGCTCTCGCCCTTCTCGACGCGTCTGACGCAATTTTCCCACTATAAAAAATACCTCCAATTAAAAATACATCTTAACAAAACAACGCTTCATATTCAACCTGAGAGGCGAATGTTCGCCAAAAACCCACTGTTCTGTCAAAAACGCCGCCCGATACCCTCAAAAATCCCCCAACAGCCCATAAATTTGGAAATTTTGCCTTGATATACAATCGGACAAAACCTAAAATTGAGTTTTTGGGCCGTCTCAAACGGTCCTTAATTTATTGTAAACCCCGGTCATGCCGATTATTATGTCGGCTTTTGAAGGAAAGGTTGGTGCCTATGCTGAAAGTACAGTCAAGGACGGGCGAATCCGTCCAACAAATGATTAGAAGATTCAAAAAACTTTGCGAAAAAGAAGGACTCATAAAAGACATGAAAAAGAACGCTTACTATGAAAAACCCTCCGAAAGAAGACGCAGAAGAATCCGAAAAGCGCAAAGAAGCGTTAAAAGAAAAATTTTTCGCTAAGCCCGCCACAAACAACACCCCCCTTAGAGAAAACCTCACCAACATAAACATTTATCACGCCCTCTCACCTCCCGGTTTACAGCTCACTCAGTGAACTAAACTTCGGTCGGCTTTAACTCCCGCCTTTTTTATCTTTATTACACAGCGGGCATCCGCTTTCATCGGCTCTCCTTTGCCCACGTCATAAGAAATATATCCTTCGAACACGCACCCGCGTAAATCTTCGACCCTGACCGGAGGTTCAGCTTCGACTTTCAAATCTATGATTTTGCTGCAAAAGGGTTTTACGCTTTCTTTAATCTCGGACGGCGACACACTTATATCACAACTGCAATCGAACCTTCCCTCCAGCCCCATAGTGAGTCCCCCGAAGTTATTTACCAACATCCGCAGTTTTCCGCCTGAAAACAACCCGCCCAATACCACAATCGGCTCACACCTTACAACCTCACCTGTATCCAGTTTGTCCTTTATCAACCGTGCCATATTGGCCGTCGTTGCGCTGGTAACGTTCTCGTCACAAATACCGTCCAGCATCAAATTCGCCACCCTCGGCCCGTCGTCGGTCATCGTAACCCAAACCACGTGGTCGAATGTCCCCACCGACCGGCCCTGGAGCCCGCTTACACCGCCCGTTGTCGCCAGACGTATGTACTTTCGATTACCGCGAACAGCCTTGCCGTACTGATGCTTATGGCCCGCAAAAACCGTGTATTCACGCCCTTCAAGCAACCGCTCAAACTCCGACCAGCTTTCGTTGCCGTCCTCCCATATCGGCTTATGCACGAATATCAGCGTCCACCTGACATACCTGTTATCGTCAAGCACCTTACGGAAATACTCAATCTGCTCATCGCCCAGCCGGCTCACCTCGTGCTTATTCTGCCCGCCTTCGCTGTTCAGGCACAAAAACAAAACGTCCCTGTACTTAAAATGATAGTAACTCCTCCCGAAACGCTCCTTCAATTTATCCAGCATCATCGTATTCGTTACATCATGATTGCCCGGCACATAAAAAAACGGCATCTCCAGAATACCCACCAGCCGCTCGAACTCCTCCCACTGTTTATCCACCTCCGCCTCATCCTCGGTATAACCCTCAATCAAATCCCCCACGCACATCACAAACTCCGGCTGCAATAGATTCACCTTCCTCATCGCATCCGCAAACACCCCTGCCCTTGCCCCGCCGGTCCGGTCACTTACTATTATAAACTGAAAATTATCACTGTCATTATTAAACTCCAGATGCGTCCACGGATTCACACCCCCCCAAATCTCCGCTTCGAACTCCGCATCCTTCTTTTCGCATCCGCCCAATGAGCATAGAACTGCCGCGCAAACAACAACTATAAACCATCGCTTCATAAAAATCCTTTCCATCACAACCGGCAAAATTCACCCCTATTCTATATCAACCCCACGCCGGCTGCAAATTCTCCCCCTACCTGTCCTCCTCCACCGGCCAGAACACCGCATCACCATTACCGCCCCAGAGTCTTATCTGTCCTGATGGGTTTCTGCTCGCCACCCCGCCGTCATCCTGAAAGTTTGTACCCACGCTATACAGTACGAAATCCTCACCCCGTCTTTTATACTTCAGCGGCTCATCGCTGAAAGGGTCAATCGGAATCTGCTTTACATATCCGGACTCTAACAATTCTTGCAAATTTTCCGGATACCGCCCTTTATCCTTTTCAAATCTCAATATCCCCGCCAGTGTCACCGTACTCTTTACATACACTTCAACCCTGTCCATAAGCTCAGAAACCTTCCAGATAGGAGGTGTTATTATTTGAAGCAGTATATTATCAACAACTATCTCCATTGCCCGCTCCTCCAAATCCAGCTCTTCAGCCCGTATCGCAGCAGGCGTCAACTTTGATGCCCTCTCTGCGAACTCATAAAGCCTGTCTGCCGTTTCTCTCGTTTCCTGCTTATCAGGGTGAAGGAAGAACACATTTACACTGCCTTCCACCATTCCAAGCCAGCCTTCTTTCCTGAATAAAACACGCGACATCTCGTCCCACCAAGTTTCATCTTCAATCCATCTTTTTGTCCACGTCCTGACCCGCGGAAGGTAAAGATGTTCTCCACTGAAACCGCCTCCCGTAAAACATCTTTGAATCTCGTCATAGACACCCAGCTTTTCTGCCTCAAAATAGAAAGCAAAGCTCTCGTTGTTAATGATATCCTCCAGTTCCTTTTGAAAATCCGCCAGCGTATCTCTATGTACAGAATGTCTCGACAATAAGTACATTGCTGCTTCAACTGCTATTGCTTCAATGGCTGTGCCCGTAAGCTGCTCGATAAGTCCTTTCTTACCGCTTTTGATATGCAGGCCTTGACGATAACAAATCATTAAATCATTTAAAGCTGTTCTGCCTCTGCCATGCTCTGCGTTTAGTATCGCTCTCCAACAAAGAGCCTTTGCTACATAACGGTGACCGCTCAGTGCCGGCATCCTGCTTCTTACTTCCCTGATATTTTTTATGCCCTTCGCTTCATATTTACGCCAGTAATAAGGCTTCTCTGTCCCTTTAGCAGCAAGAGTGAGCATCTCATTACTATCGCTTATCAATTGCCTTATCCGCTCTCTGCCTTGCTCATTGACTTCGTCGTAGTCTTTAGTGATAAGCTCTCTTACTTCGCGCGGCAAGGCCTCAAACCATTCAGCCGCCTCCAGATAATAAGGCGCCGCATTCATCGACTTATCCGCCTCAGGCCGCGCAAGCTCGTTAAGCCTTTCAAGATAATTCACCATTATCTTCGGCTCACCAGCAAAAAACCATCCCACGTACACAACAAGAAAAATAATAAGCAAAAATAGCACCTGCCCCGTCCGCGCAACAACCGTCCTCCATACAGGCCTGCACCGTTTCTTCGCACGCCGAAGCAATTTACCCAACAGCTTCGCATCCCCGAATCCCTCGATAAGCTCCTGAGCCTTTTGCTGCCTTTCCTCCTCGCTTCTGCAATCCCGCAAGGCATCCTCGAAGTGGCCGGCCAACTCATTCATTACATCCAGGCGAACCTCAATGAGATATCCCATGTATCGCCCTACCGATTTTATGTATTCCCGCCCCTGTTTGGGCAGTGAATCCAGATTAAGAGAGTCCATCAATATCCTGCGCCTGTACCGAATATGCCTTATAAGGCATATGATAAAGTTCGCCGGTATGGTAATAAAAAGCCCGACTATCATACCGACAACCGATAAATAGCTGTCGCCCCCTCTGAATACCTCAGCCCAAATTAAACCTGCGCTCAGACCAACTACCGTACTTATAGCTACCGAAAACAGTATTGTCTTAAACGCTTTCATTTGCGTTTGCTCCCGTGAACTTACAGCTCGCTTCAGGTTCAGGCCAGCGCCTTACTGATAGCTCCGCCAAAGATACAATCAAGACCGACGGCAAGCTCTTTTAATTCCTTTTTCCGGCTTGCAAGTTGTGCCTTTCCTTTGCTGGTGATGGAATAGTATTTTCGTCGCCGCCCCGAATCGGATTCCTGCCAATTCGAGCAAACCAGCCTCTTTGCCTCCAGATTATAAAGCAGCGGATACAGCGTACCCTTTCCCAGCGTAAGCACTTCACCGCTTCTCTGCTCAATCGCTTCGCTCAGCTCATAACCATACATAGGCCCGCGCGACAGAATCTCAAGCACCACCGCCGGCGCCACCCCCTTTAATAACTGACTTTCAAACTGCATCTGCCTTCTCCTTGTTAAAAATTTCTGTTTAATAAATGCTACAGCCTGCCAAAACAAAATGAATCATGCTTCACTTTACATATTATGTTATGCATACTATGCAATGTCAAATAAAAAATAAAAAAATTTTCCCAATGTTTAATGACTCTCTCAAGCCCCCGTTTACCCTCAGCCGTTCAGTTACTTGCAGAATCCCCGCTTTACGCTAAAATACAATTGCTTCAGGCCCGAAGGCGGCAAACTGAAGCAACGGAGCAGTGGCCGAGTGGTTTAAGGCGGCGGTCTTGAAAACCGCTGTGCCGAAAGGCACCGGGGGTTCGAATCCCTCCCCCTCCGCCGAACCTCCCCGGCTAAATGGCGATGATGC
>CAZGGE010000062.1:14385-15960 GCA_964524285.1 uncultured Pirellulales bacterium
CGGGGGTTCGAATCCCTCCTGCTCCGGTAGGAGGGGTTCGAACACCCGCATCTGCGAAGCAGATGCCACGGGGGGGGGCGACACGGAGCGAAGCGACGGGCCCGATGCCGTCTCGGAATCCCTCCTGCTCCGGTAGGCTTTACAAGGAACTTTCGCCCTCAATCACCCATTTCTGCCTGACACAATTAGCCGCCCGCTGGGCCTCCTTTTTTCCAAAGGCTCAAATAATCCGCAATGAATCCGCCTTAATCATGCATCCAGCTTTTGGGGAGTATTATAAGCCTCAAAACCACCATTTCACCAAAACACACCTGTCTAAAACCGCCGTGATTCGTTATAATCACCCTGCCATGAACCTCAGCCTCCTCTTAAAGCAAAAAGCCCTCGAACTCGGCTTCGACCTCGTCGGCATCACCGACGCCTCACCCATCCACACCGACCACATCGACGCCCTCACTCAATGGCTCAACGCCGGCCACGCCGCCCAGATGAACTACATGCACGCAAACCTCCAAAAACGCATAAACCCCGCAAAGCTCATGCCCGCCGCTCGCTCGGTCATCGTCGTCGGCCTCAACTACAAACCACCAAAACAAAAATCCACCAAACCCCAAAACGAACCCGCAGGAACCGTGGCAATGTATGCCTGCTACGAAGACTACCACCGCTTCATAAAAAGCCGCCTCCGCGAACTCGCCCTTTTCCTGACCTCCAAAACCGGCACCGGCCTCGAATTCAAAATCTGCGTTGACTCCGTACCACTGGCAGAAAGAGCACTCGCCCAGCGAGCAGGAATCGGCTTCATCGCAAAAAACCACATGCTCATAAATCCCGCAGTCGGCCCAAACATCCTCCTCGGTGAACTCATCACCAGCCTCGAACTAAACCCCGATGAACCTGTCTGCCGGACATGCTCACAATGCGACGAATGTATAAAAGCCTGCCCCACAAACGCACTCGCCCCCGACGGCACATTCCACGCAGAAAAGTGCATCAGTTACCTCACCATCGAATACAAATCTTCCATACCGCCGGACCTCGCCAAAAAAATCGATAATCTCCTTTTCGGCTGCGACCGCTGCGTCCTCGCCTGCCCGTATTACCAAAACGCCCCAAACCGACATAACAACAGCTTCGAATTCTACCCGCACCGTCAACAATTGTCCCCCCGGAAAATCCTTAACCTGACACCTCAGCAATTCCGCCGGGAATTCGCCGACTCTCCCTTACAACACACAGGCCTCGAAATCCTCAAAAGAAACGCACGCATCTGCCTCGAAAACGCACAAATACAATAATGGCCCTTATCCTGTTCGACAGCTTATCCTTCACCTTGTTAAAATCCTGCTTTTGACCGTGATTTTTACCTCCAAACCAAATATACTGCCCCTGCAGGTTTTCAATAATCTATATCAAAACTTCAGAAGACCGAATATTGGCGAAATTGAAGGTATTCCTTACAAAAGATGCTTATTGTATTAATGTAAAAATACCGGGCAAAATTTCAAAAAAGGGAGAAGCAAAATGAGCAGCGCCAAGAAAGCTGATGTGGGCAAGCTGGACAATCCAGTCTGG
>CAZGGE010000063.1:0-1698 GCA_964524285.1 uncultured Pirellulales bacterium
GCCCCTGAGATCCGCGCCCCCGAGATCCGCGCCCCCGAGATCCGCGTCAGACGAAACCGCCTTCTCAACCGCCTCGCGCAAATCACTAGCCTCAGATTCGTATAGCACAGAATTGTTATAATGCTTAATTTGGTATCTCATCTAGTCCTCCTGTTGGGTTATGGTTAATCTCTATCATTTGCGCCGCTCGATCCACGTCAAAACACTGTCGGCAATCAGTGCCAGACCAAAAATTAACAAAATGACCGGGTAGGCAACAAGCATTGATTCAATTATCATTTTCACGGCATAACCCCCGGATTAAAGCAAAGATACAGAAAAAAGCCGAAAACGGCGTAGTATATGCAGAGATACGTAAAGCTGTTCATTTTGTGCTGTCCCCTTTCTTTTGGTTCGGTTCAATCATATCCAAAACCGCATATTCAACAACCGCTGTGAAAGTCTGGCCGGTTTTGTGAGCGTATTGCTTGATTTTGGCGTATGTCTCGGGCGTGGTGCGGATTTTGATGAAACTTGTTCTTTTTTCTGTTGACATTGCTGGTATCCTGTGGTATATTGTGGGTACATGCCTTTGCAATCAAGCCGCCAATGTGATGCGGGACTGAGACAGGCAAGACGCGGCAACGATGCTGCGCGGGGTTGATGATAGCTCCCCCGGCCGGTACAAACCGGCGCAAGGAGTTTCCGGGAGATGATAGCGCCCGGAACTGCATACCGCCCTGCGAACACACAGGGGAGTACACTGCGCAGTTAGATAGCGATAGCTGCGCCCACTTGCTCTTCCAGGGGAGCGATAATTGATTATCTGCATGTTGTTTGCTTCCGCATTTGCTTTTTTGTTAGGCATTAGTGGATTTCTCCAGTTCCTCAATTCTCAACTCGATACCCTGTTCGACAATCGTGTTGACCTTCAAGCCGGTCTTCTCTGCCTGACTCCTGAGCCGGTTAAGCAACTCAGGCTCGATTGATAAACTGATTCGTTGTTTGCTCATTTTGCCCCTTTGTGGTAATGCCCGGATTGCTTACAATGCCCGGATTGCTTACGTAATGGTGGTTATCGGGTTATTGGTCGCTCGCCGAAAATACTCATAGACCTGTGTGCATAATGTCCTGCCCGCCTGGTAGCCAGCTTGTCATCCGCCATCCGGCAAGGGGCCACAAATTGCGGGTACATATCGAGACAGATTGCAACGGCCTGCCGTGCTGTCTCTGGGTTGATGTCGATACCGCCGGGCTCGCCGTGGCTGTTGCCAGTCCATCGCTGCGACTTGCGAGCCATGCGCACGATTGCACGTACAGGAGTTGCGCCGAGTGCCTTTGTTGTCTGTGTCATGCTAGTCCCCTTTTTTTGGTGTGGTGTCTCTTGCCTATGTATGCAATATAACATACTTTTATAGCATTGTCAATACTTTTATGCAAATTAAATACAGAATTGCCCCAAACAGCCCAGAATAGCCATAATTAAATAGAAATTAAATAGAAATTAAATTGGGAATTTGACAAACAACCGCAAAAAGGCGCGGCTGGGGGCGCTCGAACGCCTGGCCCGACTGGCAGCACTGGAAGGTTGACAAGTGGCAGTATTTTAGGATTGACAACCGATAGATAACTTTGCGCAGAAGGAATACAAAAATAGGCCCCATTTAGGGGCCTATTACCCCTTGGGCGCTGAACAGCGCGACAGAAAACTACCACGAA
>CAZGGE010000063.1:1708-7582 GCA_964524285.1 uncultured Pirellulales bacterium
TGTAGACAGCACCCCGGAAATGATGTATATTACGGTATGGGGATATCTGTAGAGCAGTCAGCGATACACACAGGCGCTGCTTCGTGGGCTCACCCTGGGGGCACTAACGCGACTCTACATCTCAGTGGTGTGCTACAGTAGATGACACGCACGCCAGGCGGAGGCGAGTAACATCTGGCCGCCAAAAATCTGAGCTACACGGATACCACCAGACCCCACAGGCAACCCCAGCCTAAGGGGGGTTTGGGGGGATTCCGTCCGCAGCTCGCAATCCACGGGGGCTTGGGGGATGCTCCCCAATACAATCCCAATTCAACAGTCGCATTATTGCGACCCCCCAACCAATTGATAGACACAACTGTCTCGAAACACCATGTATCATACGGGTACATGTATCTATTTGATACACCCCCACAATTAACCTGATGCACAGAAAATGTTGATAACTTGTGGACAACTCAACCAAATTGACCAAAACACAGGCAAAAACAGCAATTACAAGGCAACACAGAATGTGGATAACTTGTGGATAACTATTGATGAGTGAATGAATCAGGGGGGAAATTGGGGTCGACGCGGCATCAGTGTCAGTCTGAGCCGCATAGTAGACCGGCTACAATCAGTTCCGCCCCCAGTTTGCATAATAGCAGTTTTGCGGCGTAGCGTGACCCGCCAGCATGACGCTGAGCGGGCGCAACAACTACTATTATGTAATAGGACAAGCCACGACTGCGAGGACTGTACTGGGGACGGCCACCGCATGTGTCCGAGGAGCGCAGGGTTGACCCCGAGCACCGCAGATACGTGTCCAGGCGTTAAGTGGTCGTTGGCAGGTTACCCGGTTAAGCAAGTGCCACAATGGCACATTTCGGGTTAAGCAATCAGGCGTAACCCCCAAAACCCCCAGTTACGCGGTTAAAACCCCAGTTATGCTATGGCGCGAAATAGACATTATGTAAACTTGCATTAAATTGTTGACAGCCACAGCCCTTTCGGGTATATTACCACAATAGGGTAACATCGCCACAATTCGGGTATAATGCCCGATCTAACCACGGGGGTCAACGTGGACAAATCACCAGCCATTGAGATACGGGAGTCTGATCTGGGTCCGGGGACAGACGTATGCGATCCGGCTGAGCTAGTGGCTCAGTGCATCAATGATCCGGCACTAGATGAGGCAATCAGGCTCGCGGAGCGCGCGGCTGGTGCGGTGTCGCACGTCAGGCGCATGGCTCACAGTGAGGCGCGTAGAGCTGTGCATGACCGCAGGGTCATAGAGAGCAATCGTCAGATAATCAATATGGGTGCGAAACGTCAGATGGGCAAATAGGATGATTGGGACTATACCCCACACCTTGTACAGCAGGGGCATGGGTAGGGGGGGGTACACCCCTCTGAGCGGGTCCCATACTTTATATATACTGATATGTCCCACTCCCTATCCACAGGGGGAAAAGTGTGTATGAATACCGGATGGGACTCCAGGGTTGAAAAATTTTGAAATTGATTTGAGTTGCATGGAACACCGAAACGGGGAGAGGCTGTGACAAAGATACGATTCGATAACAATACGGGATTGACATTGAAGGGTATGCTTGTAAACAGGCGTACGTCGGAGGTTATGCGTATTGTGGGGTTAGGTGGTGGAGGAGTTGTTGAGTGCCTTCATGTTGGTAGGTTTGGTGACTCGCTTGAATTGGGGGATGTTTACGTAATGCCTAAAATAACACTGGACAGCGTCCCCGTAGGTGTGGATGAGAGTGGGATGGTTTTCGAGAAAAGTGATCGTGAATATACGGTAGCGGAGGTGCTGAGATGAACAGGGTATTGATGTCGGTATTGGTGTGTGTGGGGTTGGTGTTTGGGCTGGAGAACTGGAATGGCTGGGGAGATACGAGTTTGGTTTATGGGGTGAGTGGGACGAGCACGGGCAGGAGCAAGGTATATGAGCATGCGTCGTATGATGATTTGAGTTTGTATGTGTTTTTCAATGATACGACGAGTACGGGGTATGCGGGTGATTCGAGTGCATTTTTGTATGGGGTTGAGTTGGGTGGGTTGGTTTTGGATACGGGCGGGACGGTGGACACGTTCTGGATGCCGGTATTGTGGGTTGATTCTGTGAATTACGGTAGTGAGGGTGATATGACGGCGGGGTATGCGGATCAGACGTTAGCGGTGACGAAGTCTCAGGGATGGGTTGATACGTTGAATGTGGCGGGGTGGGCGTATACTGGGAGTCAGGTGAAGCCGGACGGCGGGCCTCCGTTTATACGGGCGGTGGTGAAGGGGACTACGGATAATTGCGGTAGTGCGTTGAGGGTGATGGTTCAGTTTGTTCAGAAATTGGGGTCGAGTGTAACAACGCGATAACGAGGGAATTGATGGATAGACGTGCGGATGAGACATTTGCAGGGTACCGGGTGCGCCGTGCGCTTGAAAATAAGCGGGTGAAAGAGCATTTAGAGGGTACGGTGGTGGCTTATGGGCCACAATACAGCAGGGGGCAGCGCCGGGCGTTGATACGGCGGGAGTTGCCGGCGGATGTGGCGAAAGTGGTGGGTGAAATTGCCCGGCGGAGTAGTGATTTGAGCCGTGAGCAGTTGTCGATGGTGTATTTGACGGAGCCGGAGGAAAAGCGCGGTGAAGCGGCGGACAAGTTGCGCGGGTTATTGGTACGGATGAAACGAGCGGAGACAGCAGGCGAAAATGGCTAAATACACGAAAGACCTTGTTGGACGGTTTGGTTCTGAAGAGAAGAACATCACGCGGTTGGTGATGGATCAGAAGGGCGACTATTACGGGTCAACGTGTTTCAAGAAATTGAAGAATCGCATGAGCAGGCTGGACGATTCTGTTGATATGCGGTTTCATCCTACGCGGAGCAAGGTGCGGTCGGCGAATAATTTCAAGAGCAAGATATGCATGCCGTTGGTGCGTGAGAAGTACCGGATGTTTACAGGGATGGCGTTGGCTTCTTTTCGGGGGGAGCCTATCAGCACGATATTGCCGGAAGGGGATACACCGCGAATAAATGCTACGGTTGCGCAAGAGGTAATGAATCAGAACTTTCGAAGGACGGAATTCCGGGCGAAGGCGTGGCGTGATAGCCTGCATTATGTGGGTCGGTACGGGGTGGCGGTTATGCCTATGAGGTATCAGCCCACAAAGCAGGGCGACGGCCGGGAGAAGACGGTGTATGGGCCGTTCGGGTTTGAAAAGCAGCCAATGGGAATGCAGAGGCGGCACAATGTGTACAATTACACGATAAATCCGCTGAATTACTACCAGGACAAGGGAGTAGCGCAGCCAACGGATTCTCCGTATAACGGGTGGATCGAGCGAGTGCCGCTGTCGAGATTGATACATGAGTCGGAAACTGACCCGAATGTGATAAAGAAGAACATGCGGGAAGTGATAAAACGGGCGATGGATGAAACGATTTCGGACCCGAAGTATTTCAGCAAGGGCGAAGTAACGGACTGGCAGCGCGTAGGGGTGGATGTGACGTACCACTATGGTAAGCTGCAAGTGAGGGGCAACGAGGGTGACGAGCGATGTTACTATCTTGAGATGGCGGGAGACAAGATTATACGGTTTGGCACGAATCCAAATGATGAGGGCTTGATCCCGCTGTCGATTATTACGTGTGACCCGAGGCTGGAGTATTGGTGGGGCAATACGCCGATTGAGAATAGCGTGCCGATGGAAAATCTGCTGAATATGATTTTGCAGATGAGGGCGGACCAGGCAGCACAATTGCTCGAACGGTTTCTGTTTATTGACTCGAATAGCGGGGTTGATCCGGCGGAAATGAATCGGCGAAAGCATAACGGCGGGATAATTCCGTTTCGGGGTAAGCAGGGGATGCGGCCCCAGGACATTTTCTTCGAATATCAACCGCGAGATTTTTCAGCAAACTCGATTGAGCCGATAATTCGTGAGGTGAAAGAGGCTGACCAGCGGTTGAGCTTTGAGACTGATTTTCAGCGAAGCGCCGCGCAGGGCGGGCCCCAGAATGAGACTGCGACAGCGGCAATGATGATGGATGAAAAGGGCAATGTGCTGAAAAGCGAGTTGCTGGAGGCCATTGCGCACGGTTTAACCCGGGTTTGCCGCGGGAATGTGGTGATTTTACAGCAGCAACTGCCCGATATGTTCCAAATATTGCCGGAGAATGGCGCGGCGATGACGGTACACAAGAGCCATTTGCTGGGGCAATATCGGTATCAGTACCATACGAGTCTGACGAAGAACAAGGTCACGCAGATGACCAATTTGATGAATTTCGTCACGCAGATGGTGAATTTTCAGGGATCCGGTAACCCGGCGTTTCAGGCAATGAATTTAACCCCGGTTGTGCAGGAGTTGACCCGGAAATATGATCTGGATATTGACATAGGAGAAGTTTTCCCGCCACAACAGCCCCAGCAGGCGATGCCGCAGGCGCAAGCGTTGCCGGGCGGGAATGAAATGAATTTAACGCCGATGCAGGAGCCTCCGCAAGCGCCCCCCGTACCGGCACAACAACCGGCAGCCCCGGTAATGGGAGGTATGGTATGAATGTTTGGTATTATGTGGCTATGGCGTGCATGTTTGCTTTGTTGGTACTTGTGAGAGTTGGTGAGATACAGGCACGCAAACAGTTGAAAAAGAAGGAATTTGAACTTTACAAGGCCGAAAAAGGGCTTGCGGAGCTTGGCGACAAGCTGGCAAGGGTGAAAATGGATACAGACGCGGCGCTGGAAACCATTAAGGGTAAGCCCGCGCGATTTACGCGATTGAATACCTATTCGGTGATGGATGCCGATTTTTTGAATAAGGTTGCGGAGGTGAGCGAGTTGCCGCAGATAAAGTTCGTGCTGGATGCGGTCCACCGCGAGATTTACGAAGCGGCGCTCACGGCGACAAGTGACGGAATGATTTTGAACGCGATTGGCAAGGGCAAGGGTGTACGGGTGATTGAAAGAAAGTTGCAGAATCCGGCTTCGCTGTACACCGAAGAGATTTTCGAGGAAGAGGCTGGTGATGGAGAAGTATAAATACTGCTTTGGGGAGTACATCGGCGAGGGGAAACCGCTGCCCGAAGACGCGAACGCGATGATCCTGATGATAGTGAATCCTTTGGGGTGCGAAGCGTTGGAAAAGGCGATCGCGGACGCGCAATACAATCCAAAGCAGAAGGGTTTCGGGGATATTTGTGTGTATGATGCCGGGGGCGCGTTGATTTGCTCGATGGAAACGCATTACGGCGTGGTGAAGACGTTCGAGATGGTGAATGACCCGGAGCACACAAAAATTATGAAGCCATTGCGGGTGATACATTTGATTTCCCGCAGAAATGAGCAATGGAGTTTTCGAAAGGAAAAAAGAGATGGCAAAGGTGTTTGAGCGCGCAAATTTGAGCCAGAATGACGACGGATCATATACGATCGGCATTACACCGGTGCGAAAGAAATCGAAGAACAAATCCGGCGAGGTTATGACGACGTACGAAGACGAAAAAACATACACAGCGGCAACGCTGGATGAAGCCATGAAGAAAATACAGGGCTATGGGGGCAAGCCTGAAAAAGACCCCAAAGGGGAATTGGATGATTGGATGAACCCTGACCGGGGGATGGAAGAAGAAACTGATGTCGAACAATAACCATATATGGAGGGTTTTATGAGAGCAGTATTCACATGACGAGCTTGGACATGTTGTGACGGCTTTGGCTGCGACTGATGTATGGATTTCCGGTACGCCGAATGCAAACTGGGAAGATTTGGGGCGTGGAAAATGGGATGTGTACGTCATTTACTATGATGTGAGTGACTTGTAAGATAGAACTTTGACATTGGCGGGTGGGGAAAAGGGGGAGCTCCCCC
>CAZGGE010000063.1:7592-9293 GCA_964524285.1 uncultured Pirellulales bacterium
TCAGCAGCAGGGGCGTA
The DNA here is from genome assembly GCA_964524285.1 of uncultured Pirellulales bacterium. Taxonomy (GTDB): domain Bacteria; phylum Planctomycetota; class Phycisphaerae; order Sedimentisphaerales; family Anaerobacaceae; genus CAZGGE01. Next base: position 7,610 of record CAZGGE010000063.1, read on the forward strand.
AACCCACCGATGTTGAGCTGGAGACGCTGGCGCAGACCTGGTCTGAGCACTGTGTTCACAAGACTTTCAAGGGCGGCATGTAGGGGCCTACACTCCTATATGCAGCCCTTTTTTATTTGCCCGCCAGTTTTTGTTGAACAAAACTCCAAAGGAGAAGCATGATGGCTGAGGACCTATTGAACGAGATCGGCGGGGCTGGAAACGAGACAGGGCAGGAATTCGCGGATGACATGTTCGCGGACAAAGAAATCGTGGACAGCGAAGAACCCCAAGGCGGGGAAACAAAACAGGAAGAACCAAAGGAAGAGCCGAAACCCAAAGAAAACGGGAAAAAGCAGGACGATCCGGGCAAAGACGACTCCCCCAAATTGTCGAGCTTTGCGCAAGAACGCTTTCTTAAAAAAGCGGAAGACGGGAGCAGTGCTTTCGATGCCGAAGGTGCTTTGAGCTTTATGAAACCCAAAAGCGGGAATTTGTCGTTTGAGTACAAGCCGAAGATTAAACCGGCGGAAAACACAGAGCCGAAAGAGCCTGAAAAGCCAGTGAACCCGTATCAGGCCCGCATGGAGGCCCGGCGGGAATACGAGAAGGGATTGAGGGAGAACGGGCATTTGTGGCCGAACAAGTACAGTGAGGCAATCAAGAATGGGTATCAGCCTGCGGAGGCTGTGCAGATTGCCAATAACGCTGTGCGGGAGTGGATGGATAGCCAGGTATCGGATTGGCAGTGGAAGCAGGAGCAGGAAGAGGCCGAGAAAAAGGGTAGCGAGGAAATGACCCGAAAGCAAATGGCCGAAGCCGAGAGGTCCGCTGCAACGAACGAACAGGCATATATCAACTATTTCGGCGATAAGGCCGCGTATGACCGGTTTATGTTTGGCCGGATGGTGAAGCCGGGAGAATACGAAAAGGGATATGCACAGGATTTCATTTACAAAATGTATGAAATGCAGAACCCCGACAAATTGCAACCGACCAGCAAGGATTATCAGAATTGGTGGAATCGGTTTGCAAGCGACCCCTCGAATTTGCAACTGGCGTATACGTTTGGCATGGGCAACTTGATGATGGAACTCATGCCGCACATGATACAAAAGGGTGCAAAAACGGCAAGTGAAAACGAACGGCAGAAGACAATGGCTCAGAGAAGGCCCCGCGGCATGGAAAGCTCTGCTTCCAATCCGGGAGAAGGCGGGATGGCAGCGGATTTACAGGGGTTTTTACAACCGCCTGATATGGGCGGTGAAATCGACACAATTTGATGGAGGAATATAACCGATGGCAAACAGCTATACTTCCGCAATAACCAGCCCGGCGATTTCGTCGACTGGTATTCGCAAAAGAACGGTATCCGATGAGGTCCGGGCACTTTTTCCGGGGAACCCTTTTCTGGTGCTGATTGAGAGTGGGCTGCCTGGCGCACAGTACGCGAAGCAGAAACGCGGACTGATCAAAAAGCGCAAGGTAGACAACAAGACATTTGAATGTTTCACTTTTACCCCGCCCGCGGTGACCTATACGGTTTCTTCGTGGACGAGTTTGACGGATTTTGCCGTATCGAGCGCAACCGGACTCCGGCCGAAAATGCTGTTGGTGAATACCGACAATAAGACTGTCGGACGCATTGGTTCGGTTTCGACGAACACTCTTTCGGTGACAACCGTTGGATCGACTGCGTTCAGCG
>CAZGGE010000063.1:9303-15888 GCA_964524285.1 uncultured Pirellulales bacterium
ACAAATTGCTGGTTCTCGGGTATGCGTATGAGGAAAGCTCTTCGTCCCCATACATGTACATGAAGGACGAGGACAATCTGTACAACGTGACGCAGATTATGCGTTTTCCGAGTGCAATCAGCAACACCGCAGGCGGGAACCCCTACTACGGTAAGGATTCTTTCTGGAGCCGCGTGAAAGAGCACGTGCTGGTTGACGGCCTGCGTAAGGCTTCGCACAATATGGTGTTCGGCGAGAGGCCTGCGAGTGGTGAAACTACAACCGATACGACACTGAGCGATGCGTTTGGTACATTTCGTGGCTTGTGGAATTGGGCAGGAAACACCTATGATGCCAGTGGAAACATGACGTTTGAGAAGTACCAGACCCATTTTGCGTATGCCGTTTCGGATACCGTTGGTATGGACACCAAGCAGGTCATGCTTTGCGGCATCAAGGTGTGGGGTGACATTCTTCAGTGGCACACGGACAAGCTGACTATTCTTGAACCGGGCGATTACAAGTATTTCGGCGCTCAGAGCAAGAAGCTGTTGACTGCCCGTGGGTATGTTGACATCGTTGTGACGGACATGTTTGATCGTGGCGACTTGTACAAGAACGCCATTGTTTTCTGCCCGGACGATGTCGAATACTGCTACAAGAACAAGGGGCCTGGCGACAAGCATGACCGTGATTTTCACCCGAAACTCGGAATCCAGAACAATGATGTTGATGGCGTGACGGATGAGATTTTCGGTGAGATTTCTATCGGGGTGAAGGATGGCGGCGAGCGGATCACAACGATCACAAACTGGCTGGCGTAATTACCCGAAAAGGGGGGCGCAAGCCCCTCTATTACCAAAAAATGAAAGGTGAGGAGAAAATGAGAAACAAGATTTTTATGCTGGCACTGTTGGCCGGGTTTGTGGTCAGTTACGCGGCCGCACCAACGAACGACATTGTGGACGGTGCGTACGAGTGGGAAGTGGACACTACCATTTCCGATGCGGATGGGTTTGATTCGCTGGAAGGCGATGCTGGCGACAGCATAGTTCTTGCTGCGGCATATTACCCAGAGCCGGGATGGGAGTACATTCTTGTTACAGGCGCGACCACAGAGGCTGACGAGGCCGAGTTTATTTTGAGAGTGGTTTGCCTTGATGAAGACAAGGATGCGCTTTATACGGAGTCTGCAGTGGACACGCTTAACGATGATGGAGGGGCGATTCTTCTTGATTTCGGCGGTACGCTTATTGGCACTTACTTTATGCTTTTGCTGGACGATGGTGCGGCAAACTCAGGGGTGAGCAAGGTGAATACGGTAAAGATGTATCGACGGCGGGTTGTGACCAGGAACAAGGCGCAAAGATAACCAAAAAGGGGCAAGGGGCGGGAAACCGCCCCGCCTGAACCTCAACGAGGGAGAAAAAGGAAATGTGGAAAGAAAAAGTGAACGTGGTGAAAGATTACGGGCAGGATGATGTTGTGAAAACGGTGACGTATTATTCGCCGCACAACAAACAGTGTTTTGACATTCCCGCGCGCGACGAAGAGGGAAACCTTGTGCCGCTGAAAGACGCGCAGGGCAATGTGGTATATCGCAAGGGCAAAAAGCAGTATCAGGAGATACCGCTGACATTTGAGCGCATTATTGTGCTGAGAACGAAGAACACCGAGCTTTTGTGCTACATGAAGGTGGATTTCGTGAAGGGCGAAAAGGGCAAAGCTGTTCCGGCGAACCCTGACTTGTACGATGCGCTTGAAAGGCTGACCAAAGATGGCGGCACGAAGATCGAGCGTGAGGAAACATACAAACAGCGCGTGAATCCGCAAGCGTATGCGGCTGAAAAGGAACTTGGCGCCGCGAAGAAGCGTATTGAGGAGCTTGAGAAGGCGACGAAAGAAAAGGAAAGCGCGGTTGACGAAATGTTGAAACAGCAGGAAGAGTTGCAGAAGGAGCTTGAGCAAGCAACAAAGCCTGCCCCGAAAGGCAAATAAATGGCAACGTGGATAACTGAGACATATTCGACGTTTTCCAATCGCCTGACGGATTGGTTGAATACGGCCGGGGGAGAGGTACCAGACCTCCCCCTCGACCTGTTGAACCGGGCGCAGCAGTACTTGTGCTTGTACCGGGCATGGGATGGGCTTGTTACACATTATAGTGTAACGATGTCGGGCGACAGTTGCACGATGCCCGCGAATTTTACGGGAACCGTGATAAGCGTGTACCACGACAGCAACGACGACGGCGTACCGGATATGTTTTATTACCGGAACGGGCCGGTGAGTTGCGGATATAAGGCCGTGGATACGTTTGACAAGGCGACCGGGCACTCCTGGCAGCTTACGTTTTTCACGACACCGAGCCATACGCCGGTTGTAGTGTATCCGGTGCCGTTGGATGATTTTGATGGTGATGGTGATGAATATTCGTTTTTCCCATCGAACTTGCTGTTGGCGACGGCGAAAATGCTGCACATACAGGATTCCGGCCTTGTGGGCAATGAGTACCAGGCGGTTCTGAATGAGCAGCAGCAGTTGTTGAGGGACTACGAGCAATCGCACCAATACCAGAATGTTGAATGGCGGATGCGGCAGATTGACCAGAGCGGGGAAGAAATCGACAATGACGCGTATGACCTGGAAGGCGGCACTGATTCTTCCGTTGGGGATGATTACGACAACGATTACGATTTGGGGTGATGAGTGAGTGCAATCGTGGGAAAGCAATATCAGTTCAAGTTTATGAATGACGGCCTGAATACGGCCGATCAACGGGCTGATGTTGGCACCCGGTACATGGGCAAAGCCCGCGGTGATGTGCGCAACGGCTGGAAGCAGGTTGTGGACTGTTTGGACTTCATGCTGCACAGCAAGAAGCCACGCCCGGCTATGAACGGTTTTTCGACCGGGATGACGGCGTATTGCAAGGGATTGGGGATATACCAGCGATACGACGGCACGGAGTATCTTCTGGCGGTGTATAATGAGGACTTGGTATCCATTGATCAGACGACCGGGGCTATAACGAAGCTGTTTGACATCGGCGGCACGGGCGAGGCGTGGTTTCAGAGCTATCTGGATAAGGCTTGGGTGTGCAATGGTACAAATGTAGTGAAGGTTGAAGGCACTACAGCGTACAAGGCTGGGCTCGCAGCGCCGACAGGGGCAAGCGCGGCGGCACACGCCGGGGGCAGCCTTGCGGATGGCGTGTATGGGGTGTATATCAGCTACAGCAGGGGCACGAATTTGTTTTCGACCGGCCAGAGTCTTGGGAATGTGACCTTGAGCGGCGGGGATAATACTGTGCGAATCACGGATTTTGCACAGTCGAGCGACTCACAGGTAACGAAGAAAACGGTGTGGCTGACCGACGCGGGCGGGGCGGTGTATTATTTGTATCACCAGGCGGACAATGATGCAACGACAACGGTGGACGTGACAAGCGACAGCGCGAAAAGCGCGGCGTATGTGTATTCCGTGGATGCTGAGGCGAATGACTCGGTTCCGGCGTTTGAGTACATAAAGTGCTTCAACAACTACTTGTACGGCTCGGTTAATAATGTGCTGTACAGGTCGTTGCAAGTGGGCAATGCGTACGATTTGGAGCGGTTTGACACCGGGGCAAGTGGAAACAAGGCGACATACCCATTCAAGATTGACGGGATTTTTGAGCTTGGGGCGGATTTGTATTTGAATACAGTTGGCGGGCTGATAAGGATCCCGAATGGTGATTATAACAACCCGATAGACGTGCGGCAGGGCTATTTCGATTACCCGCGCACGGTGGTTGAGTGGGATCAGGGCCTTCTTGGACTGACCAAGAGAGGGCTGAGGCTGTTTGACGGCGAGCGGATGTTGCCGGTGGATATTTCCAGGGACATCAAGCCGGAGGTTGACACGATAGTTGCAGGGGCGGCGGCAAACTTTTGGCCGGGCGCGGGGTTGATGCGGGATAATGACCGAATGCAGTACTGGCTTGGGTACAGGGATACGGGCAGCGGTACGGCGGTGAACAATAGAAGCCTTGTGCTGAATATGGACGAACTGTATTTCACTGAGGGAAAGCAGGCACATGCTCCGTTTGAAAAGTGGAGCGTGGGTTTTAACTATATGGCGGTGAAGTCGGACGGGACATTTTACGGTGCCCAGGCGCATGTATCGAAATCGGTGATATTCAAGAAATACACGACAAAACGGCAGGACCAGAACATATACAACGGCGACACGTTTGAGACAACTCGGGATTATGGCTGGATGGTGCAATTACCGACATGGCTGCCTTCATTGAGTGGCAGAATCCAGCTTTTGACTTTGCGGGTGTATGCTCAGTTGCAGCAGGAATTGACGGCCCTGTGTGTGATTGACAAGACCCCCTTTATTGAGGAAACCTCGACGGTTGATATGAGCAACTCGTTGTGGGGAGAAATGATTTGGGACGAGGACGAATGGGCGGCAGAGAGTTCGATTGACAAGAAAATGAGGCTGAAAGCGAATTTGAAGGGTAAGGCGTTTTACTTGAAGTTTTCGCAGACTGCGGCGGATAATTTGTTTGAGTTGGTGGATATTGTGGTAGAGTGCTCACTAAAAGAGGGACGGTACACATGAGAAAGATTATCGGGCTGGTTGTATTGGTGGCGGTGGCTTGCTTTGGATTGGATGACGCGAGCACGACGAACAGTTTTATGGCAAGCACCCCGGCGTATTCGAGCCTGGTGAATCAGAACTTTCTGGAAGACGATACGACCGTGAATGCTTTGATTGATACGCTTGATGATAAGTTTGTGCGTTTTACCGATGTGACCAGTGGGGATACGACTTTTACGCGGGTGAACGTGGATACTTTGGGAGGGCCAACTGTTACGGGGAAGCTGACTACGGATACGATTGACGGTATGAGCGCGATACAAGGCAACCCATACATCGACAGCGCGACGGGGTTGTATTGGAATGTTGAGAAGATACACATAGACACGCTTGGGAAGGTTTTGTATTCCGCATTTAATATTACGTGCGACACCTTGACTGCGAGTCACCACACAAATCCATCATACGATTTTGACAGCTTGAGTGCGGATACTGTATCGGTGTCCGGTGGCTTGACCGCGAGCACGCTAGAGGGTGCGCTGACTGGCAATGTGACGGGCAACGTGACGGGGGATTTGACCGGCAATGTGACGGGCAATCTTGAGGCGGATACGGTATCGGTATCCGGTGGCTTGACCGCGAGCACGCTAGAGGGTGCGCTGACAGGGAATGTGACGGGTGATGTGACAGGTGATGTGACAGGGGATGTGACAGGGGATGTGACAGGGGATACGCTTGAAATAAACAAAGGCGGGATATTGACAGTTGACGATACTGCAAAAATATCTTTTGTGAGCGATACCTCAGCACTTTCGACCTGGGAGATAAAAACAGGGCGTAGTGGAGAAGATGGGAACGGCTCGGACAGCCTTATAATAGAACACACCGGGGTAATTGGTGACGGCAATGGGGTGTGGCTTGAGTTTGTTGACCAAGACCAATCCGGCGGAAACATAGACTACATAAAAACACTGCAAGAATTGAAAATAAACGACGGGATAACAATTGGGTCGGATGGCTCCAATGTGGCGGAAATGAAAATCACAGACGATACAAATGACACGCTAGAAATAACGATAGGGGCCAAGACGTGGCAATTTTTGCCGGTGGCTGACCAGTAAAATGAACACGCAAATAGCCAACCTGAACGCACGAGAGAGCAGTCTTGTCGGCAAGTACAAAGCCGGGGAGATTGTGCTTGTATTGTGTGACGCGACGGCGGCGGCGTTTACCGTGACAATGCCGGAGGCGAAGAATGAGGTTGGCACGGTGTTTTTTGTGAAGAAGACTGATTCGAGCGCAAACGCGGTGACGATTGCCTGCCGGAACTCGCAGACGATAGACGGCTCCGACACGGTGGTATTGACCGGCCAGTATTACACGGCCACTCTGATAAGCGACAAGGCGAATTATGCACTGCTGGACAGGCGCATGATAACCAGCTTGGCGGCGATTGACGGGAGCCCGGACCCGGCGGTGGATGTGGACGGGGACGGAAATACTACGTTAGATGGAGATTTGTTGCTGACGACCGGGCATGTGTTGAAAGTGAACGACATACAGGTTGTAGGGGCACAGCAAGCGCACGAAGAAGACGCGGTGACGGATGCAAGTGAGGCGCATGAGATAACCGACCCCGGAGACTCACCGGCGGATGCGGACGCGTTGAGAGATGATTTGGTAACGAATGCAATCCCGGACACGGAAAGTGCACTGGATGCGTTGGGGGCGAAGATAAATTCCGTGGCGGCAACACTTAATAGCCTGATTGCGAAAATACAGGCGCACGGATTGCTGGCGGCGGGGAGTTATTGGCAGAGAGCGGAAGTACGGGCATTGGTAACGCTTGGGTATTGCAACCCGAGCGCAAATACCTTTGCAGTTGGAATAACAACGAGCGGGATGCAGGATACGGCATAGCACAAAACGGCGGGACACTATAAACACAGGAGTAATAAGACAATGACAAGGACAGAAGCAGAAAATTACCTACAATCTACATTTGCGTTGTACGGT
>CAZGGE010000064.1:0-4841 GCA_964524285.1 uncultured Pirellulales bacterium
TTTTGTTTATAAACCATTAAAATCTGTCGCTTAAAAAAGTGCGAAAGTTAACTCTTAAAGATTTAAACCTTTAATTATATTCTGTCAGGTGAGGAAAAATGTGCCGAATCAAATTTGCTATTTTGTTTTTATTTTTGCTTAGTGGATGTCTTTTTGCGGAAAGCGAATTCGTAAAAATTCCGGGGACAAAGTATAAAATTCCCAGCCTTGTCAGCGACGAAGTTGAAATAACCGTATCTATAAGTTCCTTTCAAATCGGCAGGACCGAGGTTACTCAGCAGCGATACAAAAAGGTTATGGGCATCAATCCTTCACAATACAAAGACCCGAACAAGCCGGTTGAAAACGTAAACTGGTGGGATGTCATCAAGTACTGTAATTTACGAAGTAAGAAGGAAAATCTTGAAGCCTGCTATGACCTGTCCACCGGCAGATGTGATTTTACCAGGAACGGTTATCGTCTTCCAAGTGAGGCTGAATGGAATCTTGCAGCGGGTAAAAAGATATTTGCGAACATTAAACCAGAGGCTGCCAACATAGGTCTTGACAATACGCGCAATGTTAAAGAACTGATTGAATTGAGCAAAGAAAAGGGGACCAAATCCGTCGGCTCGTATCCGCCTAACGAAAACGGGCTGTACGACATGCTCGGCAACGTCTGGGAATGGTGCTGCGATAATTACAACTGTGAAATTCTGCCATCGCCATCTCTTTCGAATCCTTCGGGGCCACAATGGGGCCTGGAGAAGGTAATACGTGGCGGCTCGTTTGTTTCCACGCCCTACATAATAAAATCTGAAGGATACACCCGAGGCTCATTAAGGCCCAGTCACAAAAGTCGCTTTACGGGATTTCGTCTCGCAAGAACTATTACGCCCTCTTCGGCGCAAGGCAGAGAAAAAACCGATACGGATTTCTTCAAACCTTACTATCAACCTGCTGAGAAATTCCGAGGGCTGGGCAAATTGCCTTCCCTGCTTGTAGATGAAGACGGCAGCAAAATCACGAATTTAACTCAGTGGCGTGAGAAAAGAAAACGGATAAGGCGGCTCTGGGTTGACCGGCTTAAAATTCCGCCGAAACCCGAGGCGCCACCGGCGGTAAATATCGTTCACAGATTTGAGAGAGACCTTTATAGCGAGAGGCTGATGTATCTCGAAGGGAACAGGCAAGAGTGGATAAAGGCATTGCTTATGACCCCGAGAAAGCCGATAAGCAGACCCTGTCCAGCCGTTATCGTACCCTTTTATGACGTCGACACCCCGGTTGGGAAAAACCTGGGGGGGCACCATGGTGTGTCATCGCCGATGCTTAAGAGCTTTGCCCATATAGCTGCGCGGGAGGGTTTTATAGCAATAGCCGTCAGGTTCTGGGAACTCGATGCAGAATGTCTGGAAGAATCGATGATAAATCTTAAACGCCGGCATCCGGAGACAACGGGTATGGGAAAATCGATATGGGATATCAGCCGCACCGTTGATTATCTTTATACACTGGCGGAGGTTGACAAGGAGAGAATCGGGTTATGGGGACATTGTGCCGGCGGTATGATGGCGTTTTATGCCGGAGCTATGGATGAGAGAATCGCGGTAACTATTTCCTCCGGCCCCGGCGTTTTCGTTCGTTCATCCAACTATTACGATTACTGGTATCTCGGCCAGGAGCTTTATAATAAAATTGACGATGATACCGACAATCAGTTGCTGCTGGCACTTATCGCACCCCGGTCTTTACTTATAGTCCTGGGAAAGGGTAATTATATAGACCAAACCTGGCCTTATGTCAATGCGGCGCGACAGGTTTACAGTCTATATGGTAAAGCCGATAATATAGGATACGTTTACGACAGAGAACAACAGGTACCTTCACCTTCGACCGTCAGCATGATGACGGACTGGCTGGTACATTTCTTTGCCGAATAATGGAGTTTGCCGTGATTTGGGAAAGCGATGTTAAAAAAGGGGGTATTTTTATACCTATTTTTATTGCCGTTATTTTGCTTCTTGTTCAAGGCTGCGCGGTTTTTTCGATGGGGCCTGCCGGTTCCTGCACGGAGACAGAGGGTCCTACGCGAGCGCCTGGTTTGTTCAAAACCGGCCGGCCTTTAACGCTTGAAGAAGGTTTCAAAGACCCTCCACCTGTTTCACGGGTTCAATGCTGGTGGCAGTGTCATGGAAGTGCGTTTACCAAAGCAGAAATTACTCGCGAACTTGAAGAGTTCAAGGAAAAGGGTATGGGCGGGGTTACTATAAAAGATACCATCGAGATGCCCCGGGATGAGCGTACACGGCATATTAAGAACATTTCTTTTATGAGCGAAGAATGGCTGGAGATGTTCGAGTTTATCAATAGCGAGTGTGAACGGCTGGGGCTTATATGCAGGTGCAGGCTTGGCAGCGGCTGGAATTCGGGCGGCCCGTGGGTTACGCCGGAGATGTCCGCGAAAATTCTTCAGGTCGCAGGGCCTGTTATGGTCAGTGGGCCGGCAAAATATGATGGTTCTATTCCTGCTTCGAAACGAAATGAACCTGATTCGCAGGCCTTACGTACGGGACAGGCGTTCGTGCTTGCTGTTTCCCAGGACAGAACACGCATAATCGACCTGACGAGGAAGGTAGACGAGCGTCTTAACCTTGAGTGGAATGTGCCGCCGGGAAATTGGACTTTGTATAGTTTTTTTTCCACGCCATCATTTATTGACCTTGCCTCGACGAGCCGGTCAGGGGCGGGACTGCATCACGATCATCTCAGCGATGAAGGGACGAAGCTTCAACTTGAAATGGTTGCCCGGCCGATGTACGAAACGCTCGGCGGTTTTGATAACACTGCTTTTGACGGCTACAACTGTGACGGATGGGAATGCGGCACGCCATCGTGGACTCCGCTTTTTCGCAAGCAGTTTATCCGTCTCAGGGGCTATGACCCGGTTCCTCATCTGCCGGCCTTTACCAAAATAAAACAAAGACGTGAACACTCGATGTACTGGCATCTTTCATTTCTGGTGGAGCCTGAGCTGAGTGCACTGGAAAAACGTTTTCTTTATGATTATCGCAGCACGGTCAGCGACCTGATTGTCGAGACTCATTACCGTGGTGTAAGTGAGTGGTGTCGGCGTCACAATATAGCGTTCGAGGCTCAGGCCGGCGGCGGGCCTTCTCAGGAATGGATTGCCGAACATCTTCGACAGAGCCTGCCTGTGGATTTGCTAAAGTCGCTCGGTGCGGTCGACATTCCGATGGGAGAATTCTGGATGCCCGGCCGTTCATACGTGAAAATCGCCTCCTCGGCGGCTCATACTTACGGAAAGAGACTTGTGGGGCTTGAATCATTCACGGACTGGAAGCACTTTTTTGCCATATCCGCGGACTGGATGAAAAATCGTGCGGACGAAGCATTTTTGCTTGGTGGAAACTACCTGACCACCGCCGTGTGCGATTACTCACCCGAATCCGCCGGTCGGCCCGGATGGGTACATAACGCTGGGCCACACTTGAATCACACGCAGACATGGTGGCCGATGGCGAGGCCTTTCTTCGATTACCTTGCAAGGTGCTGCTTCATGCTTCAGTCGGGGCGAAACGTCGCACACGTTGCCGTATATAGAACCTTTCGAACCGCTGAGACAACGCTGTGGTCGGCCCCTGCTGACGATTTTCTCGACAAGCACCCCAAAAATTTTGCGTTCGATTATGTAAACGATGAAATCATCCAGGAGCATATGGACTGTAAGAAAGGACGGCTGATACTTGACGGCGGAGCAGAGTACCAAATTTTGTATATCTATCCGCTGCAAGATGAAACGATGCCCTTTGCTACTCTGGAAAAGATACTAAAGATGCTCCAGAAAGGCGGTCTTGTCGTATGGGCGGGCAAATTGCCGTTACATTGTCCCGGTCTTGCCGATTATCCCGACTGTGATGTACGGTTCAAAAAGGTTATGAAGCAAATCTGCTCTGCGGAGAATTTCATTAAAATCACTGAACATAATTACGGCAAAATCAATTCACTGCTTCGTAAAAGTTCCAGTCCGCCATGCTGGACAATCGAAGAGCAGGTCCCCGTTCGACTTGTTCAGCGAAAGACAAGCAATGCGAATATCTTTTTTATCGTTAACCGCTCGGAAAAGCCGGTCCAAACGCAGGTTCATTTCCGCATAAAAGACCGTAACCCTGAGTTCTGGAATCCCGACACAGGCAGTATTGCACCGGCGTCATACGATGCAATTGGGGGCGGCAAAGCCGTTACCGTTGAACTGCCCTGCCGAGGCTCAACCTTTCTGGTGTTTCAGGATAAAACCAAAAGCCCTGCATCAAAATCAAAGTTCTTAACAGAACCGCTTTGGTCTATACCGATAACAGGTCCGTGGCAAATTGAATTTCCTGCCGGCTGCGGTGCACCAAAGGAGGTTCACATCCAATCTCTCAAGTGCTGGACAGAGTTTGAAGATGCCGGCGTCCGCAGCTTCAGCGGCATAGCCACATATACCGGCAGTTTTAAGTGCACGGATTCGATGAGCGGGGGTCGATATAAGATTCGGCTTGACCTGGGGCGGGTAGCAGAAGTTTGCCGGGTAACACTAAACGGTCAGGATGTTGGAATTGCTTGGCATCGTCCCTACGAAATTGACGTTACCGATGCGGTGCGGCCCGGTAGAAATCACCTTCAAATCCGGGTAGCAAATCTTTGGCACAATCGACTTGCGGCCGATGCGGTGTTGCCGCCGGAACAACGCATCTCCCGAATGGTGCCCGAATCGCGTTATGTGTGGTTTGAGGGACATGAGTTCATCGAATCCGGGCTTGTTGGACCTGTAAGGATAATGTTCACCAGGACAAAGGTGG
>CAZGGE010000064.1:4851-15790 GCA_964524285.1 uncultured Pirellulales bacterium
TTGAACGATATTAGTGTGTCTGCTGAGATAAGCTCCCTCGGTGCTTAAAATCGAAGGAGATAATCGGAAAAATGACACCGTATAAAATGAACAAAGCCCCCCAGCCGACTCCAGGCGTTTTATACAAGCGTGGATTTACTTTAGCAGAGTTAATCATTGTGGTGGCTCTGCTTGGCATTCTTGCTGCTACCGTTTTTCCTACATTTCAGGGATATGTAACCAAATCGAAGGAGTCAAATGCGCGGGCCAATCTCAGGATACTGAGAAATGCCGTGGAGTTGTACACAGCCGAGCACAATAATACGCCGCCCGGTTACCCCAAAGGCGACACAAAGTCCACACCGACGGCCAAGATTTTCACAGCGCAGCTAACCAATATTACAAACGTTCTGGGGCAATATGATAACCCCGGCGGTAAAGGATACGAGTACGGGCCTTATCTTCACGAAATTCCGAGCAATCCTTTCAACGGCCTTAATACTGTTAAGGTATTAAGTGACGGTAACGTGGGTGCGTCCGGCGACTTAAAAGCCGGGTGGATTTACAATCCTGAGCTGAGACATATAAAAATCAATGCAACGGGAACCGACGAGGACGGCACATCATACGGCGATTACTAAAAAGATTGTAAGGGTTAAATTGCGAAATTGCATTACGTTGCAGCGCTTAAAAAAGGACGGCCCCCAAAGGCCGTCCCGCCTCAACGTATAATTGTGGTGCTTTAGCGCCCCCCGGAAAACATAAAAATCTTCTAATCGCCGCCAGCTTTCCCCCCAGCCGGTCATTGCTCTTCTAATAATAATGTAATAATAACGAAGGCTTTAGCCAAATTGTCATGTAAAAAAATTTGCTTTTTTCAGCCGACTATGTAAATTAGCTTACCTCTACATTCTTTTGATTTTTTTGGACAACATGAACTCTGATACCATAAAGGCCAGACACAGGGAAATTCGTCGGGGGCTTCGCAAACATAAGCTTGACGGCATTGTGATTACCAACCCGGCAAACGTAACCTATGTTACGGGTTTTACCGGGCAGGATTCGTGGGTTTTTGTCAGTGGTCGCATGGTATATCTTATAACCGACAGTCGTTATGCCGAACAGGCCCGCACAGAGTGTCATAATTGCAGAATAGTAGAGCGTAAAGGCACTATCACTCAAGCCGTTGCCTCACTTGTAAGAAGGCTTAAATCAGTCCGAAAAATCGGTATTGAGGAAACCGCATCCATTGCAACCTGGCGTCAGACAGGAAAACTATTGAAAACACACATCAAACCAGTTGCGGATATCCTTGAAAACATAAGAGCCCGCAAGGGCAGTTCAGAAATCACAGCCATAAAAGAGGCCGCCGACATAGCTGTTAAAGCTCTGCGAGAGGTTTTAGCTTTTATCAAAGCGGGTATCAGCGAAGACGAACTTGCCGGCCTGTTGAATCTGCAATTAAGAAAATTCGGTGCAGAAAACAGCTTCGAGACCATAGTCGCTTTCGGTGCGAACGCCTCCCGTCCCCACCATCAGCCTACGGGGAAAAGATTGAGGAAAAACGACACTGTTCTTATTGATTTTGGTGCAAAGTATAAAAACTATTGTTCCGATATAACCCGATGTTTTGTAGTTGGTAAATGCAGAGACTTTTATCGCAAGACCTATGAAGCTGTGCTCGGCGCTCAGGCTGCCGCAATTGAGGAAGTTCTCGGCGGCGCAAAAATAGTGGATGTTGACGCTGCTGCAAGACAAGTAATCAACTATCAGAATCTTCCCGTATACGGCCACGGCACCGGTCATGGTATAGGTCTTCAAGTCCATGAGGAACCCATAATTAATCCCAAAAGCAAAGGCACACTTCAGGGGGGCAATGTGATTACTATCGAACCCGCCGTTTACATACCGGGAAAACTCGGCATCAGGATAGAAGACGACATTCTGGTTACCAAAGAAGGGTGCGAAGTGCTGACGTCAAAATGCCCCAAAGACATCGAAAGCATATATTTTTAATCAGCCGGTGATGCATTGACTATCGCCTTATAAACGCTTATTTTGGCTTTTATATAAATGTTCTTGACTAAGGTTTTACTTTTGTTATAGAATTCATGAAACCGTAGGGGTGGCCTGCAAAGACGGGCCTGAGAAAAACCCTTGGAACCTGATCAGGACAGGTCTTTTAGAGACTAAGCCTGCGTAGGAAAGCGGTCTTCTGATGTGCAATTCGAAAGAAGCACGAGTCGCTTCCTGCGAAGCGATTTTTTTATTGTTACGGGAAAGTTGAAATGACAACCCAAATTAAATCCGCAAAGACCGGTATAATAACCGAAGAGATGAAGCTTGTTGCCGAGGCCGAGCATGTTGATTCTGAGCTAATCAGGGATGAAGTTGCCGCCGGCAGGGTCGTAATCCCCGCAAATAAAAAACATCTCAAGAGCAATTTGAAACCCATAGGGATTGGCCGAAAGCTTTCTATAAAAGTAAACGCGAACATCGGTGCAAGCTCCGCAAGCTCTTCGCTTCAAAAAGAAGTCGAGAAACTCAATGCAGCCATCGAAGCCGGCGCCGACACGGTGATGGACCTTAGTACGGGAGAAAATCTCGATCTAATTCGTATAAAATTGCTCGAAATTTGTTCTTTGCCATTCGGCACGGTGCCTGTTTACCAGGTTATCGAAGGAAGGTCCGTGGAGGAAATCGACCACAAGCTCATAATCGAGACCGTCCGCAAACAGGCAGAGCAGGGTGTGGATTTTTTTACCATCCATGCGGGCATATTGAAAGAACATCTGCCGCTGACAAAGAAACGAGTAGGTGGAATAGTAAGCCGGGGCGGTGCGTTACTGGCTAAATGGATGCTTCATCACAACAGGCAAAATCCCTTTTATGAACTTTTCGATGAGCTTTGTAATATTTTCTCTGAATATGACGTTTGTTTTTCGCTTGGCGACGGATTACGTCCGGGTGCCATAGCAGACGCCACCGATGAGGCACAACTGGCGGAACTTGAAACTCTCGGAGAGCTTACGGAAAGAGCACAACAAAATGGTTGTCAGGTCATGGTCGAAGGTCCGGGGCACGTTCCCTTCGAGCAGATAGAGCACAACATGCGAATCCAGCGTCAAATTTGTAATGACGCCCCCTTTTACGTGCTCGGGCCGCTTGTGACGGACATAGCGGCGGGTTATGACCATATAACGTCGGCGATAGGAGGTACGGCTGCGGGTTTTCATGGTGCGTCCTTTTTATGCTATGTTACGCCCGCAGAACATCTGGGTCTTCCCGGAGCCGACGATGTGCGCCGTGGCGTAATTGCCTCCAGGATAGCTGCACACGCAGCCGACATCGCAAAGGGTTCACAAATCGCCGCCGCCCGCGACAGAAAACTCAGCATCGCAAGAGCGAACCTGGACTGGAAAACTCACCTGAATAACGCTCTCGACCCCCAAACAGCAAAAAACCTGCACAAGCAGGCCTGCAAGCTTATACCCTCCGATGCAAGCGACCCTTCCGACTACTGCTCAATGTGCGGCAGGGAATGGTGCAGCCTCAGAATCAACAAGCAAATAAAACGTCAAATATGATAGTATAACTCAAGAATGCTCTCAAGTCTTCATGGAATCCACTTCAAGAAAAGCGACCGGAAAAAATATAAATATGGGTAGCCACGCCCACAACTGGGGCATGATGATATTAAATACGTTCTCAGTCGCGAACATTTTGCACACAAAAGCCGTCAGGAAACAAGCGGTCGTCAGGCCAAAGCTCAATATTATCGCCGATTTCATACCTTTAGGGTCACGACAAATCAGTATCGGCAGGCCTACCATCAATATCACAAAGCTCATTGCTGGCTCCGTAACGTGAAAGTGCATCAGGGCCGAAAGCTCTACAACATCCTTCACACTGCCTTTTTTTTCCGCAAGCTCCTGCAACTGACTCCAGCTAAGCAGGTTCTTGTACTCCGCGGTGTTCCGGATAATTACATCTTCCGGCTTAAGGTCGTTTTTATAACTATCCATTTGTATGACCCGCTGTCCCCGCGGATTTGGAGTAAATTTTGTGAAACGCCCATTGGTCAAATCCCACTGTTTCTTTTGGTGGTTATATGTCATCTTTGGCGCGTCTATACGACCTGTACACTTCCAGGCCTTTCCGTCTTCGGCCGGCTGTCGCGTAATTATTGTAACCCTGTAAAATGTCTCGTCCTGTATCTTGAATTTTCTTGAAAATAACAG
The DNA here is from genome assembly GCA_964524285.1 of uncultured Pirellulales bacterium. Lineage (GTDB taxonomy): Bacteria > Planctomycetota > Phycisphaerae > Sedimentisphaerales > Anaerobacaceae > CAZGGE01. The sequence goes on from CAZGGE010000064.1 coordinate 9,072, forward strand.
GTTGTTTTTGTCATCTCTGAGGAATCTCAAATGGTAAATATCCTGGTCCGGCATGTCGTCGCGGTCGCGCACCAGCTCGTTGACAAGCGAAGGAATCAGCACTTCCTGGTCAATCACTACCGCCACCGTTAAAATCAGGGACAGGACAATTATTGGCGCCATGACGCGTTTAAGGCTCACGCCAGAGGCCATTACTGCTACAAGTTCGTGCTGGCGGACCATTTTTCCAACAGAAAATGCTGCTGCAACCATCATTATCATGCCCGCAAAATCGCGGAAATAAAGCAAGCTGTGGGCTCCGTAAAAACTGGCAATACTGCGTATAACCTGCAATGTCCCCATATCGGCGTTTTCGGTAAACTCATCCAGATTCACGAATAAATCTATGACTATCCTCAATCCGATCAGGACGCAAAAGGCAACGGCGTAACCAATCAGGAAATTTTTTGCAACGTATTTGTCAAGAACCTTCATGCTGGCCAAGCCCCAGGGACCATCCAAATAGCAGTATTTGTAATCTTTGAAATCATTAACATCTTAGTAATTTAACGTATAACAAAAATGCAAGGAAAAATAGTATACCGACCCCCGCCCACATAAGGGATATGCCCGAGATTGTCTCAGCACCCAGATTAGTAGCAAGGTTTTTTCCCATTAGTATACAAACCACCAGAATCAAGGCGGGCAGGGCACTTACGCCGAACGCACCCAGCAAATGCCCGCCTTTTTTGATTATTCCCAGGCCGACACCAATCATTATTACGGGTATACATCCTATTCCGAAAACAAGCCTTGAATGTATCTCCGCGCCGATATCCATCAAAGTAAGTTTTGTTTCCCTTTTTAACTGAAAGAGAAGTCGGCTCAACTTCCTGCTGGCTTCGCCGCCAAGCGCCTTTTGGACGGTCTTTTCGTTAAGGACCTCCAGTACGTCCACGACCTGAAACTTCTTTTCCGCCCCTTTGGCATAAGTTTCAGGTCTGGCTTTTTTTGGCAGCACAAGGCCGTGTATTAAAGGCCTTCTTGCGAAAACCTCCAGTCCGTCCGGGCTGCGCCAGGTTGCGTTACGTAACTCCATTGTCAAAGTAGGAGCAAACTCATCGCCCTCGATGTAGAGGTATGCCTTCGGGCATCGGCATTTTCGCAAAATGTCTCCACTGGAAGCATCGTATTCAATAACTACAGTATCGCCGCCGAACTCTACACTAAGTTCGCCATGCACCGAGCAATTATTTGCGGTGAACTCCACAATCTTCTCACCGCTGTGCAGCCGATAGTATGCCGGCTTTTTTGATTCATCAGGCACATCCGATTTAGCTGATACAGTGTGAAGAATATCCTGTGCCAAAAGCTCTAAGGTCAATCTTGCGTAAGTTTCACGGGCTTTTCTGTCAATAGGCTCGAAGAGAATGGGATTGTGGCGAATTCGTTTCATTTCGTCGACTTTTTTGAACTTTATATCGTCGGCCATTAACGAGCCGAATTCTATCCGTGCGGGAAGCCATTCAGTAAAGGCATAATCCCCCCGAGGGTCCATATACGAAGCATTGTGAGCCATCAACTCTATTCGGTTTCCCCTTCCCCCGCTTTTGAAAAGTACCTTTGCCACCTCCGCCGTGGTTATGTTCTGGACTCCGCCAACTTCGTACTCTACCGCTACGACACCGATTAGAAGGTTTTCGTCAAAGTTACATCTGTCCGCATATATCATATAGTCCTTTTCGGGGGGGATTTTATAGTAACCCTCGCGCTCGATGTTTCGAAAAAGTATTTGTCTTGCATCGGCTTTGAAGGAACGTTCGGCTCTTTTTACGAAAGCGGGCATAACATGAAAGCTGAACAGCAAGTTAGCAATCGCCACCAGCATGGCAAGTACCAGGCCTGGATACAGAAGCGTTGAAAGACTTATACCGCTGGCACGGCAGGCATCAAGTTCGTTGTCGACGGCCAAACGTCCGTAAACCAGCGAACCTGCGAACAGCGCTGCCACAGGAAGAACAAAGGTGAGCGTTACCGGCAGAAAGTAGCCCATAAGGTGCAAAACCTGCTCGGGGCCGACGCCGTATTCCTGAACGGAGCGCAGAACACTGCACAAACTCATTATAAGCGTCAGTGCAACGGTTGTCAGAATGAACACCTTCGCCAGTTCGCGGAATATGTACCTTTGAAGCGTAAATACCATGTTCGTTCAATACCTTCTCAAGATGTTACAAATGCTTTCTCAGGAATCATTCATACTATTGCTGATACTAACCACAAACGAGTTGTTTGCAATAAAAATTCAATAGCCTTACCTGAATTTTGAAGTTTTTGACTTGCTTCGTTACGCATTTTATTATATCCCCACACTGAAAGATTTCCCACCGGGAGTATAAAATATGCTTCAAAATCCGGCAATCCAGAATCGGACGGTTGTGGTAATTCTTGCCGCGGGCAAAGGAACGAGAATGGGAGGAGACATCCCCAAGGTTTGCTTTGAAATCGACTCCGTACCCGCAATCAACCGAACCATCACAACGTTCAAAAAGCAAAAATTTGCAAATTTTCTTATCGTTGCAGGAACGAAAGCCCAGCAGGTAATCGACACAGTTCATGCCGTGCATCCCGACGTAATTTATGTTTACCAGCATCCTCAGCTTGGCACAGGCCATGCGGCCCGGATAGCCGCCGAGGCTCTCGAAAATATTGGATCCGACCAGGATGTTCTTGTTACGATGGGGGATAAGTTCATCGAGGAGGACGCGATTCAGACTCTGGTCAGCGGTTACATAAAACAGCAGGCCGACCTTGCCCTTTTGACCTTGCCAAAAACGTCCCACGACGAACCACCGGGCGGCAGGGTTTTTTCCGACAAAACGGGGCAGGGTCTTGATATTGTCGAACAAACCGACATTGCAAAACAGGCTCTTGTCGACGAAATAAAGCGAATGCTGGCAAAAAGTAAGAAACTGACAACAGGTCAAATCAATAATGTGATACAAAAACACCTTCCGGATTCCAAAAAACGGGCGGTTGCAATTCCTGAATTAGTTAACATCGCGGAATCCAAAGCAGCCGTAAACAAAAAGGAAATTGAAAGCATACTTGATTCGGCTCAGTACAACATAGAAATCAACGGAAAAAGATACTCCGCAAGGCAAATCGAAAAGGCCTGTAAAGGAATCAACCCCAGTCTTTACCTGTTCAATGCACAAGCCTTTTACCAGGGCGTTTCTCTTATAAAAAACGATAACGCACAGGCAGAATATTATCTTACCGACGTCGTAAAGCAGCTTGCGAACCTAAAATCCGCCGACGGCTCTGCAAAGTTTAGAATCCGAACGGTTACAGCGCCAAACCCGAACTGTATACAGGGATTCAACTCACCCGACGAACTGCTTGCAATTCAGGACTATATCAGACGCAAAAAACCCACTGACCGGCAGCCCGCTCGAATTGCTGCAAAACCCCAGCTCAAGAAAAGTCAGTTCGCCACAGTCACACAATGGCTGGAAAGAATCGACAGACAAGTACCTTCACTCAAACGCTGGCTGAAAAAAATCTATGGGCCGCACGAATCATTATACCAGCAAAAAAGTAAAGACCTGAAAAAAGTTCTTAAGTGCTACGGGAAAAAGTTCGGATGCGACAATAAGGTTTGCATCGTTCGTGCGCCGGGCCGACTGAACCTTATGGGCAGGCACGTCGACCATCGCGGCGGATTCAATAACTTCCTTGCAATCGACCGTGAAACAATAGCGGTCGCGGGAATAAGAAAGGACAATAATGTCATCGCCGTCAATACCGAGCCGAAGAAATTCAAACCTGTTCAATTCAACATTTCCGAACTCATCGGACGTTTCGCCTGGAGCGACTGGATTAATTTCGTAAACAGCAGTTGGGTCAGGAATATGCTGTATAATGCACCCGGAGACTGGGGCAATTACATCAAAGCAGCGATTCTTCGGCTTCAGCACCAGTTTCAGGACGTAAAAATAAACGGCCTCAACCTCGCAGTTTGCGGAAACGTTCCCATCGCCGCCGGACTTTCCAGCAGCTCGACCATTGTTGTCGCCACACTTCAGGCCGCCATCGCTCTGAATAATTTCCAGCTTGCAGCGAGGCAATTCATTGACCTTTGCGGCGAAGGGGAATGGTTCGTCGGCTCAAGGGGCGGGGCAGGCGACCATGCCGCTATTTATCTCGGCCAGAGAGGTAAAATCACCAATGTCGGATACCTGCCTTTCAGGGTCGAGAAAACGACCGACGCACCGAAAGAATATCAGCTTATCATCGCCAACAGTCATTTAACCGCTCCCAAAAGCAGTGCGGCAAAAGATACCTTCAATGCAAGAATTGCAAGTTACAATCTTGGGCTTGCACTGCTTCAACAAAGATGCCCGGAGATTGCCGGCAATATTGAATATCTTCGCGACCTCAATCCTGAAAAGCTTGCGTGTCCTGTCAGTCAGATTTACCGTTTTCTGCTCAAGGTGCCGCAGTTTATGACACGGCAGGACTTCAAAACCATGCTTTCGGCCGAGCATAAAGAACTCATTCAGACAAACTTCGCCACTCACACCGACCCGAAAAAATATAACGTCAGAGGAGTCCTTCTTTTCGGTGCCGCCGAAATAGCAAGGAGCAGACTTGCCATAGAATATCTCGACCGGAAGAAGATTCAGGAATTCGGAAGGCTTATGAAGATAAGCCACGACGGCGACAGAGTAAGCCGACGAGACACCGATGGGAAACATAAACATGCGCCGCAGGATTGTAGCGATGAATATCTGCAACGGCTTATAACGTACCTTGCAAGCGAATCACCCCAAAAAGTACTCGACGCCCAGTTATATATGCAGCCCGGCTCTTATGCGTGCAGTACCGCTCAGATTGACCACATGGCCGACATTGCAAATTCTGTTGCCGGCGTTGTCGGTGCTCAAATCGCAGGTGCGGGTCTGGGCGGATGCATAATGATAATGGCGGAAAGAAAAGCTGTGCTGGCGGTAAAAAAGTCTATGGTCAACGAATACTACCGGCCCGCGAAATTAAAACCCGCTATCATTCCCTGCGTGGTTACCGAAGGCGCAGGCCTTGCCGAATTCTAAAAGCCAGACCGACACCCACACATCGTGTCAACCCATCTTTGCTTACCAATTTATACTAATTATATTCAATAATTACACTTTATGGAATGACAGTTTGTTAAGAAATGCAAATTATCCTGTCGCTTGCGCTCCAGGCTTGCCAGTTCGCAGCGCAAAGACTAATTTTAATTTATATCACACCTTTCATAAAAAAGCCGGCCCCGTAGGACCGGCTTCAACATATCGATCCCCAATAAAAACTACTACTTGTCCATCATCTCCTCACTGAACGGACTTTCCAGTCGCTCCTTAATCCACGCCAAGTCGATAACGATGCCCCACTGGTCATGCCGCACTAAACGAATCTTTTCGATGTCAATACCGGCCGAATTATCCCCGTATTGCTCAAGCACCTGCAGAGCTTCTCTGTATTTCGACAGAGCATGCTCGCGTTCCTGCCGGATGTCAAATATATGCCCCTGCCAGACCAGCGAGGACATATAAAGCTCACTGTCAGGATGGCTGTGAAGCTTTTCACAGCGCTTAAAGCAATCAAACGCCTCATCCCAGTAGCAGCCACCGGCCAGCTTAATCCCCAACTTAAACCACGGCCCTATATATTCAACATCCTTGTCAACAAACTGCCTATACACCTCCAGCGCTTCAGGCCCCGCATCATCCCACGGCAAACTCTCAAGTGCCGATTCTTCTCCCTTTGTCTCTCTGCTCGGTTCCGGCACATTCTTCTCCGAGAATTCCTCGTCCACCTTTTCCAGCCCGCGGAACCGGCCCGGAAGGTCTGCTAAACTGGTTCCATCCTTTTCCGGCCACAAAAAGCTTATCTGCCACATCCCATCTGCTTCCTCGCCGGTGTAGTTCCTCATCGTCACCGCAACCCTGCCGTCTGCGCTGTCTATAGTCGTTACTGGCCTGCTGCTCTCCACAAATATCGCCGACTCCGGAAGTATTACCCGATAGTAGTTCAAACACCTGGGTGTGCAATTGCCTAACTTGAGGTTCCATAAACCTTGTTCTTTCCATAATTCATGGTGGGATGCAGGGTAAGCAGCTACGCCTATCATCTTGAAATTCTCTCCTGCCTTTACAACCTCACGAAAGTGTACATAGTAATATCCCTTACGCTCACTCACCTTGTCTAAATCGAACGCAAGCAGGTTGCCGGCCAGATCGTAAAACTTCACATTATCCAGTATCGTGGTAAGCCCGACTCTCATAGTACTACTCGCCTCGGACTTCATGTTCGGCATCTCTGTCAGGAATGCACCGGTGAAAAACTCCTCGTTTTCAACCCGCACAACCTGAATGCTCGCAAAATCGATATCTATCTCACCGAACCCCTTCTCGTCCAGCACCCACTGATAAAGCTCAATTGCGTCGTCCACGAGCGGCTCAGCAGGCCTGACCGCAGGCTCTTCATTTCCCTTCAAAACCGCCTTTCTGCCCGCGCCCACCTTCACGCTACCCGCCGCGGTTTCCGCTATAACTTCACCTCGCGCCACTCGCACTTCGGTTTCCTGGCCAAGCGCAATTGTCTGCGCCGCCACAACCAGTATCACAAAAACCCTTATTCCCGTTTGTCGAGTAGACATAATATGGTTCCTTACATTTAGGTTTGATTTGTTTTCTCTA
>CAZGGE010000065.1:0-13047 GCA_964524285.1 uncultured Pirellulales bacterium
ATGTCTATGGCCACTTTAAGCCGCCGGCTTTTTGTCGCACCTTCAGGTGGATATATCACTTCTCCCTCACCCGCCCTTGCCACCGTCCGGGTAAGTTTCATTTTTCTCGTGTCTTTGTTCTGTCGCATGTACATGACGCACGGAATTCTCGAAGAAACGATGCCGCCGTATAAAGGATAGCCGCAAATATGCGGAGCGATGTTGATTACGCCTTTTCCTTTTTCATAAGCATTTTTGAGAATCCCGAACGAATCGTCGAACCGGAATTTTTCCATACACCCGCTTTCCGGCAGCCCCGCCCGAAGCACGTGCGCCAGCATCATCAACTGCTCGATTGCCAGCTCGAAATAGTCGTCAATCAGCCCATCGTAATACAGGCCGGCACACCGGATATTCGTTTTGAGTCTTTTTCTTATGGGCAGAGCGGTTTTAGAGAGCATACGAAGGACCTCGCCCATCCGCTCGACATTACGGACGTTGCCATCCTCAGCAAGCCGCCGGCCAAGCTCGAGGGCCGAAACCGTTAATCGCTTTCTCAGTCTTCGCAACCGTTTCACTTGTCCGTCTCCCGTGAATATTGTGTATACCCCCCTTCGAAGATGCAACAACTTTTCCACACACATGGTACCCCCTCAATAAAATGCTTAATTGCGAGGAGTCCCGACCTGTCGGGACGACGTGGCAATCCCGAGGTTGTTGTTCACCGAGGTCCCGATTCATCGGGATCCCATCCTCCCCGCCCGCATATACAATTTTAAGGTTATCGTGTACCGAAATGCCGACCTTTCGGGATTCACACTTTTTTCGCGTTTCAAACCTGGAACCCATAAATCCTGTCTTACAGTGAATTTTATTGTTCAATATGTATGAATTTCTCTTGCCTTCTCGCTGCTTTTGTGTTATTTTTCTTCCATAAACGCGGGATGCTTCGGAAGCGGAATTTATATATGATATGAATTTATTATCATACTTACCGGCAAACTTCGGGACAGTCAAGCTCAGATATGTACAACTAAAAGCATGACTCAGGTGCATAATTGAGAATGCACAAACAGAATATCAATATTTGTTGGGAGACAAGCATTTATGGCTGCATTTGACATCCGAAATTTCAAAGGTCCACCACGGTCAGTACCACTGTTGTTGCGGCTGAGGCTTTTATTTGGTGGATTCCTGAGTCAGTTTGGCTGGCTTTTTTTCGGTTTTGGACTGATTTTTGTGTGGGCTTTTACTGCTAATATGAATATAAAAGATTGGCGTGCTCTTCGTGGTGATGTTGAAAGTACGCAGGGAACCGTTACCAAAATTGAAAGACATACCTCCCGAAGCGGGAGGCATGGTCGTCATCGGAAAACAACCTGGTGGTATTACTACACTTTCAAAGGACCTGATGGCGAAGAATACACTGGAGTTTCTCATGGAAACCGGCCCGTCAAAGTTGATGATGAGGTAACTGTTAAATTTCCCAAAGGCAGACCGGAAATATCACGGATAGAAGGATTGAAATCGTTTGTAACCGGGCCGGAGGGTTTGATACCACTCGTCTTTCCGGTTGTTGGATTGGTTTTCATTATGTTCGGTTTCAAAAAAGGCCTTAAAGCCAATCGCCTGCTTGCTGATGGTGAATTGGGTAAGGGAAGACTTAAGTCCAGGGAGAAAACCAATACTAAAATAAACAAGCAGCCGGTTTATAAATTGACCTTTGAGTTCAGTAATTCGCAGGGGACAAGTTACGAAGTTTCTGTAAAAACTCATTTGCCGGAAAAGCTCGAAGACCAGCAGGAAGAACCTTTGCTCTATGAACCAATGAATCCCAAAAACGCTGTTATGCTGGATGATTTGCCGGGTTCACCACGAATAGATGAGAACGGAAATATCCGTGCAGGCTCTCCGTCCGCAGCTTTGTTAAGTTTTGTCATACCTTTTATCGTTATAATCGGGCATGGCACTTATATTTACATAAGATTTCTGAGCTAATGTGAATCTGCCTGTGATTTTGCGAAATCCTAAAGTGTCGGGTCATTTTTAGGGATTATCTCAAAGCCATACACCTTTCATACGACCGCGCCACTCGCGGTAAATATATGAAATCAGGGTGGGCTGAGATTACGCCGGGCGTCATCTGCCGGTAAAAAATCAATCAAAAACGCAGGGGGTAACTGAAAAAAATCCGGTTATTCATAATTTTTCTTATTCCCTTTCACGTAAGCACTTACAACTTTTAGTCATCCTCCAATTGCCGGGATTTTCAATCAAATACGCAAGTTCGTCCTATTACGGGGGCGATTTTTTTTGAAACGCCCCGGAAAATTGAACCAAAAATTGGGAGGAACACATAATGGTAACCGAGGCACAAATTATCGCCAACCGGCGTAACGCACAAAAATCCACCGGCCCGCGAACCAGCGAGGGCAAAACCTCCGTCTCAAAAAACGCCCTCAAGCACGGCCTCATCGCACGACGACACACCGTTATCAACTCGGAAAACCAGGCCGAATTCGAACTACACCGACGACAAATCCTCGATGAGCTGCAACCCGAAAGACCGATGGAATCCATCCTCGCTGATCGCGTCGTTACCCTCTCATGGCGGCTCAAACGTATCTGCCGAATACAGAACCAGACAATAGACGCCTTAAACTCGGCTAATACTTCATCTCCGCTGTCAAAGCTCACCCAATCCCTGCTGTATAAAAACCGGCCTCAACCCCAAACCGCCCAGGCCACCTCCTCCGCCGGGCCGGACCTCGGCCGAATGGCAATAAAGGACTTCTCGAATGCAAGGGTCCTCGAACGCCTGCTGATGTATGAACGAAGAATTGAGCAAAGCCTGTACAAAACCCTGCTTGAGCTTCAAAGACTCGATATAATCCAGAACCTGAACCCAGCCGATACGGATACCGGCTGCCGGACAATACTCCGGGGCAAGTGATGATTATTATGCAAAACAAAGCCAATTTCCAAAAACGAAATGAGTTAGCAACCTCCTGCTCAACAAAGGCTTATAAAAATGAGCTGCCCCTTCGAAATCCCGCATACAAACCCGATTCAAACCCAACCTACCCCCTCTTACGCCTCGAAAATGTACTTGCAAACCCAATCAAAGCCAATTTCAAAGACCTAATCATGATACTTTCAGAACAAGCCGGCAATTACTCCGGCAGACGCGCGGACGTTGACGGGCCATTTTGTTTATTTTATCATGTCGTTATGACCGAGCGATTGGTAGCAATTGCGAATTTTGCATTTGGCCCCGACCCGGTGGGTGAGGCACATCTCGCCCGTCTCCGCCTCCAGGAGCAGGGCGTGCCATGTTATCTCGACGGCGAATATTTTGCGTCAACTCTCTGGCTTTACTCTATGACGAACCAGGGCGTCAAGCTCATGGTCAAAGAATCGGATGTCCAGCGGGCACAGCAGATACTCGGCAAGGATGCAAATATGAAACTGGAAGAAGGTGATGAGGTGAATCCTGCCTGTCCGTCGTGCGGTTCGGAAGATGTCGAATTTGAGAGGTTTTCGCGGACGGTGTTTTATATCTCGATATTGATATTCCGGTTTCCTGTCCCGTGGTTTGAGGGCCGCTATAAATGCCGCTCCTGCGGCCATAAGTGGAAAAAGCAAAGTCCTCAAGGCGGCAAAAAGTGTGAAGATTAGTACGGAGCGTTGTACTTAATTGATTTGAAAAGGATTTAATATGGCTGAAGAAGAACTAAAAGGACAGGAAAATCAGCGGGGCGAAACCCCGCCAAAAGAAAATGAAAAACCCCGGCAGGAAGCAGCCGCTAAGCACCCCAGCAAGGATGCCTGCACCATGGCAATGCTTTGTCATCTGCTGGCCATTTTCACCTGGTTTTTAGGCCCTTTGATAATCTGGCTTATTAAGAAGGACGAAGACAAATTCATCGATGACCAGGGAAAAGAAGCCCTGAATTTTCAGATAACCATTACGATAGGTTACGCGATTTCGGGCGCTCTGGCGTGGACATGTATGGGCTTTATTGCGGGAATTACGATATGGATTTTGCAATTGATATTCTGCATTATGGGGACGGTCAAGGCAAGTGACGGCAAAGCTTATCGTTATCCCATTAACATCCGGCTAATTAAATAGGATTGGGATTTTGTGCTGCTGATTTGTCGGTATTTTAGAGGTGCATGCTCTTAATACCTGCGAGTTGACAGTAAGCCTTAAGGGGTAATTCGAGGTCGCCATAAACGAAAAGCTGATGGAAACCTCTTGTATCCAGCGAATTGGCGACGTTGTCGAGTTTAACTTCGAGCGATGTTCTGCAGCCGCCCGCCGGCGGGGTGTCGATGTTTTGTACGACCGTTCCCGTACCGACTATGATTTGCTCCGGCCCCGCAAATTTCATGATTGTAATTTTCTGCCCGGCCCGCCAGAGAACCTGAGTAGCGACACCGACGTTGGATTCGGAATGCGTTCTGAGTATGAAAGGAGAAGGAGGTTTTGAGAATCCGTCGAGTTTTGTGGCGCAGCAGCAGTGTGCACCCATGAGTGTATTTTTGATGGTGTTGGGTGCGGGGTCCTGCATAAAGCCCGGCCGGTCGAAAAGAAGATTTATGAGCCGGGTTGATATGGCGGCGTCGGTATCCGCCTCACAGGTGCCCAGTCCACCCTCGTCACGTAATCTCGAAAATGCCAGGCACGGCGGCTTTATGAGTTTTCTCGATACCAGAGGCAGGCAATCCATTGAAAAGCCGTTGCAGTTTTCCGCCTTCATGATATTCCGGCAGGCCACATAATTTTTTGCAGCGGTAAGGAGGTCGCTTCTGTCAGGCTCGACTATTTTCTTTGCGTTTTTCTGATAAAAGTCGGCCATGGCTGCCACTTGCGGGGTTTGTTTGACTTTTTGCAGTTCATCAAGGAATCGCCCTGAGGGGACATAATGCAATGTTGTTCCAATGACATCAAGGGTTTCATCCTCCGTTTTCTTGCCTTTGCATATACAGATTCGCGTTGTTTTCATTCGATAGATTGCGTTAAGCATTCTCAGGCCGAAATTAAGCCATTGAAGGTCCTGAGTGGCGGCGAGGAAAAGCTGCGGATAGTTTCTTGTTCTGTGCAGGTCATTAGTGAACGAGGTGCCCATGGGGCTGAAGATGATGGTGGGGATTTTTTCGCGAGCTTTTGCGATGTTGTTGATTATTTTCCATGCCGGAAATCCCCTGTGGTGCAGGCACATGGAGACAACGATAAGGCCGTGCGGCGGTTTTTTTCTGAGGTTATCGATTAAGGAATGAAAGGCCCGCTCGCCGTCTATTGGTGAGTTTATGACGTCGAGGTCGACGTCGAATTGCCGGGCGGCGTCGGTGAGGATTTTAGTGTATTGTTTCTGTCGGTCTTTGATATCGTAGGCGGCGCCGGGCCAGCCCATCCAGTATTTTTCGACGTTGGGCCGGACGAAAGCTACCCGGACGAGAGGTTTTTGCTCGTCTTTGTTCTGTGCAGCGAAAAGAGAGGAGGTGAAATCGAATAGTTGCAGGTTTGATGCGGCGGCGATGGTCCCGGCGGTGGTGAGGAAACTTCGGCGATTCATGTGAATGGAAAAGCCGGCATTGCCGGAGGGGTTTGTCTCTTTCATTTTTATTTGTCCCGTAATTTTGAAAGGCGATTAATTACAGCATTGCACGGCCGGAGGTGGTTCTAATTCAGGCCATATCGTATTTCCGATACGGCCACTAATTTAACTCAAGGTCGGCGGTATGTCAATAGAAGCCGGAATTTTTCCTTGATTGACAGGCTGTAATCACTTATAATTGATTTTGGATGCAGTAAAACAGTTGACACATCAAAAGGACAGTGAGATTGACAGAGCAGAGAGGCCCACCTTCGAATAGTCGTTAAGAAAGCAGGCGCGCAGCTTCTGCGCGGGTACTGGGGGAAAGTCGCTAACTTAGAGAGGAAAGAAAATGAGAAATAGAAATATGACAAGAATTTGGCTGACGTTAGTGGTTCTTTTCATTATAACTCCAAGTACTAAAGCGAAATTTGACTTGTTTGTTAGTTGTGAAGACAGCGACCAAGTCCTTCGTTACGATGGAGCAACAGGAGCGTTTTTAGGCGTATTTGCTTCTGGAGGCGGTTTAGTTGGCCCTCGTGACCTCGCTTTCGGTCCTGATAGTAACCTATATGTCGGTGATGCTTGGGGAGTTCGACAAGTTTTGCGTTATGACGGAAAAACTGGGGCCTTTATCGATGTATTCACAACCGGCCGTGGTAACAGCGAATGTGACGGGATAGTTTTTGGTCCAGATGGTAACCTCTATGTAAGCAGCACTTGGGGCGAAAACCAAATCATTCGGTATGACGGAATTACAGGTTCTTTCATAGATGTATTTATTCCTGCAGCGACAGGAGGCATGAATTACCCAAAGGAGATTATATTTGGTCCTGACGGAAATCTGTATATAAGTGATAGAGGTGATGATAATGTTCTTTGCTTTAACGGAAGCAGTGGGACCTTTATTTCAGACTTTGTTGTTGAAAGAAGCGGCGGTTTAGCAGGACCAACTGGATTAGTTTTTGGGCCGGATGGGAATCTATACGTTTCGAATTGGGGTGGCAGCAATATTCTTAGATATGATGGAGCAACGGGAGACTTCATTGATATATTTGCCTCTGATGGTGGGCTTGATAGTCCGTACGGTTTAACTTTTGGCCCAGATGGAAATCTGTATGTAAGCAGTGAAGGAGATCGTAGTATCAAACGGTTCGATGGTGTAAATGGAGCTTTTATTGACGAATTTGTCTCGTCTGGTAGCGGCGGCCTACTGCACCCGAGCTATATGATATTTATCCCTGAACCGGCCACGCTTTTGCTGATTGGGCTTGGTGTCCCGATGTTATCGGGATTGAGACGGAAACGTTAACATTTTTTGAGAGGAGAGAAAAATGAATAGTAAAATGTTAATTTCATTTGTTGCAATAATTCCTGCAATTATTGGTCAGAGCACTTGTGAAGCGGCTGAGCTTTTGGTGTGCAATTTTAGTTTGACAAATCCAAATGTTTATCGCTACGACTGGGAAGTTGGGGTTTTATCAGGAGTTTTCGTTCAAGATACTGGTTGTGGGCCTCCCTTCAGTATGGCTTGGGGGCCAGATAACAATCTATATGTATGCCATAATAGGAAAGATATAATCCGGTATGATGGTAAAAGCGGTGCCTTTATGGATATATTTGTTCCATGGGGTGCCTCTACCTCAGGCACGCCTTCAAGTATTACTTTTGGGCCGGATGGAAACCTATATGTATTGTACAATAGTTGGGTTGGCCGGTTTGATGGTAACACAGGGGACTTAATAGGTGTCTTTTTCGATGGAACAGAACAAGTTTTGAATGGAAATGATATTGAATTTGGTCCCGATGGGAATTTGTATGTCAGCAACGCATGTGGTAATATCCTTCGCTATGATGGACATACGGGCGATTTTGTTGATGTAGTCGCTGAAGTCATTGTGCCTAATGGTCTTGCATTTGGGCCGGATGGCAAACTATATACAACTGAAGGGAGTTGGGATGTAATAGCCGCAGATAGGTCTTGGGGTGTTGATGGTGGAGACCTATATCGACCTCAAGACATTGCGTTTTCTCCTGATGGCAACTTGTATGTTACCACTTTAGGAAAAAACGATAGCGGTATACTCTGCTATGATGGCGAGTCAGGAGAATGGACTGGCACGCTCTTACCTTGTCCAGGAAATAACCCTTGGGACTTGGTTTTTACGCCTGAACCATCCACGCTCTTGCTGATTGGGCTTGGTGTCCCGATGTTATCGGGATTGAGACGAAAACGCTAAACAATTTTGAGAGGAGATAAACCAATGAAAAAAATAATGCTTTTATGTTCGGCTTTAGTGCTTACTGTAATTCGGGTTGTCGATGTTGAGGCTGAGGAAATCACAATATTTGACAGCAATACGGTAATATCAGCGGGTCACGTATACGATACTGTTGTTATTAAGGGTGATGGCACAGTTGTTGATATGACCGGCGGTGATGTAAACAACGTTATCACTATGAATTCAAGTACTTTCAAGATTTACGATTGCAATATCACTAAGCCGGGCAAAGTAAGAACCCACGACTCCAGCAAATTGGTATTGTCCGGTGGTAATGTTGACGATATTGAACTATATGGTAACAGTTTTGCTTATGTTACAGATGATGCAAATTTATTACGTCTAACAGCATCGGATAATGCAACCGTGAAAATAAGCTCTGAAGATGTTACAATTAGAGGTTTATTAATTGGTGGCGGTGAAAACAAACTGGAAATGTTGGCAGGTATGATTGAAGGTCTTTTTGTAATGGCAAACAAAGCGCATTTGGAAATCCGCGGTTGTGATATATCTTTTATTCAAATAGAGGAATATTCTGCTGGCAATCAAAACCGGCTTAATATTAGTGGTGGTACAGTGGACAGTCTTATCTTGATAGACGGTGGTAATGGTACTTCAAAATCCATCATTAGTCTTTCAGGTGGCACAATTGGAAAATTTGGATTATATAGTAACCAGTTTGTAGTAAGTGCTGACCTTTGGATAATAGGCCACGATTTAGACGTAGTTCCTTATGGCGGCGCGTCGGGTGAGGGGCAAATTACAGGATATTGGAATAATGGTGAATATTTCAACATAGATTTGGAAAAAGCTTCTACTTATGACCATGTGAAATTGTATGATGGAGTAATCCCGCCGGATTGTGTCGAACGACCTGAAAGTGACTTGAGCGGAGATTGTGTAGTCGACTTCAAAGATTTCTCAACAATGGCTTCAGATTGGCTGGATTGTGGCTTTTCAGACCCGAACGACTGCTGGCGATAGAGAAGAAGGTTGCGGATTCAATGTCAGCAACTGACGTATAGAAGCCAATTGAGACAGTTTACAGAATCTCACAGAACAGTTCTCAGGAGCACTTTACGCTCATAGAATGGACGAATTGCACCTTAAATATACACTGCGGCCGGTTATCGGTATCGGTTGTCAACAACATCAGGCCGGGGTAACTGCCCCAAAGACTATGGTAGGATTTTCGTGAATTCTTCATAATCACCGGTTTTCATATTATCTTCCGCAAAGCATATACACCAGAACGGCTGCGAAGATATTCTGAAAGATAACAATTATTCAATGTTTTAGTCATACTCTTCATACCTCGACAGCATGTTCTGAGAAAGTTACGTCGGCGGGTTTGGGGTGGGAAGTTTTTATGTGCGGGGTGAGGTGAATGGTGGTATAGTGTTTTGAGATGCAGCGTGATGTTTGGATATACTGTTGCTGTTGCATAGTTGTCGAATGTTAACGGCGGAGAGAAGATAAATTCAGGGAGTGTTCGTGCTTTGAAATCGAGCGGTATCGAGGCGAATTTTAAGGCGGGGTGGTCGGCGGCATTTATGGGGGTGCTGGTCTTGTATCTTTTTACGCTTGCACCGGGTCTTGTCTGGCAGGACCAGGGTGATTATCAGTTACAGGCGGCCAGGCTTTCTTTGAACAGGGAGGGAGACGTTGTGCGGGTACATCCGCTTTACATTTTGACGGCGCATGTGCTGGGGCGTTTTACGCCGATGGATTATGCTTTAGCCGCGAATTTCGTGAGTGCGATATTTTCCGCTGTGGCGGCGGCAAACGTTTATTTGATTGTGCTGTTTCTTACAAAGCACAGGTGGGCGGCGCTTCTGAGCACGTGCCTGCTTTGTTTTTCGCACACTTTCTGGTTTGTGGGTGTTCAGGCGCAAAGCTATTCGATGTCCAATGCAGCTATGACGGGGGGAGTGCTTTTAACGACGGCTTACATAGATTCGGGTAAAACGAGGTATCTTTACCTGATGGGTCTGGTATTCGGTCTGGGTATCAGTGCTCATATAATGAGCCAGTTGGCGTTCGGGGTGATTTTTATCTGGATGTTGTCGGGTTATGCGAGGGGGCGTCTTGGCCTGGGTGTGATTTTGAAGGTGGCGGCGAGCTGGGCTGCGGGAGCTTTTCTTCTGTGGTTGGTAATATGGATTGAGTATCAGCGAAGCGGCGAGCTGGGTGCGACAATTGGTTCTGCGATATGGGGCAGATGGGGAGAAGCGGTTTTTAATTTCGGGCAGTTGGGCAGGCTGGTCAAGAGGAGCGTATTGTTTTTCGTATTGAATTTTCCGACGCCGCTTGTTTTGCTTTCAGCGGCGGGGATATACCTGAGTTCGAGGAAGCTGTGGAGACTTTCGATTGTTCGGCTGTTGCTGGTTATAACGATACTTTACGTCCTTTTTGCAATACGGTACGACGTTCCGAACCAGAATCATTTTTTTCTGCCGATGTACGTAATGGTGAGTATTTATGCGGGTATAGGATACGCTATGATGTTTTCGGGGAGGGGGAAATTGTGGATAATTTTGAGTGGTGTTATGATTTTGTTGATGCCAGCGACTTATCCTCTGCTGGCACGGCTTGCGAAGGAACGTCAGTTTGCGCTCGGTACCCGCCGTCCTATACCGTACCGGGACGTATACAATTATTACCTGATTCCCTGGCAGCAGGACCAGAGGGGGCCGAGACGTTTTGCCGAGCAGGTATTCGATTCATTGCCGGAGAATGCCTGGGTTTTTGCGGATTCAACGACTATCCCGCCGCTGCAGTACGTTCACGATATAGAGCAAAGGCGTCCCGACATTGATTTGACGGGCACAGGCGGCCTTCGGGACGAATACCGTTCTGTAATGGAGTCGGGTCGACGGTTGTTTACGATTTCAAATGTTAAGGGGTATTATCCTAATTGGGTGGAATCGAAGGACTGGCTTAAGCCTTTTTCGATTTCCGAAACGGAGCATATATACGAGATTTTGCCTGCGGCCGTTACAGATAAAAAGGAGATTACAAACTGAAATCAGCAAGCAAATAAACCGGGGGGGCGATAACAAAGGATATTATGAATTCCAGGATGACTCGTAGGGGATTTATCAGGGGGCTTGCGGCGGGAGGCGTTGCTCTTTGCGGTTGTGGAGGTTCGGCGATTAAGAGAAACGGCGGACGCGCAAAAGCGGTTAAGAGACCCAATATTCTCTTTATAATGGCCGACGACCATGCGTCGAATGCGATAAGCTGTTACGGCTCGCACCTGGCGGGAGTTGCGAAAACGGAGAATATTGACCGTATCGGTGAACAAGGGATGCGTCTGGAGAACTGTTTCTGCACGAATTCGCTGTGTTCTCCGAGCAGGGCGAGTATTTTGACCGGTCAATACAGCCACATTAACGGCGTTTACACGACGATGAACAGGCTGGATTCGGGACATCAGACGGTCGCGGGGCTGCTAAGGGAAAGTGGTTACCGGACAGCAATAATCGGGAAATGGCATCTCAAGAGCGAACCGTCGGGATTTGATTACTGGAACATTCTTCCGGGCCAGGGGAGTTATCATAACCCTGTAATGAAGGAAAAGGGGACAGGAGAGCAAAAGTATGAGGGATTTTGCACGGACGTGATAACGGAACTGTCTTTGAAATGGCTGAATGATGTGGACCTGGAACAGCCATTTTTTCTGATGACTCAATTCAAGAACAGCCATGAGCCGTGGCATTATGCCGAGAGGCATTCGGAGCTTTACAGGGATACCGATATCCCGGAGCCGCCGAGTTTGTGGGAGGAGCTGAGTCACCGGTCGTCCGGTTCGAGAGAATATGGATATACGATGGACTCGATGGCCTACCGGCTTGCTGGTATATCCCGAGGAAAGTGGCCGACAAAAGAACTGGACATCAGCGGTATGAACGAGAGGCAGCGAAAACGCTGGGCGTATCAGCGATTTCTTAAAGATTATCTGAGGTGTGTGAAAGCAATTGACGAGAATGTAGGCCGGCTTCTCGATTATCTTGACAGTCGCGGCCTGGCTGATGATACCATCGTGATTTATACTTCCGACCAGGGATATTTTTTAGGCGAACACGGGTATATCGACAAGCGGTGGATGTTCGAGGAGTCGCTAAGGATGCCTTTTTTGATTCGTTATCCGCGAGAGATTGAGGCCGGCGGCAGCAATGATGATATTATTCTTAACATCGATTTTGCGCCTTCGTTTCTGGATTTTGCGTGCTTTTCAATACCAGAATCGATGCAGGGCCGGAGTTTTCGTTCGAACCTGGCCGGCCGTACCCCCGGGGACTGGCGTGGCTCGATGTATTATCGTTACTGGTGGCACGGCAAAGGAGCCTCCAGGCCGGCACATTACGGTATACGCACTAAAAGATATAAATTCATATTTTATTACGGGCTTCCTCTGGACATAAAATGGGGCAGCAGCAAGCCGACGAAGCCCGGCTGTGAACTTTACGACCTGGCCAGAGACCCGTATGAAATGGACAACGTTTACAGGGACCCCGAATATTCGGGCGTGGTTAAAAAAATGAAAAAAGAGCTGCTCAGACTAAAAAGGAAATACAATGACACCGACGATAAATATCCACAGTTATTGAAACTGCGCCGTCAATGCCGGTGGGAGTGATTAAGGTTTTGTGTTTGCTGTTGTTTGCGGCAGGTTGGTGGTTCGAAAAATTGCAGGCCTTTATGTTTCACATGCCTTTTTGACTTCCGGCAGTAGGGGGTCATCTGTTTTTTCAGCCAGCGAAACGAGGAGTTTCTGCATCCGTTTTTTCACAGAAGCGTGAGAAGGTGAGTCGAACAGGTTATTCATTTCAAAGGGGTCTTTTTTGTGGTCGTAAAGTATCTTATAACCGAGTATAGAGAAGATGTAACGGCCGTCCCAGACGGCCCGCCACAGCTTCCCCCTGTGCCGGTTGCCCAGTCCGAGATATATTGCTTCGGGTCGTCTGCCGGTTCCTTGTAGGCACCAGTTCGCTATGCTGTGCCCCTGCATGGAGTGGGGGATATCAAGCCCTGCAAAGTCGAGTAGCGTTGGGGCGATATCCACGCTGCTGACGAGGGAATCGCAGACGCGGTGAGGTTTAATTTTAGCGGGACAGCGGACTATTAAGGGAATTCTGAAAGCGGTTGCATAAGGAGCCGACTTTCCATGAAGTTTGCCC
>CAZGGE010000065.1:13057-15303 GCA_964524285.1 uncultured Pirellulales bacterium
GTGGCAGTGGCTGCCGAGCTTATCGCCGTGGTCGCTGACATATAGAACAATGGTGTTGTCTTCGATACCCAGCTCTTTGATTTTGCTGAGGATTCTGCCCACTTCATAATCGATTGCCGTTACCTGCCCGTAATAAATCTGCATTTTTTTTCGGAGGGTGCGTTCACGTTTCTCGGGGAATTTGCCAGCCAGGTCCGGAGGCAGGTCGAAATTTTCGGGCTTGTACATATCCATGTATTTTTCCGGACATTGTTCGGGTGGATGTGGCGGGCCGTAAGCGATGTAGTACAGCCAGGGTTTATGTTTTTCGGTGTATCGCTGAATAAAATCGACAGCCGTGTCGGTATGCCAGGCTGGTTCCCAATTGTATCCTTTAACGGGCACCTTTTTCCGGTTTTCATCAAATTTCCAGACGTCGAAGTATTCGTGATTTTTTTCGTATCCGTGCCACTGCTGCCAGCCCTGTCTTCTTTTTCCATGCTCGATAAATCCTCCCGGCTGCTGGGGTGGGATGCCGCCGTCGAGGTGCCATTTACCGATATAACCGGTTACATACCCTGCCTTTGAGAATATTTCCGCAAAGGTTTGAAATTCCGGGTTCAAAAGTATATTATTACCTACTACACCGTGTTTATGCGGATACAGGCCGGTTTGAAAAGAAGCTCTCGTGGGCGAACATACGGGGCTCGAGCTTACTGCGTTGGAGAAGCGAATGCCCTGGTCGGCCAGTTTATCGAGATTGGGAGTTTTGACCTGCTTATCTCCTGCGCAATTCATGATTGTTCCGCGGTGCTGGTCTGGTTGAATTATCAGGATGTTCGGTTTGTCAGCGTGTGGTTTTTCGGCGGCTTTCAGTAAGTTGCCCGCTGCTGTGACTGTGAGGCCCGCAATCGTGCCGCTAATGAATTGTCTTCGGCTTAATTGTGCTTTTGGTGATGAGGCCATAAACGTTCGTTTGCGAATTTCACCGGCTGCCACGAAACCCTCCTGTTTTCAAGCTCAATATTTATTAATTTATCGCCCGTAGGCCCGGATTGTCAAATCATTTATCTTCGAGCAGGCCAAACGCACGATTTTACAAAGCCTTGAAGGTGATTTGAAATCGATGGTTAGACAGAGCAACTGTGCCAAGAGGCAGGATTGACAGGAAGGCGGGATTTTGAGATGATGTCAGGTGTCGTTTGCGGGTATTCGGTGATTTACTGTTCAGGAGCAAGGGTGGTAAGTTCTGTGTTGTTTTTCCAAGAGGTGGTTGTATGTTTCGCAGGTTGAAAGTGGCGGTAATATTTTGCTGTTTTCTTTTCGGGGGATTTGCCTGGGCGGGTGAATATATCGACGGCGGTCGAATCAAATCAACGGCGAGTCAGTCTTATCAGGGCAGAACGGCTGAGAAGACGGTGGACGGTTCGGGGCTGGAAGATAACCCCGTCAGCGGAAGACGTCCCGTGCACGGTGTCGCTCGGAATCACATGTGGATGAATGACGGGCGAGAAAATTTGGTGTGCTATTCAGAAGGTAATACAAGGCGGGGCTGTGGATGGATAGCATACGAGTTTGACAAGGTTTATCACCTGGAGCGGATGTGGGTGTGGAATTATAACGAGCAGAATCAGAACGACCGGAGTTTGCGGAAGGCGTGGGTGGAGTATTCGGCGGACGGTGAGCAGTGGCACAGCCTTGGTGTTTTCGAGTTTGAAAAGGCGACAGGTCAGCGGGATTATGAGGGCGCATGGGGGCCGGATTTTGGAGGAGCGGCGGCGAAATACGTGGTCATTACACGATGCAAAGAGGACAGTAACTGGGGTGACAGCGACACGCCGCACGGAAGGGCCGGCCTGAGCGAAGTCCGTTTTTATATTGGCGTTGCCCATGCAAGCGAGCCGATGCCGGCAGACGGAGCAAGGTGGGGGACGGTAAAAGGCGTGCTCCAGTGGAAGAGCGGACACAGTGCAAAGTCTCACGATGTGTATTTCGGCACCGACAGAAAGGCAGTGGCGAGCAGTGAGCGCGGAGAAGGCGAGGGAAAAAGTGAAGGCGGTCAGGTACTATGGTTTATGAAAGATTTTTCAACGAAGGAAAAAGGAGTCTATAAGGGCAATTTCGGGCAAAGCCGGTACGTATTTGACAGGACGCCGGAGCTGGGAAGGACTTATTACTGGCGGGTTGACGAGATTTGTGAAAACGAGAAGGTCAGGGGTAAGGTGTGGGATTTTACCGCTAATCTGGACCGTGGCCATCAGCTTTTG
>CAZGGE010000066.1:0-1462 GCA_964524285.1 uncultured Pirellulales bacterium
CTGTGTCGTTAATTACAAGGACCTTCGGATAATTGCCGACGGCTGGCTGGACAGCCTTGCGGACGTTTGTATGCCGGTGGAGCCTAACTGGGACCAGCGAGTTCTATATTATGATTTTGAAGACGCAGGCATGGGACCAGTTACCGACTATTCCGGCAACAATCATAACGGAACCCTCGAAGGATTTGAATCCGAGCCGTGGGGCCCGGGTGTGATAGGACAGGCAATTTACTTCGATGGTGTTGATGATAGGGTTATAAACACCGATGAAAATTTAGCGGAGGACCTGCCTTATATATCGGAGTTCGGCGACGGTCAGCGCCAAGCCGACGCTACCATGAATTTCTGGGTTTATTGCGACCCCAACGCTCAGAGTAACAACTACGACGCCATAGCGGGATGGGGTGACTGGTCGCGTCAATCTTCGCGCTGGATTACCAACAAGTCTGACGACCACTACTTCTGGTACGGTCCGTATACTTACGGCGGCCCCATAGCATATAAGAGATGGGAGATGGTTACAGTTGTTATTGACCAGCTCTCGGAATCAGGTGAACCTCTTTACGGCAATGTATCGATTTACGTAGACGGCAAACTCCGTGATTCACAAACTGGCCCTGTTTTAGCCAGAGGAAGTGACATCCGTGTCGAGCTTGGCAACTACAACAGACCCTATGGTGATTTTCACTGGAAAGGAGCGATTGATGAGTTCAGCATCTGGGATTATACTTTGAGCATAAACGAGATTAATTATCTTCTTCAGATACCGCTGCCGGCGGATATTAATTCTGATGATGTTGTTAATTTTGAGGACTACGCTCGACTTGCAGAGAGCTGGCTTGTGGGTCCAGTACTCTGGCCCTGATTTTCAGGATTTTTAACAAGCTATTGAACAAAGGTCCCGCCATATTTTTGCGGGGCCTTTTTTTAGTGATTACGCCATTTAGTCAATAAGGGCGGCCGGAGGATTTGAGCAGCTTCGCATATTGCTTTGCGGCAGAAAGATTCTACCGCATCCTCCGGCGCCCTAATTCTGTTTTTATTGATGTCAGGTGTTGCTGTTTTAACCTACCTCTTTTTTCAGGTCCTTTAGCAAGACGCCCTGAAGTCGATGCAGCTCCTGCAGGCAGTTTATGTACTCAGCGACTTTCTTTTTTGCAGGTTTTTCGTTTGTGTCGCCTTTTTTTTTGCGGGATTTAGTTTTATCGAGGTGCGCATTTTTTTTTCTTTTAGAAGAATTGTTCATTTCATTTCCCCCTTGCAAGTTGACAAAATCTTGGTTTCCTTATATATAGAGACATTCAGTAACACGTCGTAAAGCTAACATTACCAGCTTTTTGCACCCAATCAAGGAGGAAAATTCGTTTTTGTGAAAAAAGATGAAAGATTTTGACGAAAAAGCGATAATTGGGCGAATCCGTGAGCTTCGATTAGTTCACAGTGGACCCCGAGGCAAGGCTCG
>CAZGGE010000066.1:1472-15211 GCA_964524285.1 uncultured Pirellulales bacterium
CTATAGGCGTAAGTCCTTCTACTTACAACTCTTACGAAATAGACCGTCTTCCTCCGGTCGAGACTCTGTATCGCATTTGCGTTGTAACGGGAGCTGACATAAAGTGGGTACTGAGTGGAAAGGAGCCGGGGCAAACAACCGGTTTTGCGTCGAATGATGCGCTTTTTCGGCGTATTATTTCGCTTTTACGAAAAAGGCCCGACCTTTCAGATGCCATAAGTGCTTTTGTTGAGCTTCTTTTTGAAAAGAGTTGTTTGGAGTGTGGGGTTGATTCATCATCGAGGTCGAGAAATTTAGCGATGAGGCCCGGGTGGGTACCGGTTCTGGGAAGGACGGCAGCGGGGATAGTTCACTTCTGGGACAAATCGAAACTTCCCAGGCCTGAACAGGCGGTTACTCAGCTTGACGAGCTTGTTAAGAAGTACGTTGGTAAGAGCATCGTCGCATCTTCTGGGGGCAGGGTATCGGTTGATTTACAGGTGAAGCCGGTGCTGAGAGGTCTCAAGAGGCGTGAAGCAAACCTGGTTCAAATAAGCAGTGATGAGTCGAACGGGGTGGTAGAATTCGTTGAATGCGAGGAGCTATTCCAGCTATATCCGGATAGTTTTGGGCTTCGCATAGACGGAGACAGCATGTCTCCCCGCATCAAGGACGGGGACGTGTTGATAGCGAGTCCGTCGGTTGGGGCTTCTCAAGGTCAAATCGCGATAGTCAAGCTTGTGGGTCAAATCGGTGTAACCTGCAAATTGATAAGGATTACGGAAGAAGGCGTTCACCTGATTCCTATTAACGAAAGCTATCGTCCGACAGTAGTAGCTCAGAAGGAGTTGCTCTGGTCATTGGCAGTACTTTGCCACGTAAGTGTCTAAAAGCAAAAGGCCGATACGAGCGGGGGATTCCTGAGATGGAGTTGGTAATAATCGTTGTCTTATGCCAATTTCCTAATTGCGCTTCACGAAATCCTGATTTGTTACGAAACCCATATTATTCAGTCGCTTGTGCTCCGCATTTGCCAGTTTTTAGCTCAAAGGCTTATTCCAATGGATATTAAGCGGTGCTTAATGTACGTAGATCGCGTGTGTTAAATTGACTGTTTTGGGCAAGTGGGGAAATTTTTTATAAATATTAGAAGGTGTTTGGTGTGTGTTCAAGGGGATATCAGGGTTTGTTTTTAGAAGATTACCGGTCGTGGGAATTTGGTTCATGTAGGGGCCAAGAAATTGCTAAAGTCGGGTCAGGGTAAACCGATAATGGCGTTTGAAGGCCAATTAGAGCAGTCGTGTTTGTAGCACGTCTGAATTTTGGAATTTTTCTCAGGCTTGACAGGGCCGAAATGAAGAGAAATTTACCGGGTTATTTAAGGAGCTTAAATCATGTTAGCAATTAAGAACAACATTATGGCGGCAAATGCTGCGCGGCATTTGGGCAAGGCTTATGACGGCTTAGCCCATTCTGTGGAGCGGCTGTCGTCCGGTCTGCGTATAAACGGAGCAAAGGATGACGCAGCCGGGCTTGCTGTTCGCGAGCTGATACGGGCGGATATAGCCGTGCAGGAGCAGGGTTCCCGTAATGCTCAGGACGGCATCAGCATGCTTCAGACGATGGAAGGTGCGATGGCGGCGATGGATGAGAACCTGATTCGAATGGAAGAGCTTGCCGAGCAGGCATCGACGGGTTCCTATTCATCCGACCAGCGTACAATTATGAACGCCGAGTTTGTGGAAATGGCGAACGAAATCGAGCGAATCGCCAATTCTACGGCGTTTAACGAGATTTACATGCTGAACTCGAGTACAGGGAGCGTGGACATACACGTTGGTACTTCGGAGACGATTGACATCAGCAAGGTTGACATGACCAAGAGCGGTCTGGGTGTCGAGACAGGCTCCGGCGGCACGACGATACAGTCGAAGACGGCCAACGGGGTTGACAGCACGACGTCCGGAGCGTGGCTTACGATTACGGACAATGATGCGGATTCGGACCTTACTGTTACGATCCAGTTTACGGATGCGGACAGCGACAACGAGGACGCAATCGCGGTAACGTTCGATACCTCGGAACAGACTACTTACACGCTTCAGGAGGTTAAGGAAGCTATAAACCTGGTGTCTCAGAACCTGGGTAACGACGAGAGTGGAAATGATTTGAATTATTCCGCTGCGTCAACGGTACTGGATTCGGGCAGCGGCAAGTACGTTTTGAAGCTGGAGTCTCGTACAAGCCTTGCAGATGGTGTTACGATTGCAGCAAGCGGTTTGCAGGCGACCGACGCGGTTACGGGCGGTTTTCAGTCTACGACAGGTAGCCTGACGGGTGACTTCGATAGTGTGAATACATCGGCTGCCGGTCTTAACATTCTGAGTGCGACTGATGCGGCGGCGGCTTTGTCTACGGTCAAAGATGCTATCAAGACCAAGGACGAAGCGCGAGCGGCGTTCGGTTACAAGATGAACCGTCTTGAGAGTACGATATCGATTCTGGGAATTCAGGCAGAGAACCTGCAAACAGCAGAGTCTCGAATTTCGGATGTTGACGTAGCGACTGAGATGGCGACGTTGACACGTACTCAGGTGTTGTCTCAGGCAGGTGTAGCGATGTTGGCACAGGCTAATTCGATGCCACAGATGGCACTGACGCTTCTGAGATAAAGCTACGTTTATGATAAGTTCAGAATGGGGGAGACGGCCCGATGAGGTTGTCTCCCCTTTGTTTTAGAGTTTTTGATTATTTCGAGCTTTTGGCCGGATTTATATGTGTAATTACGGAGCGTAACTATGAAGGGAGTCGAGGCATACCAGGAGACCTCAGTAAGCACTCAAAGCAAGGGCAGGCTAATCGTCATGCTTTATGAAGGGGCGGTCAAGTTTTTGAAGATGGCGCTAAGGGAGCTTGAGTCGGGCAATTATGAGGTGAAGGGCAAATACATCGGTCGTGCGCAGGATATCATAGGAGAGTTGAATGCGGTTCTGGATATGGAGGCCGGCGGTGAGATAGCGACGAACCTTCGCAAACTTTATAATTTTATGATTCAGCGTTTGTTCGAGGCAAATTCGAAGAAGGATGCGGAGATGATTCGTGAAGTTATCGGTTTGATAGAAGAGTTGAACGAGGGTTGGAAGGCTATCGCTCAGTGATGAGCGTTTTTTTGCGTTTTGTTTTGGTTTTCCGGTTGGGGCGAGACAGCGGGGGTATTAATAGTGTTTGTTCGGTCTGGGGGTATTTCCTTGTTGATTGCATCTTATTATCGGGCAAAAATTTGGGTAAATCTTTGTTTTTGGCCGATATAAACAGAAAAAGCTATTGGGGGAATTCCCATGTTTGTGCAGAGGCATGAGCAAAAAGTGCATATTGAACGGGAGATTCTTTATGGGTAGCATGGGCAAAGAGATAAACGAAAATGGTATTTTTGAGCATTCTGAGAAAGTTATAGAGAGCGGCGTGCGTGGTCAGCCTAAGATTTCGGAGGGCAGGGACGGCCAACCCAAACTAACGATATCACGCGGAGATGTTCCAGACTGGCTTGTGAAGGCGCACGAGTCGGTAGAGTCCGGTCGAATTGAAGAGGCTAAGTCTTTATTAACAGAGGAGCATATCGAGGAGGTTCGTGGCCTGGTATCTGAGGATTCGGAACGTAGTGATGTGATGTTCGTACTTGCCAAGAGTCTTTTTCAGGCAGGTAAGCTGGAGGAGTCCAAATACTGGTACAAGCGTATACTGGAGAGATGTAAACATTCTCTGGTTTATAATCAGTTGGGCAACGTCTGTAAGCATATGGGTCAATTGATTGAGGGGCTTGAATATCGGCGTAAGGCGGCGGAGCTTGCCCCTGATAATGGTGAGTATATAGCGAATCTTGGAACGATGCTGGTTTCAGCAGGGCGGACACGGGAGGGAATAGAAGTAATCCAGCAGGCCATAGCGGTTAATCCCGAGAAGGGGCAGCTTCATTCTTGTCTGCTTGGCCATTTGCATACTCTGCCGAACCTTGACCGGGGAGTATTATTGAAAGAGCACCGTCGTTGGGCTTCTATTCATGCCCCGGTGCGTCTTGCAAAGAAGGACCATGAAAATGGTCGTAATGAGGAGCGTCGTCTTCGTATAGGTTATATATCCCCCGATTTCCGTACACATTCAGTAACGTATTTTTTCGAGTCTTTGCTTGACGGTCATAATCGAGAGGATTTTGAGATTTTCGGTTACGGCAGTGTATCACTTACCGATGCTACAACAGAACGTCTGAAGGGCAAATTTGACCATTACCGTGAGGTTCAATACGTTGACTCGGAGCGGGTGGCGAATCAGATTATTTCGGATGAGATAGACATACTTGTGGATTTGGCGGGTCATACTGCGGGTAACAGGCTTGGAGTCCTTGCCCACAAGCCTGCTCCGATACAGTTTACTTATCTTGGTTATCCTGACAGTACCGGAATGGAGCAGGTTGACTACCGATTTACGGATGAGCTTGCGGACCCTGCCGAGTCTCAGCAGTATTTCAGTGAGGAGCTTGTTTATCTTCCTGATGGGTTTCTCTGTTATCGTCCGAGGGAGGATACCGGCGAATTAAGCGGTCCGCCGGTGGAACGAAAGGGGTATATTACTTTCGGTTCGTTTAACAGCAATACAAAGATAAGCCCGCCTTTGGTGGCGATGTGGGCGGAAGTATTGCGGGTAAACGGTGCGTCGAAGCTGTTATTGAAGTTCAACGGAGGAGACGAGGATGAAATCAGGGAAATTTATCTTCAGGAGTTCGAACGGCTGGGCATCGAGAGGGGTCGTATCGATATATACGGCTTCAAGCCACCTGCGGAGCACTTTTCATTGTATGAAGAGGTTGATATCGGGCTTGATACATATCCTTATAACGGGACGACGACTACATGTGAGGCGTTGTGGATGGGTGTTCCGGTAGTGTCACTTGTAGGCAAGCATCACGCATCACGAGTTGGTTTAAGTATTTTGAGCAGGGTTGGACTGGAATATTTCACTGCTGAGAATCCCCGTGAATATGTTTCGAAGGCGACGGCTCTGGCGGAGAATATAGAGTATCTCAGGAAGATTCGGATGAGCAGCCGGGGTCGGATGATGTCTTGTACATTATGCGATTCGGTGCGTTTCAGCCGGCAGGTGGAGTCGGCATACCGGCAGGTTTGGCGTCGGTGGTGTCAGAGGCCAAAAGAGCCGGCGGTTCAGGGCGCGGGGCAGAGGGAAGCCGGATAACAAAAGTTTTTGTGTGTTTGAAGCGTGGTTTTAATTGCAGGGAGTTGTCATGAGTACGAAGAAGAAGCTGAGACGTTTGCAGAGAAAAAAGGACAGGCAGGCGAAGGCGCGTGCGGAGGTATGTTCAAGCGACGGTTCATCTTCGGGTGCACCTCAGTTTCTTCTTGATGCAGCATCAGCGATTAATAATGAGGACTTTGAAGGTGCGATTGAGTCGTTGAAGGGTGGGATACATATTGATTCTTTTTCGGCGTACAGCGGCATCGGCGACATTTATTTGCTGAGGAACGAGAACGAGAAGGCACTTGAGTGGTTAGAAAAAGCTCGTCAGTGCAATCCGGGAGCGTTGACGTCGGCGATAAGCAGTGCGAAGGCGTTGTATAATCTTGGCAAGGGAGACATAGGAATTCGTCGTTTGTGCGAGATGATGCTCAGTCGCAGCGATATGGGGGAGGTGCGTGAACTTGGAGATGCCGTTTTGAAGCTGAACGGCCTTGATGAACTGATAAAGACTCTTGAGGAGATGTTAGAGGCGGAGCCGGAGCGCGTTGAGCTGTTGGAGGAGATTGGTCTGGCGTTGAAGAAGAAGGGCAAGATGGCAGAGGCGGAGAAATGGTATCGTCGGTTGTTTTCTGAGTATTCGAGGCCTGGCGCGGCGGCATACGGAGAATTCAGTGAAATTCTGAACCACCTGGGTCATCTTTGTGAAGCAGAATATTATATTCGCAAGGGGATGAGGGAATACCCGACTATAGCGGCGAGTTTTTCGGTTAACCTTGCGAACGTTCTGGTTCACATGGGAAGGGTTGCGGAGGCGGTGAAGATTTTGGAGTCCAACGCCGACAAGCTCAAGGCGGAGGCCATGGTATGGAGCAACATATTGCTTTATGAGCATTATCTTTTCGACATAACGCCTGAGAAGCTTTATGACCAGCACAGGAAGTGGGCGATACGTTTTGCGCCTCTGTCTCTTTCAGAAGGTCATCATGAGAATGTAGTGGATGTGAACCGCAGGCTTCGGATTGGTTACGTTTCGTCCGATTTCCGGATGCATTCTGTGTCGTATTTTTTTGAGCCTTTGGTTGACGGTCATAATCGAGAGGAGGTGGAGGTTTATGGTTACGGCAATATCAACAAGGCGGATCCGATGACAGCCCGTATGCAGAACAAGTTCGATTGCTGCCGGAATGTTCGGGGTCTTGACGACGAGTCGACGGCGAGGATGATAAGGCGGGACAAGATTGACATATTGGTTGATTTGACGGGCCATACTGCCGGCAACCGGCTTTGCGTTTTCGCTTACAAGCCTGCGCCGGTTCAGATTACATATATGGGTTATCCGGATACGACGGGTCTGAGCCAGATAGATTATCGCCTTGCGGATGTATACACGGACCCGGCGGAGCTGGAAAAATATTGTGTAGAACAGGTATATCGGATGCCGGGGGGATTTTTGTGTTATTCGCCGCCGGATTTTGCCCCTGAAGTTGTTGATGTTCCTGCGAAGTCGAAGGGTTATGTTACTTTCGGGACTTTTAACAACAACGCGAAGGTTAATTCTGAAACGATAGAGTTGTGGTCGAGGATTCTGGATTCGAAGGAGAATTCGCGTTTTCTATTTAAGTTTCGTGCGGGCGAGGACCCGCCGGTGCGTGAGCGTTATCTTCGAGAGTTTGAGCGTTTCGGGATTAGCCGGGACCGGATAGAGATATGCGGCAGGAAGGCACCGGAGGAGCATCTTGGGATGTACGGGGAAGTGGATGTAGCTCTGGATACATATCCTTACAACGGAACGACGACGACCTGTGAGGCGTTGTGGATGGGAGTGCCGGTAGTATCGCTGGTTGGCAGGCAGCACATGTCTCGTGTTGGTTTAAGTTTGTTGTCGCGTGTGGGGCTGGGTTCGCTTGCGGTTTCTTCGGGTGATGAGTACGTTGCAAAAGCGATTGAACTTTGTGAGGATTTGGAGGCACTTTCGAGTATGCGGATGTCGATGCGTGAGAGGATAACGGAGAGCGGTCTTTGCAACAAGGAGGAATTTGCGGGTGAGCTTGAGGCGGCGTACCGTCAGATGTGGCGTAAGTGGTGTGATACCCAAGTTGGCGGGGGTGATTCAGGTGAGTCCGTGCAGGTGTCTCAAGGTGGGTGCAGTGACGAGGAGGGCGTTTCAGTATCGAGTTGCAGTGACGAAGGGAGAATGGATAAGGCGAAGTCGGATGTTGGTCCAATCCGGATATTTCATAATCTTGCTCGTTCGGGTGGAACTCTGGTGTGTAAATGCATTGGATGTATGGAAGGCGTTGCGTTGCTCAGTGAGATACATCCTCTTGGATTGAAGTATTTTAATCCGATAATTCAAGCTCACAGTTGGCATAAGGTTCTGACCGCAGACGACATTCGCCGTCTTGGGGCGGCAAAGCAGGTGGAGTTTGCAGATGCGATGGGGCTTATTGCACGGCGTTGCAGTGAGTCGGGCAGGAAGCTGGTGGTTCGAGACTGGGCTCATCTGGATTTCATGGCTGTCCCTTTTCTTTTGAGGCCCAAGAACAGGCTTTTGCTTGCGGAGGTGCTTGGGGGAGAATATGAGATAAAGCAGTTGGGTCTTGTTCGTCATCCGATTGACGAGTGGCTGAGTCTTCGAAAGCTGGATATTATGCGGGGCAGGCTGTCTGTAGATGCTTACCTTCGGGGATATTTGAAGTTTGCCGAGCAATGTCAGCGTTTTGGTTACATTCGTTATGAGGATTTTTGTGATGATGCCGAAGGGCAGATGCGTGTTATTTGTGAGCGATTTGGTCTTGAATATGATGAAGGTTTTCTTTTGCGGTGGGCGGATTACAAGAATATTACAGGGGATACTGGTGGAGGTTCGCGAGGAGGGAGGCTGCGTGAGATAGTTCGCCTTGAAAGAAAGCCCGTTGAGGTGGAAATTTTGAAGCAGTTCAGGGAGAATCGTGATTATCATCGTGCACTGGAGATGCTGGATTACGAGGACGTTGAGGATGGAGGCAGGTTGAGTGTTTCGATGCCTGAAGTCAAGGTTAATGGAATATCGAGGGATGCCGGAGATGAAGTTGTTAAGCGAATCAGGGCTAAACGAATATTTATATCGAGTATGCCTCGTTCGGGTTCGATGTGGACTTATAATGTGGTTCGCGAGCTGGTACGTTCGGTGGGATTGAGGCCGCTTCCTGAAAATGTACCTACGGACACGAAGCCTTTCGTTCAGGAGGCTTATATTCGTCCCGTTGCGGACGACCAGGTTTATTGTGTTAAGACCCATTATCCGCTGAATCCGGATTTTGCGGACACTCTGGTAATCGTAACGTATCGAGACGTTCGTGATTGTGTGATGTCTTATATGAGATTTATGCACGTGGATTTTGAACGTATGCCTGCGAGGGCGAAGGCGTGGATGGATATGACCGACGGTTATCTGGAGCGTGGTTTGGACAATATTCTTCCTGTTCGATACGATGAGTTGGTGGAGAATTCAAGGGAGACGATTCGCAGGATTGACGATTTTATTGGTACGGGGGTTGATGATGATGAGGTTGAGCGGATTGCCAGGTTGTTTTCCCGTGAGAGGGTGAAAGAGAAGATAAATTCTTTGAGCGGTGTTAATGAAAACGAGCAGACAGTTGCCTCTGTTATGAACTCAGACGGCAGCTATCGTTCTTTTGACAGGAGTACAGGATTTCAGAGCAATCATATAACGAGTATGGGGGATGGAGAGTGGCGTACCGGTCTTACAGAGGAGCAGCAGGGGGAGTTGATGGAGTTGGCGGGGGAGTGGCTTGAGAAGCACGGTTTTGTTTAACTGATTATTTTACGGCCGACGATAGAACACCGCAATCCGTGCGCGGGTGGTGTAGCGAAATCGGTCAGTTCGGATGTTTTGAGGTTTTTTATTTCTGTGGGCCGATGTATCCTTCTCTTTCGAGATGCAGCAGGACGGACTGGACGCATTCTTCCGGAGACATATCTGTGGTATCGAAGTTCAGGTCTGCATCCTGTGGCTCTTCGTAAGGGTCGGAAATTCCGGTAAATTCCTTAATTATTCCTGCTCTTGCTTTAGCGTAAAGTCCTTTCCGGTCACGTTTTTCGCAGACATCGAGAGGTGTGGAGACATGGACGAGTATGAAGCCGCCGCAACTTTGAATCATCTGTTTTACTTCCTGCCTGATGTTGTTATAGGGAGCTATTGGAGCGCAGACGGCGATTCCGCCGTTTTTGGTAATTTCTGATGCGACCCATCCAATTCTCCTGATATTGATGTCCCGATGTTCCTTTGAGAAGCCGAGTTCGGAGGAGAGGTGTTTTCTGACGAGGTCTCCGTCGAGCAGCGTTGTTGGTCTTCCGCCGATTTCCATTAGTTTTGTAATGAGTACGTTTGCGAGGGTAGACTTCCCACTGCTGGGCAGTCCTGTAAAGAAGACAGTAAATCCCTGTGTATTTCTTGGAGGGTAAGTTCTTCTGAGTTCAGAAATGACCTCGGGGAACGAGAACCAGGTTGGTATATCTCGGCCTGTAGCGAGTCTTTCTCTGAGTTCGGTTCCTGAAAGCGATTTTGGCGTGAGATTTTTGGGTACTTCGTCGACAGGCATATATTCGTCTTTTTCCTGTACGTAAACCATCATTTTGAAGGGCACCATTTTTATGTTGAGTTCGTCCTGGTATTTTTTTAGCAGTTCCTGCGCGTCGTATGGGCCGTAGAAAGGTTTTCCTGATGAATCTTTTCCGGGGCCGGCGTGGTCTCTTCCAACGATGAAGTGCGTGCATCCGTGGTTTTTTCTTATGATAGCGTGCCAGACGGCTTCTCTTGGACCACCCATCCTCATTGCGAGCGGCAGGAGGTTCAACATGGCGGTATTTTTAGGGTATCTACTCATGAGGGCGTTGTAGCAGCGTACTCTTGTGTAGTGGTCTACGTCTCCGGGTTTCGTCATTCCCACGACCGGATTTATGAGCAGGTTTGCCTCGAGTTCTTTTGTTGCGCGGAAGGTGAGTTCCTGATGTGCCCTGTGCATAGGATTTCGAGTTTGAAAAGCGACTACTTGTCTCCAGCCGAGGGATTTGAATTTGTCTCTCAATTGTTGAGGGGTGAGCCTCAGCTCGACGAAATCATAATGATGTGGCAGAGCGATGCCCAGTAGAGAGCCTCCCACGTAGTATGGATTTGTTTTTTCGAGCAGTTGGGCTACAGCGGGATGTTCTGTGTTTTTCGTATCGAAGACCTTTTTTGCTTCGTCTTTTAGGTCCGGCTCCCAGATGTCTTCGACTTTGAGTGCTGCGAGCATCGTGCCTTCGAGGTCTCTGAGTGCAATCATATCGGAAGTACTGAGGCTTTTTGCGAGTTTTTCGTCTATATCGAGTGTGATGGGGACAGGCCAGATTGTGTTGTCTTTGAGGCGCATGTTGTCGCAGACAACCTGGTAGTCTGCCTTATTCATAAATCCGGTCAGAGGCGAAAATCCGCCGTTCAGGAGCAATTCGAGGTCGCAGATTTGTCTTGGAGTCATGTGCCAGGATTGCCAATTTTGTGATTGAGCTTTCAATTCTGCGGCTTTATTTTCGTCTACGAGCAGGTTTTTTAGAGAGCCGCCGTGTGGCTCAATGAGATGTTGAGACATTGTGATTTTTCTCCTTTCTTTTGCAAACGAGGCATTTTGGCATCGATGTTATAGGCCCTCGTTCTCCTTAGAGGTATTTTCCGAGGGCCGTTTTTGAGTTTTTTCGGCCGGTTGCCTTGTCTGTCAGGGTTAAAGACAGTGATTAAAAGCCGAGGCATATACGATGTCAAGGCGTTTTTTTGGAGTCAGGAGGGAGTCTGCCATGGTTAGAAAGGAGGTTTTTTCGTTTTTAAGCGGTTTAATTAGCACTTGTGGATGGGGGTATGGTTTAAATTTGAGGTTTTTGTTAATCGGGCTATGGCCGTGGTTGTGTGGGGATTTTTGGTGAAAGTTATTTATTTTGCCTATATTTGCCAATTTGGATAATTGTTGAATTAGAAAGGATAAACAGGTAAAGATGAGGGTATCGAGAATACAATTAAAAAAAAGCCAGATTCTAATTGCGACAGAATCTGGCTTCGGAGGAGGGTGATGAAAAGCTTTTTGTAAGAGAATTCTGTAAATCCTGGTTGCTTAATACTTCAGTATTTTTTAATCCATAGTTTATTAATCGAAAAACAAGCCAGGATTTCTTTAACAAAAGTTAGAACTCTATGCAATTTTGACCACGAATCAAATTAAAATTCACAAAAAAAAGCAAATTTTTCTTTTATTCAAGGATAATCTTTTGTTTTTAGCTTAAAAACAATGTTAGTTTACAAATTCAGAAGTGATTTTGTTCGGACTTTTTAACCATAAAGTTGTTATTTTTTGACGAGTCAGGAATTAAGTGATGTGCAAGAGAATTACAATCGCGGAATTGTTCGAGGCCAAACGAGCAGGTCGAAAGATAACTGCGGTGAGCTGCTATGGGTATACTATGGCCAGGTATGTGTCGCAGGTGGGTGTGGAGATGTTGCTTGTAGGGGATTCGGCGGCCCAGGTAGTTCTGGGGTTCGGGAATACGCTTTCAGTGGGGATGGATTTCATGGTTGCGTTGACGGGGGGTGTTCGCAGGGGTGCGGAGGAGGCATTTCTGGTAGCGGACATGCCTTTTTTGTCTTATCAGGCCGGTTGGCGTGAGGCAGTGCAGAATTCGGGGCGTTTTTTCAAGGAGTCGGGTGTTCAGATGGTGAAAATAGAGTCGAGCAGGGCTTATCTTGACGTTATCAAGGCGATCAGCGACGCGGGCATGCCGGTTATGGCTCATATTGGTATTAAGCCCCAGTATGTGAGCAGTTTTGGCAGGTTCAAGGCGGAGGCGACGACCGCAGAGCAGGGGGAGGAATTGATGAAGCTTGCTGATGAGATGGTTGATGCGGGGGCGAGTACGCTGCTTCTGGAGGGGACGGCTGCGGAAGTAGCTGGGATGGTTACAAACGGTAGTGAAGTTCCGGTGATAGGTTGTGGTTCTGGGGGCGAATGTGATGGCCAAATCCTGATTCTGCCTGATATTCTGGGGCTGACGCAGGGTCCCAAGCCGCGGTTTGCCAAGAGCTATGGTAATCTGGGTAAGGAGGTCTCGGATGCTGTTAGTGCATATTGCAGGGATGTGAAGGAGGGGCGGTATCCCGATTCAGAGCACAGCTATCACATGAAGAAGGGTGAATTTGAGCGTTTGCGGGAGATGCTCGGGAAGCAGTAATGTTTTAGGCAGGGTGCTTTTCGAGAAAGTGTCATAAAATCGACAGTGGAGGAAGAGGCTTTTTGGTTCAGGATGTTTAGGATTTGCGGTCTTGTTGTTCCACGGTTCCGTCGTCGGTTTCATCGCGGACGAGAGTTGCGAGTCTTTTGAACATTTTGCGAAGGTCGATAATTCCTCCGATGGTGAACCATGTAGTCGTAATGATGCCGAGTGCGAGGATGAGCCAGGCGTAGAGGTGCCAGAATTTAATCCAGAAGCTGTTCTGAACGTCGGTGGTGAGATTGTATACGGTGATAATGATAAATACGATACCCGAAACGGCGATGAACGCCATTATTGACAGGTATATGATTTTATCTTCGAGCTTAAAATCTTTTCCAAGGCCTATGATTTTTCGAATTCTGCTGATGGGCTTTGATGTGGCCTGAACGATGTCTTCGGCGACTGCATATTTGCCTCGATGCAGCAGTTTGTCCATGTTGTAAGGTTTTTTATTGCTGAGCAGGGAGAGCAAGACGTATACGCCGGTTGAACTGGTCATAGCGATAAACCATAGCCATTGTGCATTTATAGGGAAGTCGGCGCCTTTCAGAGTCGCGATTTCGTTTTTGTTAAGAGCTCGGTCGTAAATACAGATGTCGTCTATTGCCCCTTCAAAGTAGTGGTTGTCTGGTTGAAGTCCTGCGCCGATTTTGAGTTTGTCTGTTTTTGCGGTGTTAATTTTCCTGTTCGAGATTACGCTGTGTTCGCGGAGTATGCCGTCGAGGTAGAGTTTGACGTTGTTTATGTCGGGGGAATCGGTTTTTTCGAGGACTGCGGCCAGGTGGTGCCATTTGCCGTCGCAGACATTAACGTCTGCCACGACATAACCGTCGCCGAGGTACAGTGCTAAGGCTCCGTGTGTTCCGTGCTCTTTCTGGGTTTTAAGTACCCATTTCTCTCCGGGTGCTATTTTTCCCCACGCCATTATAGTGCCGGGAGATTCTGTTTTTATCCATGCGGCGGTTGTTCGGGGTTGTTTGCCGTGTATTGCCTGGAAATTATCAATACTGACATGATCATCTTTTCCATCGAGCTGTAGTGCGCCGCCATATTTTCCTTTTGAGGGGAGCCACTGAGGTGCATTTATGAGGTTTCCTGCGTATCCGCTGACAGGGTCTGCGGCGATGGCTCCAGCGGTTTCATCCATTTCGAGCCTGAGGACTCGTCCCTGAGGAACGCTGTGGTGATATTTTGGCCAGATTCTTGGCAGGGCAAAC
>CAZGGE010000067.1:0-4385 GCA_964524285.1 uncultured Pirellulales bacterium
TGACCGGATAACGGCGGCGGTGATTTCGTATAACGTGCACAGGTTTGCGAGGCGGCGTGGCGTGGGGTTCGTGCTGGCGTCGAGCCATGATGATATTGTGTGTGATTTACAGCCTGATTTGCTGGTGGTGAAGGAGCTGGGCGGCAAAACGAAGAAATTCAAAAGGGAAAAGGAAAAGTTAAAAAGTACAAGGTGAAATGCCCTTTTCTTGATCTATGGCAGAATAAGGATGGTTGTCTAAAATTAAACTTGACAGGTATTTCCTGCCGATATATAATATTGCTTTGGAAAAAAGGTTAAGCAATGAAGGTAAAAATGTGTTTGGAGGATGGGATGACATGAAATATGGTAAGACACGAGCAGGGATGCTGTCTTTCGGTAAACGTAAGGAAGCAGAGGAAGTTATTAAGTAGGCAAGATGGCACGAGAACGACTAAGGTTATCCTAATTTGAAAATGAGGTGCTTACCATGAGTAATAGTAAAAAAGGGTCAGAAGAGATGGAGCGCTTATATGAGATATACTTCAATCAGGAGGATTCGTTAGGCCGTGAAGATGAATCTACATCGCTTTTACAGCCATCACCTTCTGTATATGTGGAGAGTTTTACAACTTACGAAATTACAGATGATTTGCTTGTACACAAGGGAAATTGATCAGTGCCAAACTGGAACGACGTTCTAAAGGAATTACAAAAGTATCGCAATGAAGCGCAGAATTCCCTAGATATAATAAGGCGTAAATACTTACTTAAGCTCCAGAAGCATACAACACGAAACATTATAGCCTATTATTCAGGTTTCCTAAGCAAGCCTAACATAATCCAGTCGAGCATCAACGACGAAGACAAAAATGGTTTTATGATGGCGATCCACCGTCTTGACAAGGATAAAGGGTTAGATTTGATACTGCATACACAAGGTGGTAACCTTGCTGCGACGGAATCTATTGTAGATTACTTGAGACGCATTTTCGGTAAAAATATTCGTGCTATAGTTCCTCAGGTCGCGATGTCTGCAGGTACAATGATAGCGTGTTCATGTAAAGAGATCGTAATGGCGAAACATTCTTCTCTGGGACCAATAGACCCGCAATTAAGAGATATTCCAGCCGCTGGGGTGATAGATGAGTTTCAAAAAGCTTGCAATGAAATCAAGAAATACCCTGAGAGAATTCCAATTTGGCAATCTATAATTCGCCAGTATCGTCCTACTTTTTTAAGCCAGTGCGAGAATGCGGTCAGGTGGTCTAAAGAGTTTGTGGAGAAAGAACTCAAAACCGTTATGTTTGCTGGCCGCGAAAACGCTGAAAGATGCGCAAAAAAAATTGTAATAAAGTTGACAGACTATTCTGGAAACAAAGCACATGATAGACATATCCATATAGATGAGTGTAAGGAAATCGGTCTTAACATTCTGTCTTTAGAAGATGATGATGAGTTTCAAGACTTAGTTTTGACTGTGCACCATTGTTATATGCACGTTTTCCAAAACGCTCTTGCATACAAAATAATTGAGAATCATCACGGCATTGCATTAGTAAAGAATGCGGCAAGAAAGTGAAGGAGTTTTGGCTTTTTTATTTTCTGTTTTTAAAGAGGAAAGATAAGACTTAATGTTAGTTCCAGATTTTAGAGAATATAATTCAGTCATTTCGATGTAGGTGATGATAAAATCGTCGTTCTCAGCGATAAGCGGTAAACGGCACATCAACGGCAAGGATATTCTGAGCCGTATTAAAGTTTCAAGGGGGAGTAAGTTTGTTTAACAGGCTACTAATCTGGGCTGGAGTAGGGGAGGCGAGATTATGATTGACGTGCTTGAGGATAATATCGGGTTGCTGAGACGGCTTTGCAGGAAGTATCGTGTGAAGCGTCTGGGGGTTTTCGGGTCGGCGGTTACGGCAAGCGAGTTTGATAACCAAAGCAGCGATGTTGATTTTGTTGTGGAGTTCGAGGGGTTGAAGCCGACGGAACACGCGGATTGTTATTTTGGGCTTCTGGAGGAGTTGCAGGATGCGTTCGGGCGGGAGGTGGACCTTGTTGAGATTAAGGCGGTGAGGAATCCGTATCTGCTGGAGTCGATAGAGCAGAGCAGGCGGGAGATATATGCAGCGTGAGACGCGGAAATATCTTTATGATGTGTTGGAGTCGTGTAATGCGCTTCTGGAATTTGTACGGGGGAAGACACTGGAAGATTACAACAGGGAGCTTCTGCTGAGAAGCGGGGTGGAGCGGCAGTTGATGATCGTGGGGGAGGCGATGAATCAGGCTTATAAGCAGGACACAAGACTTTCGGAGTCGATAAGTCAGATTCGGCGGATTATAAACCTTCGGAACATTATAGTTCATGGTTATGCTGCGGTGGAAAATGAAACTGTGTGGGGGATTTTGCAAGATGATGTTGTGACGTTGAAGAAGGAAGTTGAGGAACTGTTGAGAGAGAGTTGAGATTAGGATTTTGGATTTTTGGGGGTTGATATGGGGGCGTGCAGTATTTGTCGGGGGTTGAGGATTGTTGAGGGTACGCGTGCGGATTATGAGAGTCTGGCGTGTTATCATTATCGTGAGCGAAGGTTAGGGCCTTACAGTTCGATATATGCGATGCGTTTCGGTGATGAGACAGTGGGTGTGATAGTTTACGGGATGCCGACGGCGGGTGTTGAGCTTCGTCGTGCGGCGGTGGGAGATGTTTTTGACGGATTCGGCAGGGGGACGCGTTTGCGGGTACTTAACATGAATGTGCGTTGTATACACCGTGTGATAATTGAGCCGAGGTTTCGTGGGATTGGTCTTGCGAGCAGGCTGGTTCGCGAGACTTTGCCGAAGGCGGGGGTTGCGATTGTGGAGGCGCTGGCGGTTATGGGTGCGGTTAATCCGTTTTTCGAGAAGGCTGGGATGAAGCGTTGCGAGGGCAGGGCTTCGGCGAGGTGTGTGAGGATGACGGAGGCGCTGGGTGCGGTGGGTATTGTGGAGGCGGATTTTATCGACGCCGAGAAGGTGCAAAGTGAGATTGAGGGGCTTGTTGAGCCGGAGAGAGCGTTTCTGGAGCGGGAGTTTGGTTTATTTCTGGGGAGTTACGGTAACAGGCGGTTTATGGAGAGCGGGCTTGAGCGGACGCGTTATGTTGTGGGGCGGCTGAGTTACCGGCCGATTTATTACGTGTGGTTCAATCCGGAGAAGGAAATCGAGCTTTAGAGTTTATGGGGGTAGAAATGACGCAAGTAAATGCGGGCAGGACGGAGTCGATTGAGCTTGGCAGGCTGTTGGTGCATCCGGATAATCCGAACCGGATGAGCAAGCGGGACTTTGTTAAGCTGGTGCGTAATATCGAGCGTGGGGGATATTATGAGCCGATAGTGGTGCGACGGCATCCGGAAAAGGAGGGTTTTTATCAGATAATTAACGGTTATCACCGGTGGAAGGCGATGGGCAGGCTCGGTTATGAGCGTGCGGATTGTGTGGTTTGGGAGGTGAATGACGAGCAAGTGGAGCTTTTTTTGATGACGCTGAACCGGCTTTGCGGCAGAGACGAGGCGGGCAGGAAGATAGCGTTGATAAAGCGATTGAATGAGCGGATGCGAGCGGGCCAACTGAGCAGGCTGCTGCCGGCGAGTAAGAAGCAGATTGAGATGCTGGCGAGCAAGGTGTCGCGAGGGGGCGTTGTGGGCAAACCGGGCAGGGCGTTTTTGAATGCCGTGGTGTTTTTTGTCAGTGATGAGCAGTCGCAGGTAATAGAGCGGGCGATATCGTCGTCGCAAGAGATTGAAGGCGTCAATAATACCTCGGGCAATAAGGCGAGGCGCCGGGCGGCGGGGCTTGTGCGGATATGCCGGTGGTATGTAAAACAAAATGCGAGTGAAAATAACGACAAATGAGGGTACGAATATGAACGCCAGATTGACGAGTAAGCAAATTGCGGTTTTGAATGATATTTTTCTGAGTGAGCTTGACGAGCAGAGCATTCTGGACAGGCATAAGATAAGCAGGAATGTCTACAATAAGTGGCTGGGCGAGGAGCGTTTTCGCGAGGAGTTTGACCGGCGTGTTGAGTCGGCGTATCGTCAGAGCGAGGCTTTGATAGCGAGGTACGCGGGTCTTGCGGCGGCGAAGCTGGTTCAGCTTACCGCGTGCGAGAAGGAAGAGACGGCGCGAAAGGCGTGTCTCGATATTATGAGTCTTCGGCGTTCGAGCAATGGAAGCGATAAGGTGCAGGCGAGTGAGGGAGATTCGGAAGATGAGTCAGGGTGGCTTTCTCCGGGGACGGCGAGCAAGGTACTGGCGGTACTGGCGGAGGCAAAGAGGAACAGGAAAAAAGTTTAAGGTTTGCCGATGGACGTCTGTTTAGGGATTGCTCATGGAGTTGGTAATTGGTATTATTAGTTTCC
>CAZGGE010000067.1:4395-14864 GCA_964524285.1 uncultured Pirellulales bacterium
CCTTTACGAAAGGAGCGGTATTTGTTATTTGTTGCTGTATGAAGCGAAAAACGGTGAGAATTTTGTTGGTGGCAGTGGTATTTAATTTATCAATTGTGGTTTTAAGCGGTTGCGGGGTTGGCAGTGAGCTGGAGCAGTTGCGAGCGGAGCGGAGGGAGGCGGCACAGCGGCAGCGGCGTGTTATAGTTAATAACGACGGCGGGGGTATAAAGCATAAGTGCGTGAAGGTGAGCGCGGATGAGCTGGTCAGGGGCTGGGATGAGATGACCGGGACACACGTGGATGCGATAAGCTACGGGACGAATGCGGGGTTCGGGATGTTTACTCATCATACGGCGACGGGTGAGATTTTTAAGACCAGGGAGGGCAGGTTCGGCAATAACATGACGGGAGCGTTTTACGAGGCGGGGCTTGACCCGCTGGCGACAGCGGTAGAGTTCTGTCATGACAACGGGATGGAGTTATTCTGGTCTTTCAGGATGAATGATACCCATGATGCGGACCACGCTCTTATGCTGTCGAAATTGAAGAAGGAGCATCCGGAGTGGATGCTGGGTACTCGGGAGCAGCCGCCGCCATATTCGCGGTGGTCGGCTGCGGATTACGGCAGGGATGAAATACGCGAGCTTGTTTACAGGTATATCGAGGAAGTGTGCCAGAATTACGATATTGACGG
The DNA here is from genome assembly GCA_964524285.1 of uncultured Pirellulales bacterium. Classification (GTDB taxonomy): domain Bacteria; phylum Planctomycetota; class Phycisphaerae; order Sedimentisphaerales; family Anaerobacaceae; genus CAZGGE01. The sequence continues at coordinate 5,072 of CAZGGE010000067.1, forward strand.
TATATTTTTAGATTTTTTCCGGCATTTGGGTTATTTCCGGCGGGTGGCTTACGGGCGTGATGCGGGGCAGCGGGAGCGTGAGATGATGACGGAATTGCTTCGGCGGATACGCGTGATGAGTGAGCGTGCGGGTCTGGAGCGGGGGCGGTGTATTCTTATAGGTGTTCGGACGCCGGAATCGGTGGGGTACTGTGAGGCGGCGGGTTTCGATATTGTGCGGTGGATGGCCGAGGGGTTGATTGATATATGGATTCCGAGCGGGTATTTCAGGCTTAACAAGTGGGAGTATAGTATTAATCTGGGTCATAAGTACGGTGTGCAGGTTTATCCGTGTCTGAGTGAGACGCGGGTTGAGGGTCAGGCGGGTCGGATACGCGATTCGGCGGAGTGTTATCGCGGGCGGGCGATGCTGGCGTGGAGTGCGGGTGCGGACGGATTGTTCTTTTTTAATCACTGGGAGCCGGCCAGCCGATTGTGGCACGAAGTGGGTGAGCCGGAGGTTCTGGAGCGGCTTGACAAGGTTTATACAACCGGTGCTCGAAGTCCCAAGGCGATGGGTTACTGGCTTCGCGGGGGGAGGCGTTTTTTGAACCGTCAGGTGGTGTCGCCTGAGCGGCGTATTGATTTGCTGCCCGGCAGGGAAAGGAAAGTATCGCTTGTTGTGGGGGAACACGTTGAGAGGGCAGAGGTTACGCTGGAGGTTCGGATTGAAGACAGCGAAGGAATTCGGAGGATAACTGTCGAGTTAAACGGGCGTCGGCTTAGCAGTTGCAGGCGCGAGGGCGGGTGGATAACATTCGCAGTGAGCGGAGGTGTTGTTAAGAAGGGGATAAACGTGGTAAAATTTTCGCTTGATGGGAGTGCGGAGGGGAATGTTGAAATCAGCGATTTACTTTTGCGGGTGATTTATAATTGAGGTTTGCAGGAGAGGGTCATTTTTTCGTATGCAGTACAGGTGATTCAGGAGCAGTATTGTGAGCAGGTTGATTTTTGGATTTTTTGCATCGGTTTTATTTGCGTCGGTGATGTTTTGTGGGGTCGGTATTTGCGAGGATGGATTTTCGGGGATTGAGCATTACCGGTCGGCGCGGCGGCAGGCGACGGACAGGCAGAGACGGCTTATCAAGAACGGTGACGGTGACGGGGCGGTTTATTCGGGCTGTGAGGCGACGAGGGAAGGTTTTTTGAATTTGTGGGCGAAGGGTTTTGCGAATACGCATGTTGATACGATTTCCTATTGTTCTTGGTGCTCGGGTCTGGGTCTTCAAACGCACAATACGAAGGTGGGAGAGATTTTCGACAGGACGGATGGAGTTTTCTCGAATAATATCTCGGTCAAGCTTATCGAGCAGGGCACGGACGTGGTTGAAATTCTGGTGGAGTTTTGCCACGAGAACAATATGGAGTTTTTCTGGTCGATGCGTATGAACGATACACACGACCAGGAGCATGAGGCACTTTTTCCTCAGTGGAAAAAGGAGCATCCGGATTGGCTGGTTGGCAGCGAATCGAACAGGCCTTTCCACGGTCGATGGACGGCGGCGGATTTTGAGCATAAGGAAGTTCGAGATTTGGTTTATAATCTTCTGGAGGAAGTTTGCACAAATTACGATGTCGATGGAGTGGAGCTGGATTTTTTTCGTCATCCGACTTATTTCAAGGAGGTTGCATACGGGGGGCAGGCGACCGATGAGCAGCGGGCATTAATGACGGATTTGATGAGGCGGATAAGAGGAATGAGTGAGCGTGTTGGCATGGAGCGTGGTCGGGTGATACTGGTATCGGCGCGTACTCCGGATTCGGTGGGTTATAGTCGTGCGTTGGGGCTTGAAATCGAGAAGTGGATGGCCGAGGGATTAATAGATATGTGGATACCGAGCGGATATTTCCGGCTTAATCCGTGGGAATATAGTGTAAATTTGGGTCATAAATACGGTGTTAAGGTTTATCCATGTCTCAGTGAGAGCCGGATGACAAAAGAAGAAGGAGCGGAGGTTCGTAAATCGCTCGAGTGCCAGCGTGCGCGGGCGATGAACGTGTGGTATTCGGGAGCGGATGGTATTTATACTTTTAATTATGGTGACCGGGCGGGCAAGTTTCGTAACGAGGCGGGTGAGCCTGAAATGCTGGAGCGTCTTGATAAGGTTTATATGTCTCTGGTGAGGAATCCATCGAGGATGAATTACTGGCTCCGGAAAGGTGAGAGGTTTTTCAACCGTTCGGTTATGTTTTATCATCGGCCGTTATCCATTAAGCCTGGTGAGAATGAAAAAGCATATCTGACTGTGGGTGAGCAGTTGAGCGAAGATGAAGCTCATGGTTTGCTGCCGCGTGTTACGCTTGAGTTATGTGTTGAGAATCTGAAGTCGGGTTCCGAACTGAAGGTAAAGCTTAACGGAAGTGCTGTTGGGCGGGGCGAGCTTTGCGGTAAGTGGTTGGAGTATGATGTTAACGGTGAGGCAGTTAATCGTGGTGTTAACGAATTTGAATTTTTGCTTGATGAAGATGCCCGGGAGCGGATTTTTGTACGGGATTTACTGTTGTGGGTAAGATACGGGGTAGATGATTAGGATTTTGAGGATAAAAGGAAAAGGGAGACAAAGGCTCACTTTATAATTGTTTTTTGTCTCGCCTGTCTCCCTTTCATAAGCGCACGTTATCGCAACCATTTACGTTGCGGGAAACGAGAACCCGTCCTCCTTTTATCCGTATGTAATTATACGAATTGAGTCAAGTGTAATCAAGTAAGAAAGGTAAAATTCGGGGAAAAATTTATTGATGTGGGTTATTGGGTATAGCGCCCGCCGGGGGTGATTTATATAAGGATTGAAGTATATTTTTTTAGAGGTTATGCTGTTTGTGCGGTAATTTCGGGCGTTTTAGAGGCCTGCAGAGGGGCCTGTTGAGGGTAATTTGGAAAGGAAAAGCGGTCGTGAGAGGTTACAGAGCGTATTTTTTGTGTTTTCTGATGTTTGTAACGGGTTACTGGTCTGGCGGAACGGCGGTAGCGGGGAGGCGGATGAGCAGGGAGGTGCCCGAGCATTTGGAGGAGGTGATAGTTGTATTCAAGACACACTTCGATATAGGTTATACAGATCTCGCCAGGAACGTGATTGAGCACTACCGGACTGAGATGATAGACGGTGCGCTTGAGGTTTGTGCGGCGAGTGAGGGTGAAGATGAGATTGGATTTGTGTGGATGCTGCCGGGCTGGCCTATGTCTGAGATTTTGTGGGATGGTCAGAGTCCGGGGAGGAGGCGACAGATTGAGCAGGCGTTGCGTGAGGGCAGGTTCGTTGTTCATGCGCTTCCTTACAGTCTTTATACCGGGAGCCTTGAGGTGGAGGATATTGTTAGGGGTTTGGGATATTCAAGCCGGATAAGCAGGTCTCTGGGGCTTGAGCTTCCGCGTGCGGGCAAGATGACGGATGTGCCGAGTCATTCGTGGGCACTCGTTACGGTGCTGAAGCATTCTGGAGTAGATTTCTTACATATCGGATGCAATTCGACGGTAAGTATGCCTGACGTTCCGCTTTTATTCTGGTGGGAGGGGCCGGACGGTTCGCGTGTGTTGACGTTGTATACTCATTCTTACGGGACGAGACTGTTGCCACCTTCGGGCTGGCCATACAAGACGTGGCTTGCGCTGATTCATACGAGTGATAATCAGGGTCCGCCGAGTCCGGAAAAACTAAAGGCTTTTATGGGAGAAGCGAGGAGCAAGCTGAAAGGTGTGAAGGTTCGGACGGGGAGGTTGTCTGATTTCAGCGAGGCGATACTTGCGGAGGAGCCGGAGCTTGAAGTGGTTCGAGCGGATATGCCTGATACGTGGATTCACGGGATAATGGGAATGCCGATTGAGACGAAGACGGCGCGAAACATTCGTCCGCAAATTGGCACGCTGGAGAAGTTGAATACGCTGCTGGGTATTTGGGATGTGAACGTGGAGTGTGCCGGGGAGAGAGTATCGCAGGCTTACGATCAGAGTCTGATGTATGGCGAGCATACGTGGGGTTATGACGGCAAGTGTTTTGGTGAGTATTGTTATGGTGATGCCTGGCGTAAGCGGCGTGCGAAGGGAGATTATGATTTGCAGGAGCAATCATGGGCGGAGCACGGCGATTATATCGAGCGGGCGAGTTCGCTGGTATCCGGTGGTCTGGAGGAGAATCTGGAGGCACTGGCACGGTCAGTGGGGGTGGAAGGAGGGCGAATTGTGGTGTTTAACGGCCTGCCGTGGAGGCGTGACGGTGTGGTTTGTGTTAAGGGGTTTACGGATGGAGTTAATGCTGTTCGTGACCTTGTTACGGATGAGGTTCTGGCTGTAGAAAATGAAGGTGATGCTGTTCGTTTTGTGGCGCGTGATGTTCCTGCGACGGGGTACCGTACTTACGTTGCGACGGATATGCCTGCTTCGGACAGTGGCGATGAGTTGAAGGTGTGTGAGGAATCGGGTGTTCTGGAGAATGAATATCTTCGGGTGAAGGTGGATGCTGCTCGTGGTTGCATCGGGTCGGTGGTGGACAAGAGCAGCGGGCGTGAGCTGGTCGATAATTCGCAGGGTGTGGGATTTGGCGGGTATCTTTACGAGCGGATGAACAAGGAGCGTATTGACGCATATGTGGATAAATATATGTCGATAAATACGAGCTGGACACGCAGGAATCATAACAAGGAGAATCTTCCCACCGGCCGGGGATACGGTTACAAGTCGGTCAGGCCGATGGACATGTCGGTTGAGTATCGGCGAAGCGGTGTTGGTGTGAGTGCGATAATGGAGGCTCCGGGCGGCAACGGCATAATGCACGACGTGAGGCTGGAGGTTAGTTTGTATCGGGGCCTGAGGTTCGTGGAGGTTTGCTGGACGGCTTTTGATAAGCCTGCGGAGGTTTGGCCCGAGGCTGGGTGGTTGTGTTTTCCTTTGAAGGTTGACAATCCCCATTTCAGGCTGGGCAGGCTGGGCGGGATTGTGGACCCGTGCGAGGAAGTAATAAAGGGTTCTAATCACGACGTTTATTGTCTTGAGACGGGCTTGTCGGTATTCGGAACCGATGGGTCGGGCGTTGTGCTGTGTCCGCTGGATTCGCCGCTGGTGAGTTTGGAGAGGCCGGGTTTGTGGCGATACGGTCCGCAGTTTGAGCCGACCGACCCGACAGTGTATCTGAACCTGTTCAACAATGCGTGGTCGACGAATTTTCAGCAATGGTTCGAGGGGACGTGGTCGTCGCGGGTTCGGATATGGGCGGTTGATGAGTATGATAGTTGCGAAGATTTGACGAGTTCCTGCTGGGAGGGTCGTTGCAGGCTCGAAGCCGGATTTTTCGACGGGCAGGCAGGACATTTACGAGCGTCTCAGTCGGGTATTGAGGTTTCACGTAAGGGGGTTTTGTTGACGGCTTTCGGACCGAACCCGGACGGCCAGGGTCTTGTCCTTCGGTTATGGGAAGAGGGGGGAAGGGACGGTGAGTGTACTGTTACCTTGCCCGGAGGTTTGCAGGTTGATGAGGTTCAGCCTTGTGATTTGCGTGGCAGGGCAGTCGGTGAGCCGATCGACGTTCGGGACGGTAAATTCAGTTTCAGGCTGGGTCATTTTGCTACGTTCAGTGTGATTTTGAAACCGTGAGACAAAAGCAGGAGAAAGATATGAAGGTGCTCGGAATTCTTGTTATTTTGGTATTTGTTTGGGGCTTTATGCTTTGTGGATGTGAGTCGACCGCAGGGGCGAACATGAAGAAATCGGGGGTGGAATCGCATAGCGATTGTAAGGCGGATTTTGTTAAGAAGGATATGATATTGTATAAGCATCCGCAGCGGTACTCGGGTTTTCCCTTGATTCACAAGGGGGAAGGTAACAGGTTATGGGTGCGTTTTGGATGGAATACGACGGCGTCTCATTACGGCGTGGCAGCAGGGGGCGAATCGGGAAAGATTACAATGTATTCTCCGGACGGAGGTGAGAACTGGTATCAGCAGGGAAAGGATGAAGAGTTTGTGGAAGTGCCCGATGACTGGCGTGGGTTCAATCTCAGTGACGGGACAATCGTGGGTGCGAAGTGGCTGATGCACGAGGTATTGCCTGCGTCGAAGAAGGCGGAGCTTCGTCGGCGCGGCATAGAATACAGGCAGTGGGAGGACGGTCATATAAGTGCGTGTTACCGTGTGCGAGTGTGGCGGAAGGAGCCGGGGAGCGCTAAATGCGAAAAGAGGTATCTTGAAATCGGCAGGGAGCTGCCGGACGTGGCGGTGATTGCGGGATTCGGGATGGGGTGTGCTCTTGCGGACGATACGGTTCTGGTTCCTTTTTACGGTAGACGTAATGCGGGGGACGAGCTTTTGCGTTCGTGGGTTTTGCGTTCAGCGGACAAGGGTAAGAGCTGGGAGTTGCTGGAGATGGCGGAGCGGGATGATTTGTCGTTCGGCGAAGCGGAAGTACTGGGGGTCGGAGACGGGCGTGTGATTTCGATGATTCGTGTGGAGACCGATGCGCGAAAGAATTTTTTGTGGCAGACTTTTTCGGAGGACGGCGGGCGGACGTGGTCGGAGCCGTGGCAGACGGATATATGGGGGTATCCGCCCAATTTGCTGCTGCTGGATAATGGTGATGTTTTGTGTACGTACGGGTACCGTCGTCGACCTTACGGGATACGGGCATGTTTTTCGCATGACAGGGGGCGGAGCTGGGACGTGGGTAATATTATAGTGCTGCGCAAGGACGGGCTTCTGGATGGGTACCGACATGGAAATCTGCGGTCGGCGGATTTGGGTTATCCTCGGACGGTTCAGCTTTCCGACGGGATGCTGTTTACGGTTTATTATTTCACGGAAGAGGACGGGGTAACGCATATAGCGGCTACAAAGTGGTCGCCGGAGGATAATTGATAAGAGCAAGAGCAGATGGGGGATAGGTCATTTGTCATCTTTGTTAAAAGTTGAGGGGGAGCGTTAGCTAAATGAAGAATAAGGTTTCGGCTGGAATGCACCGGGGGCTTAGAGCGTTGAAGGTTCGGTCGGCGGTGAGGAAATATCGGCCCCGAACGAAGGAGGAGCTTGGCGATTACCTGAGAGTTTTTCTTGGTCTGGATGTGCCGGACAGGAGTATTTGCCCGGGGCATAACAGTCCTCTGGATTATTTGTGGTACAGTTTTAATACGGATTTTGCCTGCAGCGGCAAGGCGAATACCGATTCGATTGTATGGGCGAATCGAGGCGGCGGCAAGACCGAGCTGGGTGCAATTGCGACTTTGCTGGACTGTTTTTTCAAGAACGGATGCCAGGTGAGGATACTGGGAGGTTCGGGCGACCAGTCTGCGAAGATGTATGATTACCTGAGCCGGTTTATCGGCATGGGATTTGAGAGGTTCCTTTCGGGTCCCATTCGCAAGGAGCGTTGTGGTTTCCTTAACGGCTCCGGGGTTGAGGTATTGACCCAGTCTCCGACGAGTGTTCGAGGTCAGCATATTCAAAAGCTTCGATGCGACGAGGTGGAGCTTTTTCGTGATGATGTTTTTTCAGCGGCGAAGTTCACGACCGAGAGCAAGTGCGGCGTTTTGTCCGGAATGGAGGCGATAAGCACAATGCATCTTCCATACGGGTTGATGCAGCGTATAATCAGTTCTGCCGGTCAGTCGGGTACTCCGGTTTTCAAGTGGTGCGTGTGGGAGGTTATCGAGCGATGTGTTGAGCGTAGTTGTTCACGTTGTCCGCTTTGGCCTGATTGTGGCGGGAAAGCCCTGAGAGCGGGTGGTTATTTGAAGATTGATGATTGTATAACGCAGATGAGACGGTCAAGCAGGGCGGGATGGGAGTCGGAGATGCTGTGCACGAGGCCGAGCATGGAGCACGTGGTATTCAGTGAGTTTGACCCTGAGGTTCACGTTAAGCAGTTAGATTACGATGCGAATCTGCCGGTTTACCGGGCCCTTGATTTTGGATTTGTGAATCCTTTTGTTTGCTTGTGGATTCAGGTGGATAAGGTTGGATTTGTGCGTGTTATCGATGAGTACGTGCGGAGCCGGGCGACAATAGACGTTCACGCATCGGAAATTAAGTCGCGGACGCCCGGTGGTGAAGGTGTGGTAGCGGCGACGTTTTGTGACCCTGCGGGAGCGGGTGTAAGCGATATAACGGGGACCAGTATAGTGCGGGAGCTGCGGGATTTGGGTGTGCGTGTACGATTCCGCAGGAGCGGGATACTGGAGGGAGTGGAGTTAATTCGTCGTGCGATAAGTTCGGGGGATGGCAGGAGTCATTTCGTAGTTTCTTCGCGTTGCAGTCGTTTGATTGAGGCATTGCGGTGCTATCATTATTCCGGGAACGGCGGTGAGATGCCGTTAAAGGACGGTGTTTACGACCACCCTGTTGATGCGTTGCGTTACTTTTTCGTGAATTACAGATGTAATGTGCGAAGCGGCGAGCGAGTGTATTGATTTGTGGTTTTTTGTGTTAAAAAAGGTAACAGGACCGGGTTGCGGAGGAGGGAGAAGAGAGAAAAATACCCGGCCCTGTCATTTAATGTATTATTTAATGTATTATACAGCAAAGAACGAGTAGATGTTCGGGTTTGATGATAAAGTGCCAAAATAACTGTTAACGGGCGATTTATGTGCCATTTTGGCGTTTTGGTGGTTGACAGCAGACAGGACTGGGGCGCGGAGGAAGGAGGAGAAAGCGAGATATCCCCAGTCCTGTTGTAGTTCAATTGATACATAAACAAATTTTAAGGTTCCGGACAAAGGAATTATATATGATTTTTGCCGAAAAGTATTCAAATCTGGTTGTGAACTTCGTCTCAGTGAAGATTAAAGGTGTGCGAAGGTTTTGACGATTTGAGCAGGGTAAACTTATTGTTCAGGCAGCGATTTCAGGCTACAATGTTGATATTATGGGAAGTTTAAGGGACAGGCGGAATATCGATGTTGACGGATAATATACTTGAGTTAATAGGTAATACGCCTTTGCTGCGATTGAGGGGTGAGCGAGTATTTGCGAAGGCAGAGTTTCTCAATCCCGGCGGCAGCATCAAGGACAGAGTAGCACTTGCGATGCTTGAGGGGGCGGAACGTGACGGCAGGCTCAAGAAGGGGAATGTGGTATTAGAGCCGACAAGTGGTAATACGGGTATCGGCCTTGCGCTGGTCGGCCGCCTGAAGGGTTATAAGGTGCGTATCGTTATGCCGGAGGGAATGAGCGAGGAGCGTAAGAAGTTGATAAAGGCTCTTGGAGCGGAGATGGTGCTTATACCGGATGAGCAAGGGCTCGGCGGGGCGGTTAAGCGCGTGGAGGAAATGGCGTCGTCTGAGGAAGGCATATACGTACCTCAGCAGTTCGAGAATCCGGAGAATCCGCGTGTACATTATGAGCACACGGCACGTGAGCTTTGGCGTCAGATGGGAGGCGATGTGGATTGTTTTGTGGCGGGCGTGGGCAGCGGAGGTACTTTGCAGGGTATTGGACAGTTTTTGAAAGAGCACAAAGAGGGGGTAAAAATAATTGCGGTGGAGCCGAAGAACCGTTCTGCGCTTTTAGGGCACGAGCCGGGCCTTCATAAGATTCAGGGTATAGGGGACGGTTTTATACCTGATGTGCTGGACGTATCCCTGGTTGACGACGTAGTGGAAGTGAGTGATGAAGATGCGATAGAGACAACTCGTCAGCTCGGACGGGATTGTGGTTTGCTGGTGGGGATAAGCTCCGGGGCTAATGTGTGGGCGGCGAGACGGGTGGCGGAGAACATGAAAGGCAATATAGCGACGATATTACCGGACCGGGCGGAGCGGTATTTCAGCACGGCACT
>CAZGGE010000068.1:0-14856 GCA_964524285.1 uncultured Pirellulales bacterium
AAATACTTATGCATTATTTGCGTCATAAACAACCAACTTTTTTGGATAAGAACCTTAATTTTTTAATGTTTACTGTTAATTTGTTTTATCCTGAACGCGGAAAAAATTTAACCTGAGAGGTATTGATGTCGAGGTTAATCGTAGTAGCGAACCGACTTCCAATCAAGATAACGCGTCGTTCGGACGGTATACGTTTTAGTCCAAGCCCGGGCGGTCTGGCAACAGGTTTGTCTGCGATACCGAAGTCATTCAAGCAAATCTGGATAGGCTGGCCCGGCATTACGAAAAGAAAATGCAAGCCTGAAGAGCGGGAAGAGATTTCCGAGGCCCTGGAGAGGCAAGACTGCCGGCCTGTATTTCTTTCGGAAGAGCAAATCAAGCAGTACTATCGGGGTTTTTCTAACAGGACAATCTGGCCTTTATTTCACTATTTTCCGTTACATACGGTTTACGAGCCACGTTTCTGGAAGACTTACAAGCAGGTGAATCACATTTTCTGTGAGGAAGTAATGAAGGTAGCGAGGCCCGGTGACCGTATATGGGTACACGACTATCAGTTAATGCTATTGCCCCAACTTCTTCGTGAGAAGCTTTCTGAGCCTCAGATAGGTTTTTTTCTTCACATACCCTTTCCTTCTTTCGAGCTTTTCCGTCTTCTTCCGTGGCGAGAAGAGCTTCTGAACGGCATACTTGGGGCGGATTTGATAGGTTTTCACACCTACGAATACGTACGTCACTTTTTGAGCAGCGTATGCCGGATAGTTGGGATAGAACATACGCTGGGGAAACTTGGTGTCGGAGAACGGGTAGTGAGCGTTGATGCATTTCCTCTTGGAATTGATTATGAGAAATATTCGAAAGGAGCAGAGAGGCCGGAAGCTAAAAAAGAAGTGAACAAAATACGCAAGAAAGTTGGCAACCGAAAGATAATCATATCTATAGACAGGCTTGATTATACGAAGGGGATACTTCAGCGTCTTGAGGCCTTTGATTTATTTCTGACGGAGAATCCCGAGTATAAAGGCAAGGTTACTCTGATTATGGTTGCGGTTCCGTCACGTACGAATGTCCAGGACTATATGATACTCCGTGAGGAGCTGGAGCAGTTGGTTGGTAGGGTGAGCGGTGAACACGGCAGTCTGGGTTGGATGCCGGTTTGGTATCTTTATCGTTCTCTTGCTTTTGAACAGCTTGTTGCACTTTATCACTTAGCGGACGTAGCTCTGGTTACTCCTTTGCGTGACGGTATGAACCTGATATCAAAGGAATTTATAGCGGCGAAGAAGGACGGCAAAGGTGTTTTGATACTGAGTGAAATGGCAGGTGCATCGAGTGAGCTTGGAGAGGCTTTAATAGTGAATGCCAATAATAAGCGCGAGATAATCAAGGCCATCAAGCAATCTCTTGAAATGCCGGTGGAGGAACAGGTTGAGCGTAATCGTGCCATGCAGTCGCGATTGTCGCGTTACAACGTATTCAGATGGGCAGGGGAATTCATGGATTCTATCTCGGAAGTCCATAAGATTCAACAGGAGCTAAGTGTTCGGAAGTTAACGAAAACGGAGAGTACCAGGCTGGTAAATTCATTTAAGAAAGCCAACCGAAGGCTTCTTCTTTTTGACTACGACGGGACACTGGTAGAGTTCAAAAAGAGGCCTGGCAAAGCTCATCCGGAACACAAGGTTTTCGGTCTTCTGGAGAATCTGGGAAGAGATCCCAAGAATGAAATGGTGATAATAAGTGGTCGTGACAAGGAAACTTTAACGAACTGGCTGGGTGGCCTGGATGTAACTCTTGTGGCGGAGCATGGGGCGTGGGTCAAGAAAAAGGGTGAGCAGTGGCAATGCATTGAGCCTTTTGAGCACGACTGGAAGGAGGCAATACGACCTATCCTTGAATTATATACGGATCGCACTCCTGGTTCGCTAATCGAGGAGAAGGATTTTGCTCTGGTTTGGCACTATAGAAGGTCTGAGCCGGAACAGGCATACGTTCGTACGCAGGAACTGCGTGATGCTTTGACGAATCTCACGGGAAACCTGGACGTAGGTGTCTTCGAAGGCAACAAGATTCTGGAGATAAGGAATCTTGGAATTAACAAGGGCAGGGCCGCCAAGATTTTCATAGAAGAAGACAGTTGGGACTTTATTCTGGCTGCCGGTGACGATTATACAGATGAAGACATGTTTGCGGCTCTTCCGGAGGCGGCCTATTCGATAAAGGTTGGTGGAGGTATTTCGAAAGCGCGGTTTAACGTTGAGGGTACAAAACAAATACGTTATTTAATAGAGAGATTAACAGGAGAATGATTTATGCTGAGAGTTGATGATTTTCGAGGTCTGGTATCTGATGAAAGGTTGGCGGAGATTTATTCAAGGGCTCGCGGTCTTTACGGCAAGCACATTATCCATCTCAATGCAACCTACCAGGGAGGCGGCGTGGCGGAGATTCTTTATTCTCTGGTGTTATTGATGAATGACGTTGGTATCGACACGGGATGGCGAATACTTCACGGCAGCCAGGAGTTTTTCGAGTTGACCAAGAGTTTTCACAATGCCCTTCAGAGCGGAAATTTGAATTTGTCGGAGCGGAAGAAGCGTATATACCGACAGGTAAACGACACTTTTTCGAAGTTCACGCATCTGGGGCATGACTGCGTAATTGTTCACGATCCTCAACCGCTTTCTCTGATAAGGTCTTATCGCAAGCGTCAGCCGTGGATATGGCGATGTCATATAGACCTGACGGAGCCGCACAAAGAGCTTTGGGACTTTCTTAAAGGTTATCTTTTGAAGTACGACCAAATGGTGATATCGAGCGAAAAATACATCAAGGACGACCTTCCAGTTGACCAAAGGATTATGTATCCGGCGATAAATCCATTCAGCCAGAAGAACCGTGAAATTAAAGAAAAAACGGTTCTGGAGCACATTAAAAAGGCAGGTATTCCGACGGATAAACCGATTATTACACAAGTTTCTCGTCTGGACCCGTGGAAGGACCCTGAAGGAGTCATCAAGGTTTATCAACGCGTGAAAGAGAAAGTGGACTGCCGACTGCTGTTTTGTTATAACGTGGCGAGTGACGACCCCGAAGGTCTGCAAATGTATACGAAGATACAGCGTAAGGCCAAGAGGCTGATATCCCGGGGGGACATAATTTTCGTAGTCGGCAATTATGAGATTGTGGTCAATGCTGTTCAGAAGTATTCGAATGTAATAATCCAGAAATCAACGCGGGAGGGATTCTGCTTGTCGGTTACCGAGTCCATGTGGAAGGGTTCGCCGGTAGTTGCGTCGAACGTGGGTGGGATACCCATACAAATCGATGACGGTGAGAACGGTTTTTTGCTCGAGCCTAACGATATAGACGGATTTGCAGAAAGGATAATTCACCTTCTTAATCATCCAAAGGAAGCAAAAGAAATCGGTCGCAAGGCGAAGGAAACAGTACGTCAGAAGTTTTTGATAACACGTTTGCTGTCTGATTATCTTGACATGCTGAATTCGGTGGTAAATAAATAGCTTGCTTCAGTACTTTAGGCAATTGTGTTGATAAGGTACGTTCAGAGTTTCCGTTCAGGTTTTTAATCAGCCGGCACACACCGTCCCTTTGCCCATGCAAGGAGGTTCCGGATTTTTTCGGACATTGTTACAGAGAGAGGCGGCGACGTATTTAGCGCATCAAGAATGTGTTCGGTTTTGAGGTTATCTTCATTTGCATAGGCTTCATGCAGAGCGGACAAGACGGCCTGTTCTATTTCGGAGCCACTGTACCCTTCGGAAGCATCGGCCAGTTTATCCAGCTTGAACAGGTCGGGATTTCTTTGTATCTTTTTTAGATGGATGGCGAAAATTTCCCTTCGTACATTTTGTTTTGGAAGGTCGACAAAGAAAATTTCGTCAAACCTGCCTTTTCTGAGTAGTTCGGGCGGCAGTGCTTCGATGTCGTTAGCGGTTGCCACAACGAAAACCGGCGCCTGGTGTTCCTGAAGCCAGGTTAGAAGGGTTCCAAACATTCTCTGTGACAATCCGCCGTCGGCACTTCTACTTGCGGCGGAGGCGAATGCTTTTTCGATTTCATCTATCCACAAGATGACGGGTGACATCATTTCGGTCTGCTGCAGGGCCTGTCTTAAGTTTCTTTCTGATTCGCCAATGTAGCTTGCATACAATTCTGCTGGGTCCATTCTGAGCAGCGGCTGCTGCCATGCGGTTGCGATTGCCTTTGCGCAAAGGCTTTTTCCTGCGCCCTGGACGCCGAGCATAAGTACGCCTCTCGGCGGTTTTATTCCGAATTTTCGAGCTTCAGGGTTTAAGGCATTTTTTCTCTGAGCGAGCCATTTTTTAAGTTTTTTCATTCCTCCTATTTCGTCTATATCGAGAGGAGTCTGGATATATTCAAGCAGTCCGCTGCTCTGTAACATTCTTCTTTTTCCGGCGATGACGAGGTTTATATCGTTGTCGTCAAATCGTTCATCTTCCACTATTGAGTCGGTGATGATGCGGACGGCCTGACGGCGTGTCAGTCCTCGCAGGTTTCGAACGACGGCGCTGAGCCCACGCCGAGAAATGCCGACTTCGATGGGTTTTTTTCGTTTTATTCTGAGAAGTGTTGCACGGACAATCTGGAGCAATTCTTTCTCATCGGGCAAAGAGATTTCATAGGAAGTGGTGTATGATTTTATGACATCAGGCAGCTTGTCTGAGTGGTCAATCATGACAAGGGTAATTGCCGTCTTGTCATATCTTTCCACCATATCCCGGAGGATTCTGAGAGTTTTACCACTTCTGAGATGTTCGTTGAGGTCAAGTGTAACACAAATGGAGCCCTGCCGGGCATTTGAGAGATTTGTCAATCCTTCATCAGGTTTTTCAGTACCAGCTATGGCAGGGCCGTTTTCGAGCAAAGCGAGTCCATCCCTGACTCCTTCGGCGATGGACCATATCCACATATCCCTTTGAAGTTTTTTTGCAGCCTGTCTTACAATTTCAAGTGCATAATGTTCCTCAAACGTAACAATTGATATGCAGGGGTAGCATCGTTCAAGATAATGTTCAAACCTTTCATAATCATCCATTTTAAGCAACTCTCACCTGGATAGGGCCGCACGAGAAAACAACAATGTAAAAATGCAGATACTGTTTGACGGTCAAGCGGTTCTTAATTTTGCACCTACGGCGGTTTCCAGTCCTTTTACAATATCCTTCTGGAAGGCATCGACGTTTTGCCGTGTGAGGGTGCCCTGCTCATCTCTGAAACGCATTGAAAATGTAACGCTTTTGCTGTCATCGGGTATGCCCCTGCCTCGATATATTCCCACGAAGCGGAGGTCTTCAAGCTCCGGAGGGGCCTTTTGGTTGACGATGTCGGCGATTTTCGCCCAGGTCAGCGGTTCCTTGACTATGATAGAAAGGTCCCTTTCGACGGCGGGGAATCTTGGTACGGGTTTTGCTTTGACTTCGAGGTTTTGTATGGAATGGAGAGCTTGTAAATCTAATTCGGCGACACAGGGAGTTAGTTCCTTGAAATCGAATTTATCGGCGATTTTTTTTGCGGTCAATCCCACGAGTCCCAGCATTTCATCGTGGAGTAGTATCTGCGCTGCGACTTCGGCCCAGGGCAATTCGACAGGTTCGAAGACTGGGTGGGCGTCTCTATTGAGATTCGAAATTAATCCTTCAATGACACCCTTTAGCCGGCGAAAATCTGTATCTGTGAGAAGTGCAAGTTTTGTTTTCTCCAGAGGGAGTCCGGCGGGCTGATTCTTATGCGGCACAAAGGTGTTGGCTACTTCGAAAATTTGGCATGGCGAGTTCTTCGCGTTGCGGTTGATTTTCAATACCTGTAATAACGAGCCGACAAGAGTAGTACGAAGGAGATTTGCGTGCTTGCGTGAAACGTCCGTAACTGAGAGGTACTGCTGTTTATGTTCTGGGGAAAGAAGCTCAGCGGTCGAATCGTCAACAAAACTGACGCTAATGGTCTCGTAGAAGCCGCAGCCGCTCAGGAAATCAGATATATTTTGAACAAGCTTTTGCCGGGGGTCAACGGGGGCAACTTCTATCTGAATTTTTTTCTGAGTGGGTATTTTATCATAGCCGAACACTCGTGCTATTTCTTCAATAAGGTCTATCTCTCGATGGATATCATTTCTCCATGAAGGTACGAGACAATTAATCCGGCCGCCTTTTCTTTTCGGTTGGAAATTCAATTGCGATAGAATTTCCAAGACCTGGTCTTGCGGCACTTCGACGCCGAGAAGTTTTTTCAGCCGTTCAAGCCTCAGCGTAACGTTTCTGGTAGTCGGTTTCGCGGGATAAACGTCAATGAGTCCTTTTGCGACGTAGCCGCCGGCCACCTGTATAATGAGTTGTGTTGTTCTTTTCGAAGCCCAGTCGATGGCGCAGATATCAACGATGCGTTCAAATCTAAAGGCGGCTTCAGAGTGCAGTGCAAGCTTCCTTGCAGCGGTTCTGACTGTAACAGGGTCAAAGCAGGCATCTTCGAGTAGTATTTTTTTTGTGTTCCGTCCGACTTCGGTGTGCAGGCCTCCCATAACACCGGCGACAGCAACTGGCTTGCGTGAATCGGCGATGATAAGCATTTCGGGGGTTAGCCGGCAGTCTGTGCCGTCTATGCTTATGAGTTTTTCGCCTGCAACAGCTTTTCTGACGATGATTTTTGCTTCTTCGATTTTGTGGTAATCGAAAGCGTGTGGGGGTTGTCCGGTTTCGAGCATTGCATAGTTGGTTGCGTCGACGACATTGTTTACGGTTCTCAGGCCGAGGGCTTCGAGTCGTTCTGCCATCCAGTCTGGTGTCGGACCCACTTTTACGCCTTCGACAACAGCAGCGGTGTATCTTCCGCACAATTCCGGCTGGGCAATTTCAACGTCTGCAAGCTGCTCTACGGGTGTGTCCGAGTATTTGAGTTCTACGTTTGGGATTTTTAGTTCTTTTCCGGTTGCGGCAGCCAACTCGCGTGCAATTCCGATATGTCCGAGGCAGTCGCCCCGATTGCTTGTTACCTCCACATCGAGAACTGTGTCCTGTGGTGAACGTTTAATTCCCTCCAGAGGAAAGCCGAGGTCGCTCAAAATTTCTGCGATTTCATCGGGTTCAAGGCCAGTCTGAACGTAATCACTAATCCAATTCAGCGAAATCTTCATAAAAATGCACCATAATTAACGAGGTAAAGAAATTTCAGACAGGTTAACCGCACGAGGAGTTAATGTCAATGATTTTGGTAGAATGGGGTTCGGGAGGTAACATGCCCAAAGAAGCTATTTCTAGAAGTAAATCCGAGTTTCGCCGATGCCAAGCACGCAGTTGACTCACTGATTTCATGAAAAAAATTAAAAACACCCCCCTTTTTTAATTCCTGCCTTGATACAGGAACATATCCCCGCTGCGCGGACAGCTATCTATTTCTTTGCCGGCTCGCAGGTGCACTCGTCGGATTTTTCGCCGCAGCCGGAGCAGACTTTGTTTTCGATAGGCCTGCCGCACTTTTTGCATGGACTACATCCACAGGTCTGGCACATTTTGCCGTTCCCTTTACAGCGTAATAATGAGTTTTTGATTATAACACTCAGCTTTGGCCTGTCAATAGAAATCCTGATAAAAACCGGGACGGCTGCGAAACCGGCACATTATGATACCCTTATCGCGGTATTTGAGCGGTTTAGCCGACAAGAGGCGGACAAAATTAGAAAAAACTATAACTTCGTCATGTATTTGTTAATCTATGATACAATCAAGTTGTCTATGAATTGATATGAAACTGTAAAGACAAGGCAGGGTTTGAATTATGAGATTCTTGTTTTTGGTGATTTTGATTTTAGCAGCAACATACGAAGGTTTAGCGTCAAAGGAGCAAATGTTTGACACGCCCGAGCGGGGCGAACCCGGCGACGAGATGATACAGGAATATCTGAGGCGAACTACGGAGACAATCCATGAAGGATTTATGACCGATGTCGATTGTTTAGAAGACTGGAAGAGGCTTCGTGCAAAGTACAAGGCTGAGTATTTCTATATGCTTGGTCTTTCGCCTATGCCTGAAAGGACACCACTGGAAGCACGAATCACAGGGACACTGGAGCGAGAAGACTACAGTGTGGAGATGGTTCATTATCAGAGTCGTCCACGTTTATATGTTACCGGCAATCTTTATCGACCGCGCGATGCATCAGAAGGCCGGCGTCTTCCTGCCGTTTTGTATGTTTGCGGACATTCGACGCGAGGCAGACGCAACGGCAATAAAACCGCTTATCAGTCGAATGGTATATGGTTTGCGCGTCATGGTTATATCTGCCTGATTCTGGACACTTTGCAACTTGGTGAAATCAGGGGTGTCCATCGGGGAACTTACAACAGGGAGCGGTGGTGGTGGCTATCTCGCGGATATACGCCGGCCGGCGTGGAATGCCTGAATGGGATACGCGGCATTGATTACCTTATAAGCCGGTCTGACGTAGACCCCAACCGTATTGCGGTAACGGGTATCAGCGGTGGCGGAGCGGCGACTTTCTGGATAGCGGCGGCCGACGAGCGGGTAAAAGCCGCTGTTCCAATTAGTGGTATGTCAGAGCTGGTTTCTTATGTTTCTAACCGGGTGATTAACGGGCATTGCGACTGCATGTTTTTTTACAACGTTTTTGAATGGCCGTGGACCCGCATTGCCGCACTGACGGCGCCACGGGCACTGTTGTTTATTAACAGTAACGAGGACAGCATCTTTCCAATGGAAGGAAACCGGCGTATTATTAACAGGCTCGAGGAGGTTTACAGTTTATATGGAGCAGGAGACTTTGTGGACAGCGTAGTCAGCATGGGCGGGCATTCTTATCGTCAGGATATTCGTCGGTCGACGTATCGTTTCATAAACATGCATCTTAAAGAGGATCCACGGATAGTACGAGATAGTGAAGTAGACCTTGTAAGATATTCGCGGAGAAACCGCAGGTTCCCTATTGAGCCTGACAGGCTTCGTGTGTTTCCGAAAGATTCGGATATTCCGGCCGGTGAAATGAACACGACTATCGACCATTATTTCGTGCCCATGGCGCATCCTCGTATACCTGATAAAGGCAGTTACAGGTCCTGGAAAGCCACAATTTTATCGGAGCTTAAAAGGGTAACATTTCGTTACTTTCCGGAACGGATTCCGCCGGCGGACCTTCTGGAGCAAAATGGTGGTGGTGATTTGTGGCTTGTTTCGGAACCCGGCATTAAAGTTCGATTGAAACATGCAGGAGACTTTGAGCCATCCGGAAACCCCAACCGCATTTTGTTGGTGGTGGAGAACGTTGATTCAAATGAATCAGATTGGATAAACAATGTGCATAAGCCAGGTGACGTAATATATTTTTGCGCGACGCGGGGGATTGGGCCGACACGATGGACACACAAAAATCCGCCCAACTACGTGGAGCGTTGTCACTTTTTGCTCGGTCGAACCGTGGACAGCGGACGTGTATGGGATATCATTGCAACAGCTCGTTACCTTAGAGACAAGTATAGCGGGAAAGCTGGCATTTACGTTGTTGGCGAAGGCGGCGGTGGGGTACTGGCGGCTTATGCCGCCCTGCTGGAGGAGGAGATTACCGGCGTTATGATAAAACGACCACCCTTATCACACATGAGCGACGCATCGCCGCAGTTTTTGAACGTTCTGAGGATATGTGATATTGCTGATGTTCTGGGAATGCTTGCTCCGCGTGCGTTAACCATTTACAACAGCGGCGAGGAGTCTCTGAAAAAAACCGCGGAAATTTATGCAGCTGCGGAGGTGCCTGAAAAGTTTGTTCAAAAGGCAATGACAAGAAGCAGGAATAAAAACGCACAATAATCCTTTTGCTGCAGGTGAGTGCTGGTATAATGTGTCAGGTCTTAAATAAGGAATTTTCTGATGGATGAAAAATTTGTCAGTGTGGCATTAACTGCATTTCTGTTTTTCGGCCTTTCTTTATCAGGTTGTGTTGAGCGTCGTCTGACGATACAGACGAGGCCATCCGGTGCTTTGATAACGCTGAATGACGAAGAAGTCGGCTACTCGCCGGTTACCACCTCATTCAACTGGTATGGAGATTACAACGTGGTAATTCGTAAAGATGGCTTTGAAACACTCAAAACTCATCGTAAATTGAAGGCACCACTGTATGACAGTTTCCCGCTCGACTTTATGGTGCAATGTCTTTATCCGGGCACAGTCAGGGACACTTATAGGTGGAGTTTTGATTTGCAGCCAAGGGGGGAGGTCAATAACAAGTTACTTATAGATGAAGCACAAAAGCTAAGGCAACAGTTAAAGTAAGACTTCTAAACTAAGTTATTCGCATACCATTCGATAGCCTTGTTCAAACCCTGCTCAAAAGAGGTTTTAGGCTTAAATCCAATAATTTGATATGCTTTTTGAATATCTGCGAGCGAATGCCGCACATCACCGGGTCGAGGATTTGTGTAAACGGGTTTAATATTTTTGCCAAGGATATCATTTATAGTCCGGATTATCCGGTTAAGTGTAACGGCGGTTCCGCAGGCGATATTAACGACCTGTCCTTTGGTATTTTTTGCTGTTGCTGCCAGCAGATTTGCCTGCACTACGTTATCTACATAAGTGAAGTCCCGGCTTTGCTCTCCGTCACCATAAATAGTAGGGTTTTGGTCTTTCATCATGGCGGTAACAAAAGCGGGTATTGCGGCGGCGTACTGGCTTTTCGGGTCCTGGTATGGTCCGAAGACGTTGAAATATCGAAGGCTTATTGTTTCGAGGCCAAAGACGGAATCAAAAACCGAGCAGTAATACTCACCTGTCAGCTTGGCGACGGCGTATGGTGAAAGCGGATTTGGCGCCATTGTCTCCACTTTTGGCAGAGCAGGTGTATCTCCATAAGCCGACGAACTTCCGGCGTATACAAAACGTTTTACCTTTGCGTTCCGAGCCGCCAGAAGAAGGGTGAAGGTTGCATTTACGCAGTGGTTGTGTGTATCGGCCGGATTGTCCACACTCTTGGGCACTGAAGGCAATGCCGCCTGATGAATAACAACGTCAATATCCTTTACAGCGGCACGTGCAATTTTCTCTTCTCCAACATCGGCTTCAATAAAATCGATTTTATCTTTAATACCTGCGAGGTTACTCTCTTTGCCGGTAATTAAGTTATCAACAACGCGAACGACAAATCCTTCAGACACCAATCGTCGACAAATGTTTGATCCGATGAAGCCGGCTCCGCCGGTTACAAGGAATTTTTGCATTAAACGGCCTTTCGATGGTATTGCTGATATGATCTGAACTGCTCCTGGAAATAACCGCCCTTCATGGATCTGGCGGCAAAAAGTATGCAACCTGCAATTCCGGCATCGACTTCGCGCAGCTCCCTTATAACTCTTTGTGCAGCGCCTCTTTTTGTTGAGCATGCATTAAAGACGAGGATAGTCCCACCAACCAATGTTGCCAGCATTTTAGTATCACTAACCAGGAGTACAGGAGGTCCATCGAGTATGACAAAGTCATACTTTTGCTTCTGTTCGTTTAAGAAATTCTGCATTTGAGGTCCTTCGAGCAACTCTGCGGGATTTGGAGGGAGCGGACCGGCATCGACAATGTCGAAACCTTCGATACCCGTGGGGCGGATGGCCTGTTTGCAGGTACACTGTTCTCTTAGAATGCTACTGAGCCAATAACCGGCATGTTCAGATTGCTGGTCTGGGTTATCAGGCTGATCATCGGGGTTTGTGGATGCCGGATTTTTCGGTGTGGGGTATATTTTGTGGATGTTTGGCTGCCAGAAATTGGTGTCCACAAGCAAAACCCGACTTTTTTCCCCAGCAAGAGTTGTAGAAAGATTAGCGGCCACGGAAGTTTTTCCATCTCCGGCCATTCCACTGGTAACAAGGAAGACGTTAGCGGAATCCGTGGCGCCTGAGAGTCTCAAGTTTGTCCTGAGACGTCTGTAAGACTCAGCAATTACCGAATAAGGAGCCTGGCGAACGACGTGATACAAATCAACATTTTTATTGATCTGGTCATCTTCGACGGCATGAGGTATGATACCGAGCAATTGCAAATGTAGATGTTTTCCCACATCCTTTGGAGTTCTTACGAGGTCGTTCATTACTTCGAACAAGAAAGCCAATCCAACGCCCATCATAAGGCCCAGCATAGTACCGCCGGGAAGAAAGAGCTTAAGTTTTGGAGAGCTAAGTTCGAGAGGAACCGGAGCATAACCTGTGAGCTTAACCTTTGGTGTTTCCGGGTCATCTCTCAACATTTGTAAATTAGTTATTGCAGATTTAACTTCATTAAGCCTTTTTTGTATTTCGTCCCTGATGGCAACGCGTTTTTCATACTCCACCCTTGCACGATCCAGCTCTGCCTGCTGCGCCTCGGCTTCTTCTCGTAATCTGTTTAATTGCTCCAATCTTTGAGCATAGGCAACCAAAGTGTCCTGTGCATCCTGATAATTTCCCTGTCTAATAAGTTCTGCAATTATGTCTTTTCTCTGTTGTCTTTGCTGTTCAGTGGTTGTAATTCTCTGCCTGAGCTGTCGCACAACCTTGTGATTTTCACCGAACCTGGTTTGAGCTGCTTCGAGTGCAGACCTTAGATTCGCAAGAGTGGCGGTAAGGTCAAGCATTACTGGGTCAGATTCAACCCGTCTTTGAACCTGCTCCTGTACAGGCCCGACGGCCTGTCTGCGCAATGTTTCCATGTTGGTTCTAACCTGCTCTATCTCAATCTGTAACTGGTCATGCTCAACTTCAAGATTATTCAGTTTTCTGGTTATGGTAGGTTCAAACTGCCGCTCTTCAAGGTCAACGAATCCATACCTGTTACGAATCTGCTCCAAAGCATCATTGGCAGTCTCCAACTCTCTTTCGAGGCGCAACCTCTGGTCTATCAGCCTTGTTACCCTTTCTGTAACATCCCTTCTTGCACTTTCTCCCTGAGACGAGATGAACAGGTCGACCATTTCGTTTAGAATAAGTGCAGCTTCTTCGGGGTTTCCGCAGGTCATTGAGACGATAATATAGTCGCCGTCCCGCTGAGGATGCGCATTGAAATTATCTTCGAGGGCATCAAAGGCTTCTTTCATCCGGACCTCTTCAAGCTCACCGAAGTTTCTGAACCAACCTGTTCCCTTGACCCTGTCTCGTTGAAGCAGCTCCATAAGCATGCTTTGCTGCGTTAAAAGGTTTACTTTAGAAACACGGTACCCATACTGAATGTCTTTATTGATATTCACGGACTCAATTTTTTTGGGGTCCTGGTCAGCAGGCGGCAGGACCTCAATAAAGGTTCTGGCGGTATATTTTGGTTGGTATTTTTTAAGTAACCACCATGATGTTCCTCCTCCAATAATTCCGATAAATGTGCAGATAATAATCAACCACATGCTGCGCCTCAAAGTGGCGGCAATTTCCTTTGGTGTCATTGCGGCGGCATCGGTCCTCGCCGGAGCAATAAGTCTTGGAGGAATTTTCTTGTTGTTTTTTTTATCCGGTTTTATTTGAGCCATTATATACTTCCAGCAACTAATAACTGCTGAGACGTTCGATTGCCTGATTCAAACGGTTCTTCAAATTCTGTGAAGATTGTTCTCCACCTGCCTTCAAAGCCTGCCTGTAAGCCACCAAAGCTTGCTCATTCTTTCCGAGCTTTTCCTTTATAGCGCCCATATGTTCATGAACAACGGGTGGTACGTTTTGTGTCTGCTGTTCGTACTGCTGCAGAGAGGACTGCATGAACTTTTCGGCCTCCTCATACCTTTTATTTTTATAAAGTACGTAAGCATATGTATCCAGGAAACTTGCACTATTCGGCATTTTCTCATAAGCCTGTCGTGCATATTCAAGGGCCTTTTCCAAACGTTCATCGTTTTGCGCCAACATGTATGCAAGGTTATTTAACGCAACGGTATTGTTCGGCATTTCATCGAGGAGACTTTCGTAGACATCGACGGCTTTATCGAGGTATTGTTTATCGGAAGTTTTTTCGTATGCCATTTGTAGAATATTCGCTTTTTGTGTTTTGTAGTTTAGTGCGTCTTCAGAGTCCGGCCCGATAATGTTCAGGCAACGGTCGATATATCGAAGAGCTTTATTGTGTTCTTCAGAAGCCTTTGCCAGCATGAACATCATCTCATTAGGCGGCAGGGAGTCCGGATTTGATTCGAGGAGTTCTTCACAATAGCGTAAGACTTCTTCGCGTCCTACCAAAGCTGCCATATTGTAAAGCACAATTGAGGCATATTGCTCATTTGTTCCCGCCTTATCAAATGCTTTTCGACAATACTCAATTGCGGTTTTTCGGTCACCGGCCTTCAACTTTTGTTTGGCCATAGCGATGAAAGCAACGGGAGCGACATCGGCATCGAGATATTTTCTTGCCTCTTCATAGAGTTTTTCTATTTTGTCATCCTGCAACAGAGAACCGAGATAGCCTTCGAGCGCTGAAGGGTCAGGGTTTCCTTTTTTTATGCTGTTATCCCAGGCTTTCTTCAAAAGGTTCTGTGCGTTTTTCAAGTCGTTTTCGACGGTCATGTTGAACCAACCCGCCCTTTTATGCCAGTATACACTTTGAGGCAACTCATTAAGGTTTTTCCGGTAGAACTCAGCCAAATCACCTGGGTTATTCAACCTCATATAGATTTGCTCAAGCAAAAGCCTGGCTTCCTGGGGTGCATCAGGACGTTCAATCAAGTTTCCGAGTTCTGTAATAGCATCCTGTTCTCGCCCCGCCCGCATGTATGCCCTTGCAAGCGCAAGACAGGTATCGGGGCTGTTATCGAAGGATTTGCTTGTTTTAAGGTCTACGATAGCTCCCTCTATGATTTCAGGCTCATTG
>CAZGGE010000069.1:0-5119 GCA_964524285.1 uncultured Pirellulales bacterium
CGTTGGCTTCCTTTTTTTGAGACGCAGCGGCAGGCGGTCGGCCTTGAGCCGGTTCGAATAAATTTTCAGCCGACCTGGCACGAGCCTCTCGCGCAGGATGCCGGGGAGCATACATTTTATGTGGATTGTGAGAGAAATTTCTGGCGTGGTCTCGGTGAAAAGGAAACGGGTTCGGCGGCGAGAAAACTTGTGATACGTGGGGATGTTGAGGCAACAAGTGGCGAGCAGGAAATCTGCCGGACTTGCATCGAGAGCAAAGAGAGCATTCACCTGAAGCTCAAGCGTCTGGCTCATCGAACACCGAAGCGGGTGGAGGAAAAAGGCGACATCAGCAAAGGAGTTTACCGGGTGGAGTTGTTGTTTCCGGCTTTAGTAGCGGACAGCGAGGGGCAGCGGGTGATGGACGTTGTGCTTTGCGGGTCTGAGGGAGATTGTGTGAAGCAGCGGATAGATATTTTCGCGTGTACGGAGCAAGGTGGAAAAGTTGCACGTACGGTTTACGAGATACGCATAGAGCAGGGTTATCTTGAAATCGAGCTTGAGCCGGTGCAGGGGCCGGCAACAATCAGCGGGGCGGTTATAGAGGCAGTCAAACTTGACGGTCTCGAAGAAAATTAGCAATATTTTTCGCTGCTGCGTAATTTTGCGGGATAATGAGAGGTTTTTGGCTTATCATTTTGCGAAAGCATTTGAAAGTCCGGTGTTAATTTCATATAGTCTTTGACTTGCAGAATTTTGTTCACGATACGCATTTTTCACGGAGAAATAAATTATGAGTGCAGCGGCAAACGCGATAGTGGCTCAGTCGGGCGGGCCGACGGCGGTGATTAACTCCAGTGCCTGCGGGGTGATACAGGAGGCTCAGAAATCGGGCAGAATAAGCAAAGTATTTGGGGCGACGAACGGCATTTTAGGGGTGCTGAAGGAAGAGTTGTTCGATATTTCGGCGGAGAAAGGTGAAACAGTTGAGATGCTGAAGCAGACTCCGGCGGCTGCGATAGGCTCGTGCAGGTACAAGCTCAAATCCCTTGAGCAATCGAAAGCGGATTTCGAAAGGATACTTGATGTGTTCGGGGCTCACGAGATACATTACTTTTTCTATATCGGCGGCAACGATTCGATGGACACGGCCGACAAGGTGAATAAGCTGGCGGCCCAGAGCGGTTACGAACTGGTGTGTATTGGGATTCCGAAGACGGTGGACAACGACCTTGCGTTTACGGACCATTGTCCGGGTTATCCAAGCGTGGCGAAGTACGTGGCGACATGTGCGATGGAGGCGGGTCGGGACACCGAGGCGCTGTATACCACCGACACGTGTACGATTCTGGAGGTAATGGGCAGAAATGCGGGATGGATATCGGCGGCAGCGGGCCTTGCAGCGCGGTCGGCAGAAGATGCGCCGCACCTCGTTTACATTCCGGAGCTGGAATTCGATTTTGATAAGTTTATTTCGGATGTGAAAAACGTGGTGAATGAACTGGGGCGGGTTTTTATCGTGGCAGGCGAAGGCCTTAAAAATTCAAAGGGCGATTATATTACCGCGGACAGCGGAGCGTTCAGCAAGGACAGCTTCGGCCACGTTCAACTGGGCGGTGTTGCGGAGATACTTAAAGCAATCATAGAAAAAGAAGTGGGGATAAAGGCGCGGTTTAACAAGCTGGGGACAAATCAGCGAAGCGCGATGCACTTTGCGTCTTTGACGGACGTGAACGAGGCTTACATGTGCGGGCGTGCGGCGGTTCGGGCGGCTATGGATGGTGTCAACGGCAGGATGATAACCCTGGAGCGCGAGGATGCGGCCGATTATAAATGCAGTACCGGGCTTGCCGGGCTGAGCGACGTTGCAAACGGTGAGAAGAAGGTGCCGAGGGATTATATTAACGAACAAGGCAATCACATTACCGATGCGATGCGGGATTACGTTAGGCCGCTGGTTCGGGGCCAGGCGCCGGTAACTATCGGCGAGGACGGGCTGCCGGTCTTTATGAGGTTCAAGCGGAAGCCGCTGGAAAAGAAGTTGACGAAATATTTATAGGGCTGCTTATAATGAATAATTATTTCGACATTTCAGGTAAAGTTGTAACAATTACTGGTGCCGGGGGTATACTGTGCGGCAACATGGCGTGCAGACTGGCTGAAGCGGGAGCGAAGGTGGCAATACTGGACCTTCAGGAAGAGTCGGCTGAGGGAGTGGCGAACGATATCAGGAAAGGCGGGGGGACGGGTGTTGCGGTAAAATGCAACGTGCTGGAAAAAGAAAGTCTGGAATCGGCCCGGCAACAGGTTACCAGGGAACTGGGCAGGACCGACGTTTTGATAAACGGTGCCGGTGGTAACAAGAAAGAAGCGACAACCACGGCTGAGCTTTCTTTTTTTGACCTGCCGGGCGATGCTGTTCGTTTTGTTTTTGATTTGAACTTTCTGGGGACATTAATTTCGACGCAGGTTTTCGCAAGGGACATGGCGGATGCGGGCAGTGGAATAGTTTTGAACGTATCGAGTATGAATGCTTTCCTTCCATTGACGAAGATACCGGCATACTCTGCGGCGAAGGCGGCGGTGAGTAATTTTACCCAGTGGCTGGCGGTGCATATGTGCCGGAATTACTCAAAGGAAATTCGTGTGAACGCGATAGCGCCGGGGTTTTTTCTGACCGAACAGAACCGGTTTCTATTGACCGACGAGCAGAGCGGGGAGCTGACCGCAAGGGGCAGGACGATTATAGACCATACTCCGATGTCGAGGTTCGGGGAAGCGGATGACCTGACCGGCACGGTATTATGGCTTTTAAGCGATGCGTCCAGGTTTGTTACGGGAATAGTGGTGCCGATTGACGGAGGCTTTTCGGCGTTCAGTGGAGTGTAAGATTCGTATTGAGGAGTTTTTGAAAGGATAAAGATGGCTAAAGAAGACCCGGCAAAACCATTAAAGGATTTTAAACCGCACAATGAATTCTTTGTGGGTATTGATTCCGACGGTTGCGCATTTGATACGATGGGAATTAAGCAGCGGGAGTGTTTCTGTCCGTGGATGATAGGTTATTTTGGACTTCAGCCTGTGGCGGAGGCGGCGAGGCAATGCAAGGAATTTGCGGATTTGTTTTCTAAAACCCGCGGAGCGAATCGTCATAAGACAATTAAGCGGATATTGACGGAGCTGCTGTCGGGTCATCCGAAGGTGAAGAAACGTGGATTCGAGGTGCCGCAGTTTCCATATTACTTCGAGTGGATAGACTCGCCCGACAGCACTTTGAGCAATGACGGATTGCAACAGGCAATTGAGACGGCGACCGAGGCAGAAGCACGTCGGGAGCTGGAACACGTGCTCCAATGGAGCAAACGCGTCAATGAGGTCATCGCGGAAATCGTGAAAAACATACCGCCTTTTCCCTACGTGAAAGAGAGTCTGGAGAAGGTTTCGGGGTCTGCGGATGTGATTGTGGTTTCTGCTACGCCGTGCGAGGCTCTGTCGAGGGAATGGAAAGAACATGACATCGCCCGGTATGCGGAAGTGATTGCGGGCCAGGAGATGGGCAAGAAGGCTCAGCATCTGGAATATGCGACAAAAGGCAGATACGAAGCGAATCATGTATTGATGGTCGGTGATGCCCCGGGGGACCTGAAGGCCGCCAAAGCAAATGATGTGTTGTTTTTCCCCATAAATCCGGGCAACGAGACGGAATCGTGGAGGAAGTTTCACGATGAGGCCTTCGATAAATTCATCGAGGGGAAATATGCAGGCGAATATGAGGATATATTATTAACGGAATTCGAGGAATACCTGCCCGAAAACCCGCCCTGGAAGACGTGAAACGGTTGAACATGTTATTTGAAATGCAAAAGCAGGATGGTTTTGTTGAGATGAGCGAGGCCGAGGAGCTGGTGGGGAAGTTCTTCGCGGAGAACGACTATTCGGGCAAACGTATTCTGCTTATTATTCCGGACAATACTCGTTCCGGTCCTGTGGGAGAGATATTTAAGGCAATTTACAGCAATGCAGGGTCTAATGCGGCGGCGGTTGATATTCTTATTGCACTGGGTACACATCAGCCCATGACCGAGGAGCAGATTTGCAGGCGGCTTGGGATTTCACACAGTGAACGAAAAAGCACCTATGGGCGGGTTAAGTTTTTCAACCACGAGTGGCAGAAGGCTGATACATTTCGCTGCATAGGGACAATATCGGAGGATGAGATTAAGAATCTTACCGACGGTCTTTTTTCCGAGCGTGTCGAGATTTCGATAAACAAGCTCATATTTGATTATGACGAGTTTTTTATAGTCGGGCCTGTGTTCCCGCACGAAGTTGTAGGTTTTTCAGGTGGCCATAAATATATTTTCCCGGGTATAGCGGGGTCTGAGATAATAAACTTTTTTCACTGGCTTGGAGCCGTAATTACCAATCCGGTTATTAACGGGCACAAGTGGACGCCGACGCGAAAGGTAGTCGAAAGGGCGGCGTCTTTTATTGAAATGCCTCGAAAGCTTTTCGCTATCGTGGCGGTTGAGGAAAAATTGAAAGGCATTTTCGCGGGGGACGTGGTTGAAAGCTGGGAGAAGGCGGCGGAGCTTTCATCCCTCGTTCACATAGTCTACAAAGACAGTGCTTACCATACGGTTCTGGGTATAGCGCCGCAGATGTACGATGATATATGGACGGCCGGCAAGGTTATGTATAAGCTGGAGCCTGTGTTGGCCGATGGCGGTACGCTTATCATATATGCTCCTCACATAACGGAAATTTCTTATACGCACGGGAAAATAATAGATGAAATAGGTTACCATACAAGGGATTACTTTATTAAACAGTGGGAGAAATTTTCGTATTATCCGCGTGGAGTTACCGCGCATTCGACGCATGTGCGCGGTATCGGCAGGTATGACGGCGGGGTGGAGCGATGCAGGGCGAAGGTGGTGCTGGCCACGGGCATTCCAAGAGAGCGCTGCGAAAAAGTAAATATGGGATATATGAATCCTGAAAAAATACAAATATCCGATTATGAAAATAAAGAGGAAGACGGGATACTGGTGGTGCATCATGCCGGCGAAATGCTTTACCGGTTGTCCGACGGTACGGTGCCGACAATTGATTCGTAAAGGCGGACGAAAACAGATTA
>CAZGGE010000069.1:5129-11271 GCA_964524285.1 uncultured Pirellulales bacterium
TTGAGAAGGAAAGGATGAAACGAAATGGCTAAGGCAGACATTGGGATATGGGGACTGGCGGTGATGGGTGAGAACCTTGTCCTGAATATGGAGAGCAAGGGCTTCACTGTTGCGGTTTTTAACAGGACGACGGAAAAAACGGAAAGATTCGCCCAGTCGCGGGCCAAAGGCAAGCAGATTGTTCCGTGTTATAAAATCGAGGATTTTATTAATTCACTGGCGAAGCCGAGAAAAGTGATGCTGATGGTCAAAGCAGGCAAGGCAGTAGATATGGTTATCGAAAAGCTCCTTCCGTTTATGGAAAAGGGAGACATCATAATTGACGGCGGCAACAGCCATTATCCCGATACAATTCGGCGCTGCACGGAACTGGAGTCGAAGGGATTTCTTTATATTGGAACCGGTGTGTCTGGCGGCGAAGAAGGCGCGTTGAAGGGTCCTTCGATAATGCCCGGCGGCTCGCCGAAGGCGTGGCCCTACGTCAAACATATTTTCCAGTCGATAGCGGCACATACCGAGGACGGGCAGCCCTGCTGCGACTGGGTAGGAGAAAACGGGGCAGGCCATTTCGTAAAAATGACGCATAACGGAATCGAGTACGGCGATATGCAGATGATTTGTGAGACGTATCAGATTATGAAAGAAGCGCTGAAGATGAGCAACGAGGAAATGCACGAGACCTTTTCACAATGGAATAAAGGTGAACTGGACTCATATCTGATACAAATCACGAGTGATATTCTGGCATACAAGGATGAAGCTGGAAATGAGGTTATAGACCTTATTCTGGACACGGCGGGCCAGAAGGGAACCGGGAAATGGACTGCTATTGAGGCGTTGAACCAGGGCCTGCCGGTTACATTGATAGCAGAGGCGGTTTTTGCAAGGTGTCTGTCGGCTTTGAAGGAAAAGCGCGTTGGCGCTTCCAAAGTGCTGAGCGGGCCGGGTTCGGAATTCAGCGGCGACAAAGATGATTTTCTTAAGGACCTGCGTCAGGCTTTGTACGCTTCGAAAATTGTCAGCTATGCGCAGGGTTTTGAACTTATGCGTGGTGCGGCGGCGGAGTATAACTGGAACCTGAACTACGGGAATATTGCGTTGATGTGGCGGGGCGGCTGTATAATCCGGTCGGTTTTTCTGGGCAAGATTAAGGAAGCGTTCGACAAAAATCCGGACATAGATAATCTGTTACTTGATCCATTCTTCAAGGAAGCCGTGGATAAATCTCAGTCGGCCTGGCGTCGTGTAGTCAGCCGTTCCTTCGAGCTGGGGATACCGGTCCCCGCCATGAGCTCCGCGCTGGCTTATTACGACGGTTACAGACACGGCCGGCTGCCTGCGAATCTCCTGCAGGCTCAGCGGGATTATTTCGGTGCGCATACTTACGAACGGGTTGATAAACCACGCGGCGAATTTTTTCATACCAACTGGACGGGGCACGGCGGCAAAACTTCAGCCTCTACATATAACGTCTGAATTGTGGCAGGTGGTTTTGTGTGGTCTTGTTCAGTTGCCTGATATGTTGAGCAGGAATTATGCCGGCGGTGTTCAAGTATGAGGTTTATGTGCGGGATCGTCTGTCCGGTTTTTTCTTAGCGGACTTCAAATATCTTATGCCTTTCTTTAACATGCGCACGGGACAACTGAAACGCCAGTTTCTGGGGGGGATATACCAGTTTATGCCGGTGCCGACGAAGCGTGCCGGGTTAAATTTCCGGTCGGTCATTTCCATGGCGATAATCTGGGAGGGGTGTAGTTTGAGAATGAGATTTTTACGTTCAACCCTGAAATTATATAAATCGGTGTCGGAACACCAGAAAAAGTACAAATCAGATTCATCCCCGGCCCGCCTGCCTGGATGATAATCCATGGGCGCACAGCAGATGTCGATTTCTTTGTTGTCCTGTTGGCTTCGAAAAGTCAGGTGTAGTTTTTTTTTGCTTTTAACGGCCGCAATAAATGTGTCATGGTTTTGATGCATGAAGTTATAATCCGTTTAATAGTTATCAACTTCTGTCAAAATACGCGGTTGCCGGCAGTAGAATTATGTCTTCCATTGCAGCCTGCCTGAAACTTAACTTTTTAAGCTTATCCTTTAAGGAGACATTTGCAGGGGCTTTTTGCAATTATACTCTTTTTGTAATTCTTCAAGCTGCGCGATGTTAAGCCGTCCGCGGTGTATAATAAGCCTGTATCGTAAAACAAGCGGTTCATCACAGCCAACCTGAACCGTTTTTCTTCCCGGGAAGACCGCGTTTTGGGCACTGCCTTTTCTTCTGAGAATCCACGGAGATGGATAATCAGGCACGGTTTCGTGAGCGAGTATTGTAATTCCTGAAATGTTATTTTCATTGAAATGCCCGGTGAAATCGAGCCAGGGCCCGGCCTGTACCTGTGTAACTTTCGGCTCAACCAGGCCGTTTCGGCCCACAAATTCGAGGTCGTCAGCCAATATTAATCTGGTAGTAAAGCCTCCATAACCTTTGACGTTTTCGGCTCCACCGATTCTAACGTCAGGTTTCAATGCGAGCAGTTCGATTTGAAAGTCGATTTTTCTGAGGTCGTCTTCAGCGACATGGACACAGATTGTAGTGTTTTCCCGAACGAAAGGTTCCGGTTTACCTTTCTGATCGGTTAGCTGGGAGGACTTCCACAGCACGTCCGCGTGCAGGCCGGCGCGTTTTTTATCCAGTATGAAAGTATCGACTTCACGTATATCGAACTTGAAGTCCTTCATAACCCAGGAGTCGGCAATTTTTTCTCCTGACAGCAGTATCTGATGCCAGGCCCAGAAAATCCCGCGGTGATGCATGTGGTCTTTGGGGAAGTCTTCGGTAAGGATTTCGCCGTCGAGGCTGTAAAGGGGGTGTACGTAATTGGAGCGTGGAAAAAGACCCTGGATGTCTTTTGTTGCAGTTTGATAAAAAAGCACTTTCTCAGCGCTGTCGAGCACGAAGATGCCGTCGGAGACTTTTAGGAAACTTATGGGATGGATATCGGTGCCGTTCCTTTCGCCGCCGAACATCCCCCTTGTGTTTTGCCGGCTTTCCGGAGTGCAACCGGCTGTCAACATCAAAGTTGCGGAAAAAATAATAAAGTATATTTTCATCGGTTATCCGACTTTAGGTTGTATGTTAATAACAAAATCAAAATTCGAGGTAATAACAGCTTATCAGCTCTATGGTGCAGACGTTGCGTTGGCGTCCTGTTCTTCAGGTGCAATATCTGGTTCTTCGGGCCTGTTTGGCTGGGACGGTTGATTGGCTTCTTCCGTTTGGTCAGGCTCCTCTGGTTTAACAACGGGTTCCTGGTCATTCGGCTCAGCAGCTTGCTCATCGCCGGTTTTTTGCTCCGGTGATACCTGCCCGCCGGGCTGCTCTACAGGTGTCTTGTCTTCGGCAGGCTGTTTTTCGGGAGTTTCATCCTCGAGGAGTTCGTCGAAATCCCTGGTCAGATTCTTCGCCTTGTAGTCCGAGATTTTGTAGACCCAGCCGGCGTGTTTTTCGTTAAACTCCTGGACGGCGTCCTGTGCGAGCAGTATGGCTTCTTTTTTCTTCAACTGTTCTTCAGACTCGTCGCGTGTTATAGTAACTTTTTTTTGTGCACCCGTGAATTCGGCCCGGCACTTTATGTAGTTTGCATCGTTGGTTTCGGCGATATCGATTTTGTAAAGCGTGGAGTCGTGAAGGAGGCAGGCATAGGATGCGTCGAATTCCAGATTATTTGGAGCGCTTTTAAGACTCATTACATCATCAAAACTCAGACTCGTCAAAGCCTTGAAAACCTGTTCGTATTCATTGTCCTTGAGTTTTTTACCTTCGGGTATTTTTTCAACGAGTATAATTCCTGAATCATTAGGTTCGGATTTAAGTGTATAGGTGCCGTTGGGGTCGGAGACGGTTACCCTGGCGATATTTTTCTGGTCGAGGTCAAGGATTTTCTGTTCGAGATAATCGAGTGGGTCTTCACGAACCCAGGGGGGCTGTTCGGTAAGATAAACGTCGTTTTCAGAAGCAAGCCTTACGTACGTACCGGCCGTTTCTGCCCCTTTGCCGACAATGACGCCCGTAATAATTTCATTTTCCTTATCGAACAACTTAACCACATTACGCGTTTTTTCTTCGGTAACCTGGAGGTCCTGGTGGTTCTGAGGATTATCGGTGATGAACTCAACGGTCTTTATGCCAAGTAAATCCATAATCAAATCATTGACTTTGCCTGTCTGGGCGGGATAGTTGTCCTTGTTGACGACCACAAACCTGTTCTCCCTGCGTTTGAGAATAATCTGCTTGTCTGAAGCGCCTATAACGATTTTGGCTATTTTATCCGGGCTGAGACCCTGAATAAGATTTGTTTTGACTTTTTTGATGGTTTCGGCGGGGCGGTTGACAAACTTTGCCTGAATAACAGCCCAGATAAACATTGCTGTGGCTGCGACTGCCAGGATTTCGAGCTTTTTATTGCTCATTTTTTTGACTCCCAGATAAATCTTCCGACACTATTGTTTAACAAGTTTTTTAAGCATCGCTTGCATGGCTGATATATCTTTTTTTGCGGTGCCTTCGGTAAAATGCGATTATGGCCGGTATTGGCAGAACGGCTATCGGCCCGGCGAGGGTGCACAAATTTCTGAAGAAGTTTCCGAGCTTTTCTTTTTCTCTGAGCGCTTTGCTGGCAACTTTTCTCTGCCTGGCCTCCGCTTCTCTGATTTTAAGTTTTAGATTAGCCACCTTGTCGGTGATGGATTTATCAACAAGGCCCTCAGACTGCTCATCGCCGGCTGCAAGTATTTTGTTTAGTTCGTTTCTGAAGCCTTCAATTTGGGCCTGTATTTCCTTCTGCCGTTCGGCAATCTCTTCCTCGGCCTCTGCTTTTATTTCGTCAACGATGGTAAAGGGTCGTCTGAAATTCCCTCGCGACCTTATGGATATGAGTTCTTCGGAACCTGTCAAAGTATCAATTGTATTAAGAACAAGATTAGCGTTATCCTGCACAGGTCTTGTGCTGAACAAATCAGAGCGATAAGCAATCATGTCGCTGATGAAATCGACGTCGCTGAAGACGGCAACGACACATTCGCTTTCGGCGTGTTTGAGTCCGGTGAGTTTTTCCGGCTCGCTGTTGGGGTCCTCATCGTCTTCAATTTCAATGCCGTCGGGAAAAGCGGATTCAAACTTTCCGGTCATCATATATCCCATGTGAACCGGCTCGGTGCCCGGGGTGAATTTCTGCATAAGTCTCTGGGCGTCCGGCATCATCAACTCGAACTGCGAGTCAGGCGACCAGGTGTTGCCTCGGTTTGTAGTGCTGAGCAAAGGCATGGCGTTAATATTCGGCTCATTAGGCTCGTAACGGCCGGTCCTGTGCAGTGCACCGGCAAAAAGTAACCTGACATGATTCAGGTCGGCCGTAATAATACTCTGGTCATTGAACTGACCTGAGGTTATTTCGAGATAGCCTATGAGTTTCCGGGGTCTCTGATTTGGGCGGAGCGAAGCCTCCAGCGCTAATGTTCTGTCGCCCACAATCTTGTTTTCACCCATACTTACTCCCCACATTCGGGTAAGCTCGTTAAGACTGGAGCTTTGCTCGTGGCTGGGCATCATTCTCCTCATCTGCGGAGGCGGCTGGTCTACCATGCAGAAAGGGTCCTCGAAGACAATGGTTCTGCCTCCGCGAAGAACGAACTGGTCGACAGCAAACAACGTTTTTTCCGGCAGGTCTTTTGGGTGTATCACAAGCAGGATATCGACATCATTGATATCCCGGACATCGGTTTGTATTTCGTTTACCTCGTATTTTGTGCGCAGGTGTTTTATAATAGACCATGGTTGCTGCGGCGGCTGGCCCTGCATCTGCCTCATTCGTGCCATGTAGCTGCTCATCTGTTCTCCCATGACGGGAAGTGAACTGAGGACGCCGATTTTTTTCTTGCGCCTTTGAATCGCAGAGTCTATCAGCGATGTTATGTCGTACTCGACGGCACCCTGCCGCTCCGGTGCAAAAATATCGATTGTCTTGGTAATACCAAACTGTGTCTGCAGGACGAGGCCGAAGAAGAAATTTTCTTCCTCGCTCATCGGTATGTGTTTAAGGCCGTATCGCATAGCGTCGGCTTCTTCATCCGAAAAGGGGCGGGGGT
>CAZGGE010000069.1:11281-14678 GCA_964524285.1 uncultured Pirellulales bacterium
AATCTCAAGATTAATCTTCCCGTTCGATTTGGCAACATACTCTTCGAGCAGCGATTTAACATAATGGAAGTAGTTGTCGAAATAGCGGATTTCATCGGGGCCTTTCATGGCGGCGGTCTCGGTGTAGTAAAGCTTCATGGTTACAGGCTGTCGAAGGCCGGCGAGTATTTTTTTTGTCCCTTCGGAAAGGGTGTATAAATTTTGTTCGGTAACATCTGCGCGAATTCTTGTTCCCAGATTCTGCGTGATACTGACGGCGGAGAAGGTTATTACCGCTATGAAAACAATTGCAATCAAAGCTCTTACAGTTCTGTTCATCAGTTTGCCTTCCTTTCATTCAATATCGCACCACAAGCGAACAACCAGCCGGCCATGAGCAGCAGAAAGTAAGCAATGTCCCTGAAGCGAATGACCCCTCTTTGCATGGTTTCAAAATGGTTCAGGAGACTAAGTTCCTGTGCAAAATTGACAAAACCGGCGGGCGTGAAACTTGACAGGTAGTTAAGTGTGGTCGGCATACCGGCATATATCAGTATCGCCAGGGCGGTTACCGAGAGAATAAAGCTGACGACCTGGTTTTTGGACAGTGCCGAAAAGAAGCATCCAGTTGCAAGGAAAGCTCCGGCCATCAGAAAGCTGCCCAGATAGCCGGAGACAATCATTCCTTCATCGGGGTTTCCGAGGTACGCCACGGTTATGGGCAGGGTAACAGTCAGTGCCAGTGCAATGCCGAGGAAGCACCATGCGGCAAAAAATTTCCCTAATACTGCCTGTGTAATGGTTATGGGCAGGGTGAGCAGCAGTTCCAGCGAGCCGCTCTTTCTTTCCTCGGCCCACAATCTCATTGCGGTGCACGGGACCATGAAAACAAACAGCAGCGGCAGGTTGAGGAAGAACCGCCTCAAATCAGCCTGTTCGGCATCAAAAAAACCCTGCCGGAACGGCAGATAGCCTGCAAAGAAAAGAAATACAACCAGAAAAACGTATGCAACAGGCGTTGAAAAATAACTTTTCAGTTCTCTTTTGAATACTGCGAGGAAGCCGTTCATATTAAAGACTCCATTTTACCTAATTATGCTACTCTTTTACGTGTTATTTTTCTAAAGACCTCATCGAGGCCGCCATGGTGTTGTTCTTTGAGCTTCCGGGGAGTTGAATCAGCGAGGATTTGTCCTCTTGCGATGATAATTGTGCGTGAACAGACAGCCTCTACTTCTTCGAGTATATGTGTAGAGACAATAATGCATTTTTCCTTTGCCATTTTTTTTATGAGTTGGCGGACGTCGTGCTTCTGATTCGGGTCGAGGCCGTCGGTTGGTTCGTCGAGTATAAGAACCTGTGGGTCATGTATAAGTGCCTGCGCCAGTCCCACCCGTCTTCTGTATCCTTTTGAGAGCGTCTCGATTGTTTGATGGCATACGGAACTAATGGCGCACATTTCGACGATTTTTTCAACGGCGTTCTTGCGTTTTTTTCGACCGAGTCCTCTTGCATCGCAGACGAAATTCAGGAAAGACGCGACGGTCATTTCGTCGTACGCAGGTGCATTTTCTGCGAGGTATCCCAGCGATTTTCTTACATGTACCGGCCGAGTTATAATATCGTGCCCGCAGATGGAGGCTGTTCCGGAGTCAGGCTGTAAAAAGCAGGCGAGCATTTTCATTGCGGTGCTCTTGCCGGCGCCGTTTGGGCCTATGAAACCGAGGACCTCGCCCTGATTGACACTGAACGAGATATTATCGACGGCGACGATTGGCCCGAATCTCCGCGACAAATTTTTCACTTCAACCATTCCACGACTCCTTAAGAACTTATAAAAACTTGTCAACCGCCTTGAAATCGGCAAACCAATGCCGTCAGGGCTGCATTCAGCCCGACTTTTAGAAAGGGTAATTTACACAAAACTTTCTATTTGTCAACAACCGTATTTGCTGAATTATTTTCGTTTGTGTGATTGTGGGTGAAAGTCCTTTTTGGGGCCTGTCGCAGGCAACCGCAAATCAGGGACAACCGCACGGCAGGAAAACTGGTAGACAGAGAACCGGGGTCTTTGCCGCCGGGCCTTGTAAAGATGGTGGCTTAAGCAAACCGCAGTAACCGGAGCACCGGGGGTTGTGTTTTAGGGCAGTGGCTGAAGGTTCAGCATTAATCTGCATTTACCGAATTTTCTTTTCTTTTACGTGCAGTTTGAGTGAGAGCTGGTTAGTTACGTGCAGGTATGAAATTTTGCCCGCGTGGGTAAGAGCGTGCAGGAGGCAGGAAAAACAGTTGTTACTTTTTATGAAAGGGTATTGTTATGAAGAAGTTAAGGCAGAAAACAATGATTTTGGCAGCGGTTCTGGCGGTGAGTATGATTTTGCCGGCCGGAGCTGCGGGGGACGATGAGCAGGATGCTGTCTCCCAGGTAAAGGAGGCGTTCAATGAGGCGATGGGCAAGCCATTAGAGCAGCGTGTAGGAGAACTGGAAAACTTAGAGAGGTTAGTGGATGATCTGCTGTTTAGCGTGCAGGGCAATGGTAGCGCCAAGGTTGATCTTCTGATGTATAGGTACAGGGTCCAGCGGGCATTGGCGAAGTTTCCTGAATCGAGAGCTACCTTTGGCCAATATGTCGCCGCAGTAAAAAATGCTTTTTCTCCCGTCCAGGCTCGTACGATTATTGAAACCGTAATTAACAGGCATTTCCACAGAGACAGTGGGGTCGAATGCGTTGAGTTAATCAATGAAGCCCTGGATGAGTACAAAGATGATTCACATTTGACTCCGTTGCTACTGTTACGCAAGGGGGAGGTGCTGTCTCAACTCAACGGCAGGTATTATGATGCATTTGTGCCGCTCAAGCAGTTAATTGCTGAGTATCCTGAGAGTGAATGGCGACCAGATGGCATGCGGTTATTGGCAAACCTCCAGACTAACTCGGGTCAGCTTGAGAAGGCTTTCGGGACTTTGGCGCTAATGGAAGAGCAATACCAGGGAAGCTGGTATTCGCACTATGCGCACATGCGTCCTGCGGCCATCATGGAGGTAAGACAGGGTAATGTGGAAGGAGCAATACAAAGGTACCGCGAAAGTTTAGAGAAATACCCCGACCACTGTTTTTCGGTTTACATTCGCGGAGAAATCGAACGTTTGCAGGAAGTGCTGGAACAGCAACTGATAGACCTGGCTTTGGACGGTTTAGCGAAAGAAGACAGTGAATGCGAAAGCTCCATTCAAGATATGCTGATATTCTCTAAGCATGAATCTGACAACTATGAGGACTTCGGGGGCAGGGCCAGCGCGCTTTCTGCAAGCTGCTGGTCGAGTGTAGAACAGTTTAAACGAGGGCGGTAATTCCGCTTTAATAAAAGACTCCTGCAAAATGAGTGAGATTTTGAAAAGTAGGCTGAGTAAGTGACG
>CAZGGE010000070.1:0-14675 GCA_964524285.1 uncultured Pirellulales bacterium
TTTGTCCGTCCTGTACGCTGCCTGCAAAAACGGTTATGGTAATGCTCAAAACAAGTGCAGGCACCAACAGCTTCTTAAGCGCGAAACTTTTTTGCTTTTCAGGCATTTTTTTTCATCGCTATTTCGAGAACAGGATTTCCTCCGTTTGCATATAGTAATTTTACAAAAATCAACATCAAAAGTCAAAAGTTTTCCTGCTTGCTATTACACTTTCTTGTGGTTTTTGAACAATTTCTTTGATTCGTATACGCCCGGAGACGGAACTTTTTAAGGTGATACCGGTCAGGGTATGATTACGCCGCAGGATTATCCCGCAAAACTAATTGCAAATCCTGTTAATAGGGCAAAGCCCACCACTAAAAACTGTTACTCGATAAACAACCACACAAGAATGCATAACGCAACTGCGGCAGCGGCTACAAAGATAATTATTGTGGCAAAGAGAATCGCCGCCTGCTTAACAAAGTTTACTGCCTTAATATCGCCCACTTTCACCGCCTTGTAAACGATAGCTATCGAGGCGGCAAGGGGAAACATCCACAACATCGCCTGTGGATTCGTACCGATGTTTTCAGGCGACGTAAATGAAGATAAAACTAAGCCTAAAAATGACATCATAAAGATACCCTCCTCTGGGCGGGCTGCTCATGAGAAAGGTGAACCGCGTTCACTATACAAAGCAGGTTCAGTAAACCAGTAATACTGGTATATATTTGTCCTATTTCGTTGGGCCTGGCATAAACCGGGTAATCTCCGCCGGCGGTCATCCGGCCTATCACGGCAACAACCGGTGAATTCATTATCTGTGCAATAAACCACGGCCAGGAGTGGACCGGATCTATCACACCTATCGAACCAACATATATCCCGATGCAAAAAGTTGCTGAAATGGTGAAAAATATAATTGCGGCCCTTTTGGTTTCTCCAAGCAGAAAATGGCCGCCTCCCGGCACAAGCCAGCCGGCAAGGCCTATCCAAATCAAAAAAAAGGGGTTTTTACGCTGTATTCCAAAAACCATCAGGATTCTTCTTCCACAGCCTCGGCAGGCACTTTCCGGATATATTCGAAGCCCGTCCTCTTGACAATATTTTCCGGGTTAAAATGTACCACCACCATCGTCTGCGCCTCTTTCGAACTCTCCGCATACAAACGGGACGTCTTTGCTTCGAGATACTCCTGACGCGCAGGTCTCCTGACCGACAGGTTCTTAATCACATATACCGTCATTTCCGGCTTAAATTCCACAGCATGCGGGACTTCCTGAAGGACCTTCGAATCCCCGGGTATAAGCGAATATAACTTGTCTGTCAGCAAAGCTCGTTTATACGCATCCACAGCAAAAATCTGTGCAACCGCCCCCCCTCTGGTCTGTGCCCGCAAAGTGGCCAGTGTCCTCGCCGATATTTGCTGCATCCCCACATAACTTTGTAACCTGAAAGTATTAGGCTCATTCGGTGATGAATCTCCATAAAGCTTGTTCAGTTTCTCTATGCCCTTGTCCCATCCGTGCTCCGCTACCAGCAGCTTAAGTTTTTGTGCCGCTGACCTGGCCTTCTCTATACCCTTTAGCCTTTTAAGGTCTTTAATAACCTCCTCTTTTACGGAATAAATCGCTTTTCCTTCAATCTCGTTGGCCCCGTCCAGTTCGACTGTCTTCTTGCTGCATGAGTAATCGATACCGGGCGGCGTCTCTGCCGGCTCCGCCTCCACCACACGCACCATAGCCTTGATTTTGCCGCCCATGTCGTCAAAAGGCCCCACGTTCTCTCCCATCTCCGGACGGGGTACTTCAAACGGCCCAAGCTCGGTCGCTTCCAGTCCCTCTACCGCCAATACCACGCGAGCAAGTGGAACAACGCTCCCACGTGTATACCCCATCAGATAAAGACTTCCGAGATTGGGGTCCATACGTATATCTTTGCCCGTAAGCATTCCCGTTCTGCCCGCATACACAGGGATGCCGTACTCCTCACTTAGCTTCTGGGCCGCCGTCTCATAATCAACAAATTCCACCTCATTCTGCCGGCCCTCCGGTTTAGCCGTAAGATTTTTCACTTCTTCAATTATCTTCTTCGCTTCGGAATCTATCTTGCGTTGCTCGATGCTGTTTAGAATGTCATCAGCGACCTCCGCATAGGTCTGAATTCGCTCAGTCGGCTCCGAATTCGGGTCGTTCGGATCGGAAGGCACTTCCTCTGTAAACTGCTTGCGGTAACGCTGATAAAAACGTTCTGCCTCTCCCTGACTCGGCGGTTCTATTATTTCACCAACGTCATCACGCTTCACTATCAGGTAATCAAGCCTGGCCCGCGGCGCCAGCTTGTAACCGAACCCGTATGGATTTGATTCATTAACCTCTCCCGGATAACTGTTCCTGTATTTCTCAAAGTGATTCATAATTTCATCGCGCGAAGGCTCTTTCTGCTCAGAAACAAACTCTTCCGCACTAATTTCCACGAAATTGGCGTCTATACTACCCTGAGTATCCGCAAAGCTGTGTTTTAACTCCGCCGGCGTAACGGCCTCACTCGAGCAAATCGTCGAGCCATATCGAACAACACCAAGCAGCTTGGCAAACGCACTCAGAATTTCACCTTCCGATATACCCCCCTGCTCCGCCGTCCCTCCCTTCATCATGCGAGCAATAACATCCTGATAACCGGCCCCGTCGAAAAGTTGCGGCACCAACTCTCCCAGTACCTTGCCGGCCCTCTGGTCATCAACGTAAATACCCATCCTGCGGGCCTCCTCCGTCAGCAAAAACCAGTAAATCTCAGGACGAAACGCCCGCCTGTAAATATCATTGACCTGCTTATCGCTTATCCTGTACTGATTCGACTTCACAAACCGCTTAATCTGGGCGCTGTACTGCCGCGAACCACCTTCCGCAAAAAGAAGCTCCCCAAGAATTATAGAGCTTATGTTTTGTGAACTCAAAAACATTGGTGC
Organism: uncultured Pirellulales bacterium; assembly: GCA_964524285.1. Taxonomy (GTDB): domain Bacteria; phylum Planctomycetota; class Phycisphaerae; order Sedimentisphaerales; family Anaerobacaceae; genus CAZGGE01. Next base: position 2,951 of record CAZGGE010000070.1, read on the forward strand.
CCGCAAACTCTTAAGAATGCCAAGCTCCCGGCCGGCACGGGCAAGGTCCGCACGTGTTACCTTCGCGCCGTCTTTCAGACGTGCTACCGCCTTGTGAATACCAATCGCCCTCCTCTGGCTGCACTGGGTAATATAAGAACCTCCGATAAAACCCGTCATTATCACTATCACAACCACGGCGATGAGCTTAGTCCTGTTCTTTCTGAACCATTTAATTAAGTGCATATCCGCACTCCGACTAATAGAAAGTGTATTTCGCAAAACCTTAAAATATAGGGCCTAAGATTTGAATTGCAAGCAAAAGCGGCTATCACGGATTACCTGCCCCCTCAAACGTCCAGATTCTGCACCTCAAGTGCGTGCTCACGGATAAAATTCCTTCGCTTCTCCACGTCGTCTCCCATCAGTATGCTGAACAATCTGTCCGCCTCGCCGGCGTCTTCCAGCTTGACACGCAAAAGCGTCCTCGTCGCCGGATTCATCGTCGTATCCCACAACTGCTCCGAATTCATCTCTCCAAGACCCTTGAACCGCTTTATCTCGATTCCCTTACCCCCTATTTTCCTTATACCCGGACAAATTTCGCTTAGAGCCGCTATCTCCCTGCTCTCACCTTCGTGATTCAGTTGAAATTTAGTGGGAAGCCATTGCCCGGATTCGTCTTTCTCCGCCTCAAGCAAAAAATCCTTAAGGTCCAGCTTATATTTCGACTTAAGCTTTTGATTTATCTCATTAAGTCTTTCAACTTCGTGCAGCTCTTCGGCTATCACCGTTTCATCGGTCTCGTCCACAGTGGCACTAACGCCAGGCCTCAACTTCTCCAGTCTCTTCTCGTACTTCGCCTCGTCACGGAAAAATTCGTCAACACCTTCAATCCGTATCCGGAATAAAGGCATTACCCCGCCGTTGTAATGAGACTGCACGAAATCGCGAAAGTCAATGCCCCTGCCGCCAAGCACTGCCGTTATTCGCTCCGCGTCCGCAAGACTCTTTACCAGCTCTCGCAGGTCTTCTCCTTTAACCTCCCTCGTCTTCTCGCCGTTACGTACGACCAGTTCGGTCCCTTCAAGCCCCCTTCTTGTCATTCGCCTTCGCATCTCCACCTCGGTCAGAATATAATCCGACTTTTTCCTGCCCTTTTCCCTCACTTCATACAACGGCGGCTGGGCTATGTATATCATGTCGTTCTCGAATAGCTGCGGCATCTGGCGAAAAATAAACGTAAGCAAAAGCGTCCGTATGTGCGCCCCGTCTATGTCCGCGTCGGTCATCAGGATAATCTTGCCGTACCTGCACCTCGAAAGGTCAAATTCATCCGTCCCAATGCCCGTACCAAGCGCGCTTATAAGAGTACGTATCTCCTCGTGTGCGAGCACCTTCTCCAGTCTCGCCTTCTCCACGTTAATAATCTTTCCCTTCAAAGGCAAAATCGCCTGGATATTCCGGTCGCGACCGGCTTTGGCAGAGCCTCCCGCTGAGTCGCCCTCCACCACAAATATCTCTGTGTCGGCCTTTTGCTTACTTGCGCAATCCCACAGCTTTCCCGGCAGATTGCTGCTGCCCAGCGCTCCCTTTCTTCGTGTAAGCTCCCTTGCTTTTCTCGCCGCTACCCTTGCCGCTGCCGCCTGTATCGCTTTGTTGAGAATCCGCTTCGAGTCCGCCGGGTGCTCCTCAAGATAAAGGCTCAACTGCTCATTAACCGTCGTCTCCACAAAACTCGCAACCTCCGGATTCGTCAGCCTGACCTTCGTCTGACCCTCGAAATGAGGCTCAGCAAGCTGAACCGCAATCACCGCCGTCAACCCCTCACGAACGTCGTCGCCGGTTGTAACCTGCCCGTTCTTCAAAAGATTATTCGATTTCGCATATTGATTCATAGTCCTTGTAAGCGCCGTGCGAAAGCCCGACAGGTGCGTTCCTCCGTCGATGTTTCGAATGTTATTGGCAAACACAATTACGTTCTCAGAATAAACACCGCTGTATTGCATCGCTATCTCACACTTGAGCTTGGCCTCGGTGTCCTCCTTTCCGCAATATATTACATCACGGTGTAGTACGTCCTTGCCCTCGTTAAGATGAGCGACAAACGCCTTAAGCCCATCATCGAACTTAAAAACCTGCTTCTTCTTGTTGCGGTCGTCCCTTAGTGTTATCTCCAGGCCGGCATTCAGATACGCAAGCTCTCGAATCCTCTTCTCCAGTGTGTCGTACTCAAATTCAGCATCTTCAAATATCTCCTCGTCAGGCTTAAATGTTATCTTCGTACCCTTCTTTTTAGTCTCACCCGTATCCTTAACCGCACCTTTGGCTTTTCCCGTTACACACCTGAAGTGGTAATGTCTGCCCTGCCTGTACACGTCCGCTTCAAGCCATTCGCTGAGTGCGTTCACCACACTGACGCCCACGCCGTGCAGTCCGCCCGCCACCTTATAGCTGTCTCTGTCGAACTTTCCCCCCGCGTGAAGTGTAGTAAGAACCACCTCGAGCGCGCTTTTTTTTGCCTGCTTGTGTTTTTCCACGGGAATGCCGCGCCCGTTATCGGTTACCGTGCAGGCCCCGTCCGGATGAATGTGCACGCTTATTGTATCACAGTAACCTGCAAGGGCCTCGTCTATCGAGTTGTCCAGAACCTCATATACCAGGTGATGAAGCCCACCACTACCCCGGTCGCCAATGTACATGTCGGGCCTCTTTCGAACTGCCTCAAGGCCGCCGAGTATCTTGATATTGCTGGCGTCGTACTTATGCTCTTTCATCTTCATATCAATAGCTCTCCGGTGCCTAAATGCTTCAACTCTCCAACCTGCATCTTATCCTCTTGATTCTCACCTGTGGGCTTCTCTGCCGTATATGCCGCAGCAACTCATCGCTGCAAATTCTCAGCTCGTGCAAATAGCAGGGCAGGTCCGCTGTTATCGTTATCACGCCTTTTTCAACACCTGCAATTCTGCAGTGTTCGGCCAGCGCCTGCGGTATCATCTCAATAAATGCATCCACTACCGCCCCGCATTCTCTGTAGCGCGGCTCTATGTTCCGTTTCATTACGCCATCAAGGCATTGCCCGAGCTTGGCCTCCTGCCGCTTGGCCACAGGTTTTCGTCCCTGGTCTTCATATTTCAAAAATTGCCTTTGCTCCATCATGTTCTCACGTAATTGTCCTTTGCTGTTATTAGCTTCTCGGTCGTTAATCGTTGAAATTTATCCCATCTATCCCAGGCTTATAGGCATGAGGACGTAGAGAAAATCGTTGCCGCACTTAATGACCCCCGGCCTGTCCGGCTCCCCAAGCTCCATATTAAACTCGGGCTTCTCAATGACTCTAAGAGCATCAATCAAAAACTGCGGGTTGAACCCGATATCGACAGGCTCCCCTTTGTAATCGACCTTCATCTCCACCGTCGCATCACCGGTTTCGGGAGCGCGTCCGGACAGAACAACTTTATCTTTCGTTACGGACAATTTTATCCCCCTTGACTCCTGCGTAGTAAGCAAAGCCGCCCGGCGCACCGCGCTAAGGGTCGCCGCAGTAGACATTGTCAACTTCTTGTCATAATCTGTTGGTATAATGTCATCGTAATTGGGAAACTTGCCGTCAACAAGATTAGAGCTGACTACCACATTGTCGCAACGCATTATAACGTGATTGTCGCTGCGCTTTACCTCCACTACTAACTCGTCCCTTCCGTCAACTCTTCCCATCAACCCCATAGTCTTGGCAGGCACAATTATCCCCTGCTCCGCCATATCCTTTGAAGGCTCATCCGACAGTGATACCCTGCACTTTGCCAGCCGCCTTCCGTCCGTCGCAACAAGCAAAAGCTTCTTGCCCTTCAATTCCCACAAAATACCATTAAGGGCATACCTGGTGCTTTCCTTCGCAGTTGCGAAAAGACATTGCCCTATCCCTCCCTGCAGCATACCAAGGCCTACGCGCAATTCAGCCTCCCCCTCAAAATCCGGTACTTTAGGAAACTGTTTCAACTGCTGCCCATATATCGTAAACCTGCTGTCTGCTCCTTCTATGTTGCACGTCTGCTCGTCCGCACGCACAGCAAGAACCTCATCCGCACTCTCGCGAACAATAGAGGATAATTCGTCGGCAGGTACCACAATACCTCCGGGTTCCTGCACATCCACGCCCGACAGATAATAATTTATTCCTACCTCCATATCCGTAGCCGCGAATCTGACGTTATCATCAGTTGCTTCTATCAGAATGCACTTCAGTATCGGTTTTGGCGTCCGGGTCGGCACTATAGAAGTAATTATCCCCAGTGCCTCAGACAGAGCCGCTCTGCTGAAAGTTGCTTTCATGATATACCTCTGTTAATGTTTGTTGACGTTTCCTTGTTTTTCCGCTTACATTTCAAGGCTGTAATTTACACGAAAACCGCAGCACGGACAATGTTTTTCCGCGGAGAATGTAATTGGTTATTTTAATTAAGAATAAATTCAAAAGTAGTAGTATAAGTCGTATGGCCTGTTAATTTGTTGTTTTTCTAAAAAAAGCTGGCGAAAAACACTCAGGGATTAAACAAAACCGTTAAACAAAAGACTGGGTTTTGTGGATTAACTGTTGAATATGCTGCGGTTTCTTTTCTGTTCGCTTACCTTCGTTATAAATTTTTTACATACCGTGAGAAATTACCCCGTAAGTACCAACTTTTATAACAGGTTATCCACGCCAGTTATAGGTTGAGAGAGCATAAAAGTGCCCATATCTCTGATATTCATCAGATAGCTCTGGAAAACTCAGGTTTACGACGTTAAAATGTAATTCCTTGAATTTTTGATGAAGGGAAGGCTATGAAAGGCGAAACCGGAGCAAAGCTGCGAATTTCAAAGACCAGCGCCGGCGGGCTGGAGAAAATGAGAGAAGGAACAGAGTTTTTGCTTGGCATAGACGTAGGCTCAACAAGCAGCGACGTCGTGGTTCTCGATAGTAATGCCCAGGTAGTAGCATCCGAATACCGGCGAACGGTAGGCCGGCCGGCTGAAACCTTGCTCAGACAACTGCAAATAATAAAAAAGGCAGGCTTGTTGGCAAAAGTCAAACTGGCAGCAGCTACAGGCTCCGCAGGGAGATGGCTTGCTGAAATCCTGAATATCCCATTCGTAAATGAAGTCGCAGCACAGGCCGAGGGAGTATGTAAAGTATACCCGGATTTGGAGGATGCGAGCATAATCGACATGGGAGGCCAGGACAGCAAGCTCATATTCCTCGCGCGAGAGGAAGGGAAAATGAGGATTCGCGACTTCGCGCTTAACTCAGTTTGTGCGGCAGGAACCGGCTCGTTTCTTGACCAGCAGGCACAAAGATTAGGAATCGACATAGAGCAGGAATTCGGGAAACTCGCATTGCAAAGCAAAAGCGTACCGAGAATGGCCGGTCGCTGCTCAGTCTTCGCAAAAAGCGATATGATTCATCTTCAACAACAGGCCACCCCAAACTGCGACATTATCGCCGGACTGTGCATGGCGCTGGCAAGTAATCTCAAAAGTAACCTCGGCTGCGGCAGAGAATTTACCAGACCTATTGTTTTCACCGGCGGCGTCGCCGCGAATATCGGCGTTAAAAGGGCTTTGGAGGACGTCTTCAATCTGCCGCGGGGCGGGTTACTGGTGCCCGAAGAGCACTTTTTCACCGGGGCAATAGGGGCCCCATGCCTGACAAAGAGAAAAGAACAGAAACAGAACGACGTGAAAATAGACCTGCAAAAGCTGAAAAATTATATAGAAGAGCGCGGCAGCGGCCTGAAGAAAGCGCCGAGAAGAGAAAAACTTGCGAAGCCGAGCTTCCCGAGACCGGAAAGCATAGTGCACGAACAACTGTTACAACAGGCAAAAGGAAAAATAGAAGGATATCTTGGCGTCGACGTAGGCTCAATAAGCACAAACGTAGCGGTAATTGACAATAAAAAAAGAGTGCTCGCAAAAGAATACCTGATGACTGCCGGCAAACCTCTGGAAGCAGTCAGGCAGGGATTGAAAGACGTAAGTAAAAAGCTTAACGGCAAGGTCAAAATTACAGGAGCGGCAACCACAGGCTCGGGAAGATACCTCACCGGAGATTTCATTGGTGCAGATATAGTAATTAACGAAATAACCGCACAGGCAAAAGGTGCCGCAATAGTAAACCCCAACGTAGACACAATATTCGAAATTGGAGGACAGGACAGTAAGTTTATTTCGCTCGAAAACGGCGTAGTAGTCGACTTCGAGATGAACCATGCCTGTGCAGCAGGAACCGGTTCGTTCCTCGAAGAACAGGCACAAAGGCTCGGTATCGACATAAACGAGGAATTCGCACAACTCGCCTTCAGAAGCGAAAAACCAATAAAACTCGGTGAAAGATGTACGGTCTTCATGGAGTCGGATTTATTGAGCTACCAGCAGCAGGGTGCCACAACAGAAGACCTGGTCGCAGGTCTAAGCTATTCAATCGTCGCAAACTACCTTAACCGGGTAGTAGGCAGAAGAAGGATTGGAAACCACATCTGCTTCCAGGGAGGCACCGCCTTCAACAAAGCCGTATGGGCCGCATTCGAAAAAGTAACTTCAAAGCCGGTTCAGGTCCCGGACCACCACGAGGTTACCGGAGCAATCGGTGCGGCCGCCATCGCCCGGCAGGTAACGATAAAAAGCGGAAAAAGCAAATTCAGAGGCTTTGACAACCTCGTTACCGTTGAATACACCGTCGAGTCATTCACCTGTGAACATTGTCCGAATCACTGCGAGATTAAAAAAGTGCAGTTACCCGGCTCCGAACCCCTTTACTATGGCTCACGTTGCGATAGATATAATCTCAAGAAAAAGAAACACGCCGAACAAGGCGCAAAGGGTGATGAGGCTTTTACATATCGAAAACAAAAGCTACTACAATACGCGGGCCTTGATATCAAAGGCGAGCATAAAAAAACTCAAACAGGACGGGTAACAACAATTGGAATACCAATGGCGCTGACAAACTGGCAGCTCCTGCCAGCGTTCTCAAGGTTCTTCCAGGAAATGGGATGCCGCGTTGTACTCTCCGGCTTCACCGACAAAAGGGTCATAAGGGAAGGTGTCGAGGCCGTAACCGCACAACCCTGCTTCCCCGTAAAAGTCGCATACGGACACGTCGCTGAGCTAATAGAAAAAGACGTGGATTGTTTATTCCTGCCGAGCATCGTGTCGATGACGGCCGGCTTCCACGATAACGAGTACAACCAGCTATGCCCTTATGTACAATCTTTGCCTTATCAGATTCGAACAGCCTTCGAGGGACAATTAGGCAAAACAAAAATCCTTGCACCTGTCCTCAGGCTTGACGACGAAAAAAAACTTCTTAGTAAAGGATTTCTGGATGCTGCAAAAGAACTGGGCCTGCCGGTAAAGAAAGCCAAAAGCGCAATAGAAACAGCTTTCGATGCACAGAATGCGTTTGAAAAAGACCTGATAGAAAAGGGTAGAAATATCATCGCAAATACCAGAAAAGACCAGAAGCTGTTCGTGCTTGTATCCCGCCCATACAACGGCTGTGACGACGGCGTTAACCTGCAATTACCCAAAAAACTCGCCGAACACGACGTACAGGTCATACCTATGGATATGTTGCCACTTGATGAAGCCCGGCTCGGAGATGTCAACCTCCATAAAGGTACCTACTGGAGTTATGGTCAGAAAATCCTGCGGGCAGCAGAGATAATAAAAAGAGACCCCAGACTGTTCGCCATATACCTGTCGAATTTCAGTTGCGGGCCGGACTCGTTCCTGCTCACGTTCTTCAAAGACATAATGGCACAAAAACCATGCCTCCAGCTCGAACTGGACGAGCACTCCGCCGATGCAGGCGTAATCACCAGAATAGAGGCATTCCTTGAAAGCCTCAAACAATACAAACAAAAACCTTTTGAAAAGAAAACACAACCGGATAAAAATCTGCTCCCCGATAGTATAAAGGGACGAAAGCTCTACGTCCCCTATATGGGTGACTGCGCTTACGGACTCGCCGCATCCTTCAGAGCATACGGACAGGACGCCGAAGTCATGCCCATAGCCGATGAGAAAGTGCTCATACAGGGACGCGAATTCACCAGCGGCAAAGAATGCCTTCCATGCGCCATAACAACCGGAGACATGCTTAAAGTAATAGAAAAACATAAGAACCCGGAAGGAATCGCATTCTTCATGCCCGGAAGTTCCGGCCCATGCAGATTCGGTATGTATAATTGCCTGCACCGTATGGTTCTGCGGTATGCGGGAGCGCCTTCCGTGCCCGTTTTCGCACCCAACCAGGACAGGTCATTCTATAACCACATTGGCGTTTCCGTAGACGGCGATAAATACAAATTATTGAAAGATTTATGGACGGCAACGGTGGGCGTGGACCTGCTTGCAAGGCTCATCCTGAAAGTCAGGCCGTACTCAAAGGAGCCGAAAAAAGCACAGCAGGTTTACGAAAAGGCCTTGCAGAAATGGTCCAATGCTGTTGAGCAGAAAGCCGGCATCAAAAATTTGACTGAACTGATGGATGGCATTGCCTGTGAATTTGATAACCTCGAAATCGACCAAAGCATCCGGAAACCAAAGATAGGTATCGTCGGTGAAATATACGTCAGAAACCATCCCTTCGCGAACACAAACATAATCGCAAGACTGGAAGAACTCGGAGCCGCCTGCGACCTCGCCTCGGTTGCTGAGTGGATTTATTATACCAATTTCACCCGCTCCAAAGACGCCTGGCGAAGAGGCGCTTACAAAGCTTATTTGACGAACAAAATTCAAAATCATGTTCAGCACAACATTGAAAAAACCCTCGCAGTTCCGCTTGAAAAAAGGTTCGGCACCCTCGCCGAAAAACCCATCCGGCATGTAATAAAACTGGCACAGCCTTACCTGCATGAAACATTTGAGGGAGAGGCCGTATTAAGCGTGGGAAAAGCCGTAGAGTATCATCACGAAGGTTTCGGAGGCGTAGTTAACGTCATGCCCTTCAGTTGTATGCCTTCAACAATTGTCAGCAGCCAGACCATGCGAGTAAGTGCGAACTGCGGTAACATGCCGATACTGAATCTGAGCTTTGACGGCCAGGAAGACCCCGCCCTGACCACGAGACTTGAGGCTCTGGTCGAACAAATAAGAAACAGGCAGGTCGGCACAATGACGGCTGCTCAGGCATTCGCCTAATAAACAGAGTGCGAGAGAATAAGTTAGAGCGAATAAGCCGCCCGATATAGAAACCCCGCGGCGCTTCCGTTCGCCACAGGGTCAAAAGGGAAGTATGCCGAAGCAATTATTCCTCTTCGGCTTTTTTTACCATCCTGTCAAGTTTCCTGGTGTTGTTTTCGGTTTTACGTGGGATTTGGACGGGCACTCCGAGCCTGCCCAGAGCGCGTGCGACCTCGGGCTGATTCGAATCAAGCTGAAAGCTTCGGGTGAGATAATCCCTCGCTCTTACCTTATCACCTTTACTCATATAATAGTAGCCGATTTGGCGGTTAATCTTCGCGGAATTAGGAGCGAGCCTGAGCGCCTGTTCGTAGCAGCGAAGGGCGTATTGGTCCAGGTTCTGCTCCTGAAATGCCAGTGCGAGTTTCAGGGACGAGACGGCCGAGCTTGATGCCTGATTGATATAAAACTCAGCGGACACCGAGGCCTGCGACCCGTCTCCCACGGCTTTGAGTGCCTTGACACGTCCTGCCTGTGCCCCCCTGTGAACGGGGTCGATTCCCAGCGTTATGTTGTATTGATATTCCGCCTGAGACCACAGACCGTCATTCTGGTAAAGTTTGCCGAGTTCATAGTGTGCCTCGGCGTTTTCCCATTTTTTGTCGATTTTCTTAAGGAGTTTTTTCTTTTCCTTTTCAGCGGGCGTTTCTTCGATACGGTCTATTTCCGCAGCTTCAGGCTTATCGGATTTCCGGCCGAACAGATTGCAGCCGAACAGAAGGGCAGGAATTATCGAAATTAAAACGGTAAGACAAATTCTCTTACCCGGCATAGCTCGCCTCCACTTTCAATGACCCGTGCATCACAAAAAACAGTTCCGCACAGGATTGCAACGCCGACAAAGGATGCGGCACATTTTGACACCAAAAGAGCAATCCTGCAAGTAAAAAATCTCAGTTTTCCAAAATAAATGTAAACCACAATGCAGCCTTGTTTTACGATAATATTTTTATCCCTGCAAGCTTAATCCGATGAAAATTGTTTCACAATACTGTCGGCAAATCTTAATCCCTGCGGCGTAACAGGTCTTTGAGCAGCGGCTTTAGCTTTCTTATTGCATTGCCCCTGTGAGAAATCTGGTTCTTTTGTTCTGTGGTAAGCTGTGCGACTGTTTTATTGAGATTCTCAACGAAGAAAATGGGGTCGTAGCCGAATCCGTTTGAGCCGACTTCGAGATTTGCTATTTTTCCTTGTAGAACACCTTCAGCTTCAACGAGTATTTTGTCCGGCCTGGCAAGGCAGAGATGACAGACGAATCTCGCCGTTCTCTTTTCATGAGGCACCGTCTTGAGCAGGCCGAGCACTTTCTCCATATTCTTATGGTCGAGCAGTTCCCTGTCCCCTTGTCTTTCGCCGGAATATCGCGATGACCTGACGCCAGGCTCACCGCCGAGGGCGTCGATTACCAGGCCTGAGTCGTCGGCAAGCGTCCACATCCCCGTCGCCTCTGCGTAACCCAGCGCTTTTTTGCGAGCATTCTCTTGGAAAGTTTCACCGTCCTCTACAATTTCAGTAACCTCTCCCACCTGGGCCAGGCTTACCCACTGAACATCATCTCCGAGCATACTGTTAAGCTCGGCTACCTTGCCCGGATTAGTGGTCGCTACCAGAATTTTTTGCTTCATTATTGCCTTTTGGAATCGCATACTTTGCTGTTTTGTAAATATGTTCTCCATCATAGCAATGTTGGATGTTAATGCTATGTAAACTTCGGGGGCTTGAGCTAGAAATCGCGGGGGAAGAATTTTTTGACGGAACAGGAAGGCCAAAGAACCATGACGCGTGTGTCGGGTATCGGCTGGTTGTAGCTGTGTGAAATTGGGATTGTTTGTGCGGTGTACCACGTGGGGTGCACCGCTGATTGGGCAGTGCACCACGTTGGGTGCATTGCTTATTGGCTTTGAATCGGGTTTGATTGGGTTTGTTTTGCAAAACAAGTGGGTAATTTACCCAGCTTAACTTTGTGGGGAATTGAGAAAAGGCCGAAAATTGCAAGAAAACATATACCAAATTTGAGATTTGATAGTTCAGAATGTGTTCGGCCTTTGGCCGATGGTGGTGTCGTGCAGGTCATTTGTTATTTCCCCCGGTTTTTGAAGTTCAAAGTGTGTTGTAATTCAAAGAGCATTTTATGTTAAGTGAATATTATACAAAATTTGAAGTTCACAGTCAAGTAAAATTTTAAAAAATATGGGCTGAAGAAAAAATATACCACAGAGGACTCAGAGGGACACAGAGAAAAAATCATTTTGGGAACCGCGAATAACGCGAATGAACGCGAATGGGACCTAATGTTCGACTCCAATTTCGTTGAAAGACGAGCGAAATGGTGTTCTTGGAAGCGACTGCTCTTAAATGATGGAGGTCCTTCGGCTCGCTTTGCTCGCTCAGGATGAAAACTTATGTCCGCATAGGTGGACGAAGTTTTCACTTTGTCGCCGCCGTTTTGCCTTGCTCACCCGGGCTGGTGCCCGTTGACGGAACCAACTGATGGAGGGGGCGCAGAGCAGCGGCT
>CAZGGE010000071.1:0-14444 GCA_964524285.1 uncultured Pirellulales bacterium
TTTACCCACAAATTATTCCGAAGAGCCAAAAAATTCCACCTGAATCAATTACGTAAGCCAGCCCTTTTGATACCATTTCACAAGGTCAAGGGCATCCGGGTCGGGATAACTTAGCTGCCTCAGTTTTTTCATTGTTTTCGAATCCAGATATTCGCCCTCCGCATATTTCACCGCCTGCTCCAGATATTCGCTCTTGTCTATACCCAGAAGGGCCGTCGAAACCTCCGGGAAACTGAGAACAAATTTCACCGCCAGGGCGGAAAGACTTTTAACATCCTCCGAAAGCAGCTCATTATAAATCTCCCGGTGATGCTCCACCGCACGAAGCTCCGGATGAAGGCCTCTGCCTTTGTCGGTCAGAATGCCTTTGAAAAGCACCGAGCGGACTATGACCCCCGTACCGGTACTCCCCGCAAGGTTGAATAATTCCGCGTTCCTCTGGTCCATAAGGTTCAACGCAAACTGAATCACATCAAACTGGTCCGACTCCATAACCGCCTTACTCAATTCACAGCCGTATGTCGAGGCCCCCGTCGCACGCACCAGACCCTGCTTTTTATAGCTTAACAAACTGTCCAATACCTCCTGCCGGTTGAGAATTTCTCTGTCGCACTGGTGAAGCTGCAAAACGTCGATATAATCCGTCCGAAGGTTTTTAAGGCTGTCGTGAAGCCCGTCGTCCATAATTTCCTTAAGCTTACCGGCTGTCGGCAGCCGGCCGTTATCATCATAAAACATGCGGCACTTTGTACAGATTACCACCTTTTCTCTTTTACCCTCAAACGCCTTTCCCAGAAGCTCTTCGCTGCGCCCGTAAGCCGGCGCCGTGTCGAACGTGTTGATGCCCTTCTCCAGGGCGCTCTGCAGCAGATGCTGTGCATCCAGTTCACTGAGCATGTCCTCGGCGTTGTTCACGCCTATCCCGTAAGGCAAACCAAGCTCAACCGCACCGAAAGCTATTTCAGAAACCTCGATTCCTGTTTTGCCAAGCTGCCTGTGGTTCATTTATCACTATCCTTATCCGCTTTTTTGCTCGTAATGGTAAAACTGCACCTGGCCTGGTCACACCTGCTCAAATCAGCCTCGCATACAAAACCCAAAGGTTCCAGTACCCGTCGGTACAAAACGTCGCAGTGCCCGCAGTAATCCTCGTAAGGCTCAATATGGTCGGTTTCCAGCAACATCGCCTTACTCGGACATTTTCGCATTTCTATCCTGAATACTCCTTCTTCTTCATCCAGGGTCATTCTGAAATCAGCCGCCTCTTCCGTAAGAGTATGGCTCCAGTACTCGAAAAGCCCCGCCAGCCCCTTTTCCTCAGCCAGGTCACGCAGATTCGTCAAAAATGCATCGGAAAGACTCTCCCAGAACCGCAAAACCGCTTGCCTGCCACCCCTTTTATGCAAAAACTTGAACAACTCACTGTAAACAGGTATGAATTCCGTACACGAAATCATGCTTTTTGCTCCTCTTGTTTCCAGAATTTCTGCACGCATCTTCCCTCGCCCGGCTCGTAATCACATGAGCATTCGAAGCCCGCCTCTGCGCATATCGTTTTATTGACGACAACCGTTGTCTGACAATAACGGTCGGTGAACAATTGGCCGATTTTTTTCAGGTGAGCTATTGCAGGACATTCGTGAACACGCAACACAAGTTGCCCGCCTTCATAGTTCAGCTCGAACCTGCCCCCTTCCCTGTTGAAAATTTCACGCCAGTGTTTTTCAAGCGCCGACAAACCCGCGTTCTGTAACTTCCGGCTAAGCGGCGCGAAATAAGTCCTGCCTACCTGAGTAAGATATTCGCGCGTTGCCTGGTGATCGTAGGTATCATCAAGATATTTTATGGCGTAGCACAAGGCTCCGTGAAAGTCTTTATGCAGATACTCATGCTCCGAAGCCTTACAATCCAGAACCTTTTTCTTATCATCGCTCATGTCAATTTCCCTTACAGCCTCAAAGGACGGGAATAATAACAAAAACAAAACCGAAAACCAGACCTGTAGGCCAATCAAAGCCTGGAGCCAAATTTCTGCTCGATTGCACGCAACTCTCTTTGTACATCCTCCGCCACCACAGGACCCTCGCTAACCTCCAGAGATTTCAGTTTCTCGCGTGCCTTTTCGAGGACGTCCGGCTTTCCCTGCGCCGCCCATGAATAAAGCGGATTCAACGAAAACAGTTCAGGCTCCCAGAACACGCTTCGAAAATGCTCCACCGTAGACTTGTGCTCCAGAAAACTGCCTCCGTGCCCTACCTCTTCAATTATTCCAATCTCCGGCTCTTCGCTCAACTCCAGCCCGGCTGAAAACTTGTCGATATAATCAAGAATTTCATCGTCTATTACCATTTGAACAGGTGAAAATATCTCCACCGCCGACAGCGCACCAAGCGCGTTATATACATCCGTCCCCGCCATTGCCGCTGTCGGCGCAGATAGCCGTCGTCGGTCACCCCCGCCATTGCCGCTACTATACCCTGCGCCGACTTTTCCGCCGCCGCCTGTATGTCCGGCTGCTTCGAAGACGTCAGCAATGACTTCGCACTCGGCGTCTCTATCCCGTAACGCTTCGCCAGTTGTGAAGTCGCAACCATCAACTTCAGGTAATCCGGCCCGCTAAGCAGAACATTGCCGCTCCGCATATCAACTGAGTAAGCATAAAACGAAGCAAGCCGGTAGGAAACCTCCTCCGCAATATCGAGCAAACGAACTATCGCCGCCGCACCCAGACATTCCGCCGTCGACTGAGCCAGCAGCGCCCCCGGAAATATAGGCCCCGACATTCCCTGAACCGGCATGTTCACCACACGCACCCTCGGCCGGCGATGCCGCAAAGACCACAAAACCTCAAGACTGTTACCCTCAAGATTCAGAGGACTGGTTATCCACAATTCAAGGTATTGTTTGCGCCCCAGAACCTCGAACATCTCCAGCGAAGCCTCGGCCGTAACGGGGTTCGTCGCCTGGCCCGCCCCGTAAGAGAACTTCGCGTTCTCGTGTGTCAGACGCTCCATTACAAGCTCCTGTTTAGGACCCTCAATATCCAGAGGAACCACCGGTGCACAAACTCCCAGATCCAGAGCATCCGCCTGCCGAATCGACCGGATTAAATCATCACAAGTAGGCTGCCGCATTTCTCCCGTATCAGCATCCAGATAATTATGGCTGTAAGCCCCCGCAATCGTATGCGAATCATAGCCCTCGCACGCCCTAATGCCTTTTGTCTGCTCCTTTACCACTTCCGGCGAAAGACGCACCACCTCCCCGTCAACCTCCACCCCCATTTTCTGCGACAGAATCTCCCTCGCCTGCCCGTGGGGCACCAGCATCCCCGTCCGCTCCAGAATCTCCAGCCCCGCCTTTTCAATACGTACCAACTGCTCTTCAGTAAGCGTGTGCATCATAATCGGTGTACCTCGTAAAACCCTTGTTGCTCCTATATTCGCCGAATGAACGGACTCGTTACGTTATCCTCACATATCCCGCGTCTCTTCAGCTCCTTCTTAATCGCATACATCCAGTCAATTTCAAGTTCAGGCCCGAGTAATTCCTTAAGTTTACCGCTGAATTCCTTTTGAATTGCGAACGCCTGCTCCCTGTTACCATCTGCCGCCGCCTGATAAAGTCTTACCAGTATGTCCACATAAAGGCTCCCCGCACCGCCCACGATTCCGTCCGCACCCATAAGAAGACTCACGTCGTACAAAGGCTCGACACCCTGAAATATCGCCGCTGGTCGATTATCCTTGTCCGGATACTTGCGAAGCAGCTCCATAAGCAAAAGCATGTCTGCACTTGAGTTTTTCATCGCCGCCACTTTGGGATTGTTGATTATTTTATCTAACGTCTCGAAATCAACGCTGTTGCCGGTACGGGCCGGCACGTTGTAGAAGACCAGAGGCTTGATGAGCTTGTCTGTAAGCACATCCACGAAATCAACGATGCTCTGCGGAGCGGGAAAGCTGTAATAAAATGGAGTAGCTGCAACCAGATAATCGTAGCCAATCTCCTGCATCATCATACCCATTTCCAGTACCCGGCGGGTGGAGATTTCCGTAATAGCGGCGAGCAGCGGCACCCGGCCGCCTGCATGTTTAACCGCCGTCTCAGCCGCCAGCTTCTTCTGAGAATCCACAAGAGCACAACCTTCTCCCATCGTCCCCAGAATAAATACTCCGCCGGCGCCGCGATCGATAACATAATCCAGCAGCTTTCTAAGCCCATCCACGTCCACGTCCTCGTTGTTCTTGAGAGGCGTCGGAATTGCAGGTATAACTCCGGATAATTTCGAACCCATTACATTTCCCTTTCTTTAACCAGTCTGTGCATATTTGTCATACTGTATAATTTCTTAATCTATCTTTGCTTTGCGGAAATCCCAGAAAGTAAGTTTCTTAAGCTGCTCCGGCCTGGGCGGGGCGAAAAAGAGACTAACAACGTATCCTAATATGAGGGTGGTAAGACAGCCTATCACCACACTCCACGTAAAAGATATTCGAACGACTTCCTCCCTGCCGCCCGTCCACATCCACGCAAAATGCCACCAGTCGATTACCCCCTTCGCCCCGTCTCTTGTCACCCCGAAGTTGGCCCATAAAGCCACGAGCCAACCCGTGATGGCACCGGTGGCCACCCCCACAGTATTGGATCGCTTGACCAGAAGACCCAGCAGAAATATCCCCAGCAGAGGCCCCGAATAAAGACCGCCCATATTGACCGCCGTTCGTGTTATATTTTCTTTTCCTATCTCGAGAAAAATAAGTGCGAAAACTGTTGCTACAATACCCCAGAAAAGCGTCCACAAGCGGGCCAGAAGAACACGATACTTGTCGCTGTAATGTGTCTTGAAAAGCCTGAGATGGAAATCATTCATGGTCGCCGTGGCAAGACTGTTCAAACCCGAATCAACCGTCGTCAGTACCGCTGCTATAAAAGCCGCTATGAACAAACCGCCCACTCCGTGCGGAAGCTGCGTTACCACGAAATGAGAGAGAATACTGTTCTTGTCGAACTTGGGATTGACGGCTGTGGGGTCCATGCCGGGATTCTGCTGGTAGAAAACATATATGGCCATCGCCACCAGCCACAACAGCGTTATCACCACCGCCGACAATATAACGTATGTCCAAAGCGACCTCGCGCTGGACTTGACCGAATTGGTTGTCATGTAACGCTGAACGGTCAACTGGTCCGCTCCCTGCTGGGCCATCTCGGCGGTAAATTAAAAGACCAGTAATTCGAATCCTTTAAGTACGAAAAGTCCCTGCCGCTCTCCGCCGCAACAGACCACATACCCGACACGCCTCCGTCAATACGGTTCAGCAGCACTATGAACATCAACCCCAGACCCCCGTAAATGACGAACATCTGAACCACGTCCGTCCATATCACTCCCTTGATTCCTCCCACCACCGCAAAGGCCGTGCTCAGGAAACCTATTGCAATGATTAACCAGAAAAGATCTATTCTTTCCCCCAGACCGGGACGCAATATCGCGGCGGCACCTTCTATCACAAACGCCATGTAAGAACCGCGAAGCAACAAAAACAACATACTCGCAACCAGCCGGACTGTGGTGGAAAAACGTTTCTCCAGATATTCATAGGCCGTTACAACGTTGAGATGCCTGTATACCTTTATGAACAGATACACCACTACCGGCACAGCCGACATCAGAATGAACAGATTGCCGTATGCACGCAGACCGTTCTGCCAGAACTCGGCCGGCACCCCTGTAATGCTTATCGCACTGAGCAGCGTGGCAAATATCGAACAACCCACCGCCCACCACGGCATCCGACGCGAACCCATGAAAAACTCGGCAAGGTCCTTTTCACGCATAAAGATAGAGGCTATCCCCAGTATGGCCGCCACGTAAACAAACAATACAGTATAATCAAGCCAGTTAAACTCTCCGCTCATAAAATAATCCCGTTTTGGTTATTCTTTTTTGTACTGTCCGAATGCTTCGACAATCTTTCGAAAATAATCGCCCAGAGCAATAACGTCGGCACCCAAACTGATAAAGCTGTAACCCATCTCTCTCAGTTCGGCAAGGTTTTCAACCGAACCAACCGTGCCCGCATATTTGCCGTGCTCTTTACACACCGTTGCTATTCGTCGCCTGGTGTCGCTGATTTCCCGTGAGTCAAACTCGCCGGGCTTACCTGTACCGTGACTGAAATCCCCGGGACCGAAAAATATCATGTTTATCCCTTCCACCTTGGCAATCTCATCCAATTCTTCAAGAGGCTCAGGGTCTTCTATCTGAACCACCACAAACCGCTGCTCATTGGCCCTCTTAATGTATTCCTTGAAATCAATCATGCAATACGCCCCGTCCGTATTACCGCCGTCCACCGCTCGCCGGCCGACAGGATGAAAACGGGTCTTCCACACCACGTCCCTCGCGTCCGCGGCACTCATCAGGTGCGGCACCATAATCCCCGACGCATCCAGCTCAAGAGGCTTTATATAATCGCTGTAAGAGCCTCGAGGCACACGCACCATTGCGTCGGCGTCATAAATCTTCGCCGCTCGAACCTGATTTTCGATATTCGACCAGTCGCCCGGCACGTGCTCCATATCGAGCCAGATACTGTCAAATCCGCACATCGCCGCAATCTCTGCCGCTCGCGGGTCGCCGAGATTCAGCTTCACACAGCTCACCAGTTGCCCCGCTCGAAGCTTCCTGAGTACCTTACTCGCTCGCATCTCCATATCGCAAAGCTCCCGCATTAGTAATCACAGTCGAAAATTCACACTGTTGACAACTGCTCATTAACACTTCTTTAATACCAGACATCGCCTATTAACCTAAATATCCCCCTCTGTCAAGAAACATCATCCCCTACAATAATTGCAATGCTTACACCGTTCCTTTTTTATTTATTGCTGTTACCGCACCGCAGCCGTAAAATTAGTGAAAACTAATACGTGGAGCAGATAGACCTTACTGCCTTCAAAGGAGAAAGATTATGAATATCACTATAATGCGAACTTTTTTTATGTGGTGCACAATTCTCAACGGCGCGCTGCTGGCTTTTTCGTTTTTAATCTTTGCATCCGCCGGAGACTCGGTATATCAAATGCACAGCAAATGGTATCCCATGCCCAGAGAGGCCTTAAACGTCGCTATTTACTCACTCATGGGTTTATTCAAAATACTCTTTATCGTTCTCAATCTCATCCCCTTTATCGTCCTGCTGATTATGGAATGAGGATAAAAGACAGGTAAGCTTGTTGACCGCTGGCGTTTGAACCATCCTATTTTTCAGCTTCTTTAGCATTGGCCACATCCGGCCAGCGCCGGCTTGAGACGGTTTATCTTTGCAGTGAAGATTGATCACGACAAAATTTACTATGGGGGACAGTTCATCGAAATGCTACTTCACTTACAACCCCTCTGTTAGTCCGTTACTAAACCACGATGTAACGCTCATATCCATCAATCGTTTCGTTATTCAAGCTGATTATCATCACATCGACATCGGGTTAAAAGCTATCTTTCTGCTCCATCAGCCCTATTTAGTGATTCACCGGCGCCGCTTGAAGACGACCAGTCGCTGTTTTTGCTTATTTGTTCTGCAGCCTTTCAATTTCTTTTCGGATTTTTTCAATTATCTCTTTATTAACAATATCTTTCTGGTTTCCGGTTTTCGTGGAAAATACAACAAAGACCTTGCCGCCATATTTTTCTTCGAATGCATCAAAGCTGCCTCTCATCCGTTCAGTAATTTTATAGTTGCCGAAATTTGCATTTGCTGTAATTGGCTTGATTTGTATTCCGAATGCTCTGTTACCAACCTTACCTATATAATCAATGTCACCGGCGTGGTCTAAATCAGGATCACTCTCTGCAAACTCTACTTCTCGGAATATTTTGGCCAGGCCGTCATTAATCACTGATTTCTCCAGTAAGAAGCCATCGAATGTTCTTACAATGGTAACTTGATAGATATATTCTCTGCAATCTTGTAAAGTCAAATTTTTAAAAGCGGCACTCCATTCCGGTATAACAACTTCCGTTATTTTGGAATAAAGCCTTTCTCCAAGTTCGTCCAAAGTTTCTTTTGTTATCTTCACTGGTTCCTTTGTTTTTGTATAGGCTTTTTCAAAATAGAATTTTTCCCATTCTGCAAAAGCTTTGGGCTGACATTCACGAATTAAAGCCATTACTGCGCCGACCTTGTTCGGGCGCGTTAATTGATAGGTGTTACTGGCATAATTCAAAACTTTTTCTTTTTTACCGAAGGACTTTCCGTGTTTTGCTGGCACATTCTTGGACATCAACAAATTCCCTGGTTCGAGTACTTCATGAATCTTTTTCTGTTCCTGTATTTATATGATAAATCAACATCAGCAAAGCCTCTTTTAATTAAATGAGCATTTAAAAATGTTTTATTTTTAAGATAAATATATGCCATCAGGTTATCGTTCCTGTCGTGTTTGATTTCGTCAAATTTCAAAAATACCTTTTGTCCTTTTGTTTTAACTTTCAAAAATTCAATTGCTCTTCCGTTAATTGATTTCTTTTCTTTTACCCCTATAAGCCGGACAACTAAATTGTTATTCAATTTAACAAACTCCGGGCTGATTATTTCTTTTATGGAATAGTAATTTTCTCTGTCACCTGAACAATTCATGTCAATTTTTGATCCAAATTTAAGTTTTGTGGGGTCGGTTTTTTTGTCGAAGGCATGAAAATCTTTAAAAACATAGGGAAGCTTGTTAATTTCTTCATCAAAGTCGACGTCGATTTTACCCTGCTTGGCAAATTCATATTTGGCTCCAAACAGTTCGGATTGATTGACCTGCAACTTCTTCTTGATCAGAGGTAAAAATGCTTGATTTATTTCATAGCCGACAGAATTTCTGCCGATATTTTTTGCCGACAAGGTGGTGGTTCCACTGCCTAGAAATGGGTCAAGAACCGTGTCGCCAACAAAGGAGAACATTTTAATTAATCTCTTGGGAAGCTCTTCTGGAAACATGGCAATATGACCGTCTTGCTTCGCGCCACCAAAGTTCCAGTGGCCGGAAAAATATTCTTTCCATTCTTCTTTTGTCATTTTTGATAATTTTTTGACTTCTTCATCAGGTCTCTTAGGTGTGCCGAGTTTCTTAAATAGCAATATAAACTCGTAGTCAATTGAAAGAATTCCATTGCGGGGAAATGGAAAGCTTCCCATGATGCTGGCTCCTCCGGTCGTATTTGTTGTTGTCTTTTTCTTCCATATGATGGCCCCCATGTAATCAAACCCAATGCTTTCACAGAACTTTATAATCTCAGCCCTGATTGGAATAACTTTATATCTTCCATAATAAACAGAACGGGCGAACTGGTCCCCGATATTAATACAAAGCCTGCATCCGTTATTGAGAACTCTATAGCACTCTTTCCAAACAAGGTTTAAATTGTTAACGTAATTTTCATAGCTGTCATTAAATCCAATTTGCTCAGTCGTGCCGTAGTCCTTTAACTGCCAATATGGTGGGGAAGTGATTACAAGGTGAACTGACTGATTGCGCAGTTCTTTCATGTGTCGACTATCCCCCTGGATAATTTTGTGTTGTGTTTGCATATTCATCATTAAACTCTCGTCAGTATTTTACAGTAAACAAAATGATACAATCTGTATAAGACGATAAAAAGAATGGATTTTTCTCTATAAGAATTTCCTGACTCTTATCACGTATTTTTCTAGCATTTTTTATTCCAGTACGATACTCGAATATTGAGATCACCAAATTATAATCTTAACTAATTCACATTAGTTGGCAAAAAATATTTTCACCCTTTTCGCCAAAATCGCTTAATTTATTTGTTGACAGCAAATTACCAGCTCTTTTACCGGTTTAGCTGTCGTGAGATTCGTCATCGCATTTCTTTTGCTGCTTCATACATCGCCAGCGCGTTTTCCACCGGCGTGTCCGGCTGAAGCGCATGCGCAGGACAAACAATATAACCACCGTCCCTGCCTAAAATCTCTATCAAACGGCGAGTTTCTCGCTGAACATCCTCGACACTGCCGTTCGGCAAAAGCTCCTGCTCATCGACTCCCCCGTGAAACGTAATCCTGCCCCCGAATTTTGCAGCAAGCGTTTCCGCATCCATGCCCGCGGCCTTCGGCTGAATCGGGTCAAGAATATCAAGCCCCATCTCGATAAAATCCTCTATGACCGGCAGAATGCCTCCGCACGAATGATAATAAGTTATGAAACCCATGTCCTTAAAAGTAGTAATAAGCTCACTGCTGTATGGCTTGACATGCTTGCGCCACAAGTCCGGCGACAGCATCATCCCCCGCTGTGTCCCAAGGTCGCCACCGCTGCCGATTATATCAAGACGTCCCTCGCTCGCTTCAATCGCACGCATCGCACGCTCCTTATAAAAAGACGAAACGTGACTGCTGATGCACTCTGCAATGTCCGGACACTGTGCCAAATCAAGCAAAAACCTTTCCAACCCGCGCATATACCACGGCGACTCGAAAGCACCTCCTGCAAAAAACTGAATCGCATATCCGCGTTTGTCGTTTATTCGGTCAATCTCGTCCTTCAAATGCGAAAAATCAAACCAGTCCACGCTCGGCCACGAATACTCCTCAATCTCCGCTACCGTTGTCGCTTCTCCAAGCGGACAGTATGCTATCTCGTTATACGTCCCGAACTTATTGACCATCGGCTTCCACACTACTCCCCAGTAATCCCTT
Source organism: uncultured Pirellulales bacterium (assembly GCA_964524285.1). GTDB lineage: Bacteria > Planctomycetota > Phycisphaerae > Sedimentisphaerales > Anaerobacaceae > CAZGGE01. Next base: position 10,716 of record CAZGGE010000071.1, read on the forward strand.
CCCGCTTCCGTTACCCCCGGTGCACCCGTCGTGTCCCCGGGGCCGACATAACGTCCCGACACACGACGAATATCAACTCCAAGATAATCCAGAAGCTCCTCTTTGTCCTTAATACCCAGATGCCCTTTTATCGCATCGTCAAATTCCGGCGTCGCCTGATAATCAATCGCCGGCCTGTCTCCCCGACGATGCTCCACCGCACTTACTATCCGCTCGTAAGGTTGCATCAAATTTCCTTATTTCCCTTTTCACTTGATAATATAAACCGTCTTGCCGCCATTATCAAGACTTTCTTTGCCCGCAATCAAAACACTTATGACGTTTCGCGTCTTTTCAAAATCCAGCCTGGGCTTGCCCGCCCTGAATGACCGTATCGCCTCTACAAGAGAAGCACGAAACGCCGGATACGCACCTCCGTGCTCCACCTGAAGATTCCCCTTATGCCCGTAAACGTTCAATTCCCCGCCCGGCGATATGTCCATAAAAACGTGCACCGTCGCCACCGTCCCGTTGACAAATTCAATATATGCCACGTCCCTGCCGCTTTCCCCAAAATGCCTCACCGACGCAGCCGCCGGGTCCCCCAGAAGCGAAAACATCCCTTCCAGGTAATGTATCGCGTATTTCCGCCAGTCCTTCTTGCCTACCGCCACCACCAGCTCAACATCGCCGACGCCCTCGAGCTGTGCACGTGCCGCCTGGTTCCCCGCAGAATACCGGAGCGCCGAACACGACATCAAAAACTTACCCGCAGCCTGCTGCTGCGAAAAATATTCCAAATCCTCCCACGAATACGCCAGCGGCTTATCGATAAATATCGGCACATCCGCATCCAGAAACGGCTTCGCCATTGCCGCATGATTTTCCGGGTCGTCCCGCGCAAGCAAAACCGCATCCACCTTCCCCGCCATATCCTCCATCTTATCCACCACGTTTTCTATCCGGCTCGCCCTTGCAACGTGCTCCGAAATGTTTCTCTCCTGTGTCCAGATATGCGTAACCTTCGCCCCGTCAATCCCCAGTGTATCACGGTTCGCCGCAAGGTATGCGGGTATCACCGGAAAACCGCAGTCCGACATTGCCTCATCGTCATAATCGCCGTTAATTATCGCCGACCACGAATACGGATGCCCGTTACCTTCGCTCAAACCGATTATCCCGAGCTTCGTTACTTCCGAAGGCATATCAAATCTCCCACTTATAATAACTAATGTATATCCATATATACACCTGTCAAACCAGGCGACGAAAGCCCGTCTTTCGAACCGGACAACGAAGCCGACCCTTCACATCACCATCCGCAACCGCCTTCGAAATAATCCCAAAAGACTCGTCCGCCGCCTCTCCAACACGCCGCAAATCCTCGTCAGTATGCGTAAAGCACGTATAAACCACACTGCTCGCGTAAACACCCCTCGCCGCCATCTCCTGGCAGTAAAAAGTCATCACCTCGTTCGACAGCTCTCCATAATCGAACTCAACATGAAATGAACATGGCTTACCCAAAAACTTCACATTAACGCCGTGCCTCCGCCCGTAATTCTTTAACAATTCCACTATCTCCGTCCCCGTCTCCCAGAGCCTCTTCACCACAGGCCTTGCCTTAAGCTCCTTAAGGGTCGCAACACCCGCCGCAAGCGAAAGAGTATCGCTCCAGTAAGTGCTGCTGATAAAATTATCCGACGCCGATTCCATCACCTCCCGCCTGCCAGCGACCGCACCCAGCGGATAGCCGTTCGCAATCGCTTTCCCGAACGCCGCCAAATCCGGCGTAATTCCGTAATACTCCTGTGCACCTCCCTCCGACAACCGGAAACCCGTTACAACTTCGTCGAATATCAAAACACAACCATACGCATCCGCTAACTCCCGAACCCCTTCGAGAAATCCCTCCGCAGGCTGCTTGAATCGGCTCGCCTCCATAATGATACACGCAACACGTCCCTTGTTCGCCTCCAGCGTACTACGCAGCGAATCAAGATTATTATACTCGAAAGGCACACACGTCCCCGCCAGCCCGCGCGGAACACCCTTCGGACTTATGCCCGGCATCAAATGCTTGTTCAACACCTCCTCCGACTCCAGGTTCGCCGCAAGATACCAGTCATGCCAACCGTGATAACCGCAGAAAACAACCACGTCCCGACCCGTATAACCCCGCGCTATGCGAACCGCTATCGCATCCGCCTCGCCGCCGCCTTTACAGAACTTCATCATCTCCGCGCACGGAACCATCTCCGCCATCGCCTTCGCCATCGCCACCTCGACCGCATTATTCACCGTCCCCAGCACACCCTTTTCCAGTTGCCCCTTCACCGCCTCGTCAACCGCATCATAACAGTACCCCAGCGTTACCGGCCCGATTCCCATCCCCAAATCAATAAATTCATTGCCGTCCACGTCCCAGAAATGAGCATCTTTTGCACGCTCGAAAAATATCGGTGCCTCCCCGAAAGCACCCAGCTCAGGACGTCGGCTGAAAAGCTGAGTCCCGTACGGAAAATAACTCTTCGCCTTCTCGTAAAGACGAACCGATTTTTCAAATCCTGCGCCCATAGCTGCCAATGCCGGCCTTCCTTGAACAAAATCCTCATTCATCGGCATACATACCTGAGCCCCCACTGCCGAAAACAGCCTGATACTCTACACCCGCAGCGACTACATGTAAAGCAACTTCACAACACCCACGAACAATTGTTTCTATTGCGTATACTTCTCAATTTCTATCTGAACTCTGAGTTGTATATGATATTGCATTTACTTAGTTAACTCTTCTTTAACTTCTTCTAAAACTGCCCTTCGCAGACAATACCTTCTCCGTCTACCTCTGCATCTTACCCTTAAACTTCTTCCCCGACATCTCCAGAACTTCAAAAATTCAAATCTCGCCTCCCAAGATTCAACATTCCCGCTCCAAATCCCTTAAGAAAACTTTGTCCCCTTACGGACGAATATACTCCTGTAGTTAATCCGCTTGTCATCCCGGAAAGCAATGCACGACCCAAAAGGCCTTGACTAAGGCTTGCAAAGCATAACTTTCCCGTTGGATCTACCGCATTAATTGGGTCGTTGATGCAGTACAGGTATTTGTGCAAAGTCAGCGGCTCTTTCATGCTGCCGAACACGGGGTCTCTGCTGGTGAACCTGCCGATAAGGAAATCACACTGCCTTGCATTACAGAAGTACTGATCAATCTCAGGATCGGTGTAATAGCCTGCAAACCGATAGTAATTGCACACACCACTGCTGCCGAATTCCGTCATCATGCCCCACGGTTAAGCTTGTCTAATTTTCAAAGAGCAACAATAATAAGTTCAAACAGAAGGAGCATTTAATTTTGCAGATAAATACTTTCTTAGTATGGGCCAATAACGAAGTTTATCCATATCCAACATTTTTGTTCCGTCACAAAATTCTATATAGGCGTTTTCTGCCAGATTATAGTTTTTTATATTAGAAAATTCTTTTGTTTGAGAGACCTCAGAATCATCTTCGTAGACTAATGTTTTTTGCCCTACTCTTAGAGAAACAAGACATTTGTGACGATATGGCCGTAGCCATTCTTTTATGATGATGCCCACAAAAATAAGAAAAAAAGGTATAGGCCAAATATACGGGCCTATACCCTTGAAGCTCGTTATTCCGATAAATGTCATAATAATAACTGAAATCATAGAGTTAACTTTCGCACTTTTTTAAGCGACAGATTTTAATGGTTTATAAACAAAA
>CAZGGE010000072.1:0-14398 GCA_964524285.1 uncultured Pirellulales bacterium
ATGTCAATTATTGCGGGCGGTCCCATGCTCCTCACAGGCATCTTTGCAAGGTTGAGGTATTAAAAATGTCTACACTCGACAGGATTATACATCAGCCCGTAAGGCTAAAGATTATGTCCGCTCTCGCTGGCCTCGACGAAGGCGAGCAGGTCGACTTTAATTATCTTCGAAACCTGCTCGGTCTGACCGACGGCAATCTCGGCGCACACCCGGCAAAGCTGGAAGAGGCGGACTACATAGAAATTGAAAAAGCCTTTGTGCACCTTAAGCCCCGCACTTTTGTCAACGTAACCGGCACGGGCCGGGACGCATTCGCCCGCCACATTGCCGTATTGAAGACATTAATTAATCCTAACCAAAACCGGTCGAATGGTTAACAGCTTGTCCTGATTAAGAGTTAATCGGAAGGTTGAAGGTTTGCCCGGCAGGCTCTAACAGCCTGTGAAAGCCCCCTGCTTATGGCCGTCATATTGCTGATTTCTTCCGGTGTAAAATCCCTTTGCGAGCGGCGGCAGATAAATATGAAGCCGTCCGACTGTCCGAACCGCCCGAGCGGAACGGTCCCGGCCTGAATCCCCTTCCAGAATTTGGGGCTTCCTCCCATGCCCATTGCAAAAATTTCATTTAGGCTGCAAGGCTTGTTCGAATAGCTGACTGCCTCCAACACCGGCTCACTAAAGTATGAGCGGAGCTGCTGCTTTTTAATAATCGACCCATGGTCGTTCGAAGGCGTATGTATTTCAAATCCATTTTCACCACGCAGGACAAACGCCACGCTCGCTTCCCGGATTTTCTGCCTTATCATGTCCCCTGCCGTATCAAACAAATCACTCAGAGATTTCCGGCCAATAATCGCTTCGTAAAAATGCGCTGCAAAACTTATTCTATCAAGGCTCCTGATGAAATCTTTTTGTGCTGCAATAAGGTCGTTGCAGAGGATGTCGATTTTTTGCGCCTGCTTTTTGCGTTCTTTGTTTAACTTGCTTATAAGTTTACGCAATCTGCTGTGCCTTTGGTTTTTTTCCATGTAACCCTCTTCCTGTTTATAGCGTACATGTAGAGGTGCTGCGATTTTACAATCGGCTTTGAGGGACATTGGCTTTAGAAGGCAAATTATGTAATGACGTCTCATTTCTGCGGCCCCATAAATATCCGTCTTCCCCGATAAATATCGGGGTCATCCTCCACGGTGGCGGGAAAATTCAGGAATTGAATCGATAGTCCGGCTTTATTCTCGGACTCTCGGCGTTACCCCCCGCTAACATTATTTAAGTCAGGCCTTCAGCGGTTGGTAAAGAGATTTTAACCGTGGTTCCTTCGTCGGGGCGGCTCTTTATTTGCATATTTCCGCCGTTTAGATGAATCAGTCTTTTGGCGTGAGACAATCCCATTCCTCTTTTACGCCCGGCAGGCTGCGACGAGAAGAAAGGTCGTGCTGCCTTTTCAAGCGTTTCGGCATCCATCCCCCGGCCCATATCACTTATTTGGATGGTAATGAAGCCTCCCTGCCCGGGTTCGCTTTTGACAGTAACAGGCCCAAGACTGCCGCTGTAAGATTCGAGGCAGTTGCAGAAAACGTTCGCCAGCGAAGAAACTATTTGTCCTGAGTCGACGTAAACGCCGCCGATGGCTTCGGGAATTTTTACGTCGGCGTTTATATTTTCGATTTTTTTCTTAAGACAAGCCAGTTGCAGGCCCTCGTCAATAATCTGTCTAACGTTCGTTTCGGTAGGCCTGGGTTTGTCGGGGTTCGCAAAACTCATCAAATCCTCGATTATTGCGGATATTTCCTTTGCATTGTCGTGTATTTGAGTCAAAGCCGGCTTCTTTTGCTGGTCTGTTTCAGTTTCCGATAGCATTTGAGCTCGTCCGGCAATGACCGAGAGTGGATTGTTAAGCTCGTGCGCCGCCCCGCCTGCCATATCGGCAAGGGCGTCAAGATAATCATCAACAGTCAAGGGAGCTTGTTTATGCTGCGGTTGTGGTTCTGCCGGCTTGGCGGTTGAGATGGTAGGCGTTAAGGCGCGCACAAGATTCTCGGTAAAATCTTCTTTGGCCGAGCATGACTGCAACAATTGCAGAATTTGTCCTGCAAGGAAAACGGGTGTTCTATACTTGTTTATCAAATCCTCGGTTTTCGACGGATAAGCAGCTTCGAAGACGATTGCGCCAACAGGCTCGCCGTCTTCACTCAGCGGCGCTATTTTCGTGCGTGTGGGGTTGAAATCCGCTTCAATCTGCTCGAAAAGCCAGCCTGCGTAAAGGCCGGCGTCCAGGATTGAAAATCTGCCGTGCAGTTCGCGTGGTACGGCAGGCTCATCTTCGGGGGCGTTGAGAAGCATGGCCTGCGGGTTCGACGCAGGCTCAGCTACCGCCGCTTCGATGACGGACTGGTCGGCTTGATTAACGAGGTATACACACACCGGGCCGGAACCGCACAACTTCTGCCAGCCAACCGCGATTTTTTCGGCAGCGGCTGTGATTGAGGTGGTAACATCAATACCCGACAGCAACGATTTGATAAACCTGAACTGTTCTAAAGTAAGCTGAAGGTTTCGATTTTCATTTTGGATTCTGGTTTCCTCGGCTGCTATGCGTGCGGCGGTTTCTCGAAGCAATTCTTCGAGGTCATTTTCTTTGCCGGTTAATTCGGATTTAAGAAGGTCGAATTTTTGTCTAAGCTCTTCGGCGACGTGCCGGCCTGCGTGCTTGAGGTCTTCAACGCCAAGTTTCAAAGATTCGGCCAGTTGAACAGCATTTTCAGGTAAGTCCGCAGCGTTCGCATTTGCCGCCCATCCCGCACGAGCGAGATGCAAAGCCAACTGCACTATTGCCGCTATCCGAACATCCGGGGTGTATTTCCGGACGATGTTCATATCGCTATTTTGCAGCCAGATGGCGAGGATGATTTGTTTGGGCAGGTGCCATTTTTCGGCCAGCCGTTTGCCTATAATGGTGTAATCGAGACCGAGGTTTTTTTGTTGAACCTGCTGAATGTTCATCCGGTCGGAGTCGGCCTGCTTAATCATATTTTCAAGGCTTCTTGGCATGACTTCATGGAGAGCGATGTTTCCAATGTTGTGCAGGAGACCTGCGGTGTATGCCGGTGCTGAATTTACATCAGGCTTTTTGGCATCGGCTATGGCGCGGGCCCATGATGCGGTCGTAACGGCGTCGCGGATGAGTTGCTCTCTGAGCCTGATGGCGGTTTGTTGATTCTTTACGGGCCGGTATAGTCTTGCGGCCAGGAAGCAGTCGCGAATGCTGCGTAAGGGCACAGCTTGAATAATGCGTTCAATGGAAAAATCTTTTGCACGGGGTTTGCCGGCCTGTTGATGTGCGAGGGCCAATAATCTTAACATCAGGGCCGGTTCGAGTTCGACAATTTCAGCCAGTCGGGCGGGAGACAGTTCAAAGTCAGCCAGTTCGCGGAAAAACCTTGCCGCAACCGAAGGCAAAACGGAGAGGCAGTCAAGATGCCTGAGTTCCAGCTCGACCCGGCGGGAAATGCTTATGTCGGGTTTTTCCGTGGGCATTATTGTTCACCCCTCCTTTTTACTCTGAGCATCGCAAGGTTTATCAGCTCTTAGAAGCTGTATTCCGTTGCTTTGGATTCGATAAGGCTGTTGTTAAAAGTTCCTGTTCAAGTCATCTGTAGCACGTTTGTAACTTTTTCTGTAAGCTCTGTGAGGTTGAAGGGTTTCTTTATGAATTCCTGTGCCCCGGCAGAGAGGAGTTTTTCAATTTCCTGTTGTTTTATTACGCCGCTTACGATAATGATTCTGACGTTGCTGAAATCGGGGTTTTTTCTTATGGTTCGGCAGACGATGTCTCCGTTGACGTCCGGGAGCATGTAGTCGAGCAGAATGAGGTCCGGTCGAAACTGGTGTGTGAGCATACCTGCTTCGTAGCCGCTGCTGGTTGTTTTGACTTCGAATCTTCCGTCGCGGTTTAGAACGTCGGCCAGCAATTCGACGATTTCCTCGTCGTCGTCGACGATGAGCACTTTTTTTCTTCCGGTTTCGAGGTTGTCGAGCGGGATATTGTGCTGCTTCATGAATTTGATGAGGTTCTGGCGTGGAATTCTTCGAAATTTTGAGCCTGGCACGCGGAAACCTTCGAGTTTACCAGCATCAAAGCATCTTATGATTGTTTGCTGGCTGACTCTGCAAGTTTGAGCGGCCTCTCCGGTGGTGAAAAGCTCCTTCATTTTCTCTATCCCTTTGAATTTGACCAAATCCGTTAGCCGGGGATTTGTGCATTTTGCCTTGTTGTCCTAATTTAACTATCGGGTGATGCGTTTGTCAAGGATAAAAAATGGTGCGTGTAAGGGGATTTTCAGGTTTATAAGGGGGAATTTTGTGAGGGAGTAAAGTGCCACAAGGTTAATATTGGTGGTAATTGAGGAAATTACCATGTGTATGTATTTACGTTTTTGAAATGAAGGGGAGGCCTTGATTAGGCAATTTTTTGGGCAGTGTTGGTGGTGGTTTTATTGTTAGAAGGTGTCAAAAGTGAGAAAATTTGAGGGTTGGGGGAAAATATGCAATAAAGGTGTTATTCGGGGCGTCTGTAATACTGACTGGTCAGTTCTGTTCAAGGAGGGTTATATTCAGTCAGGCAATGTACTGCCATTATGTACGAGGAAAGGGAATATGGGTCATATAGACAGGCGAAAACAGATTATGCGTGTGGTTGAGAGGCTGGCGTCGCATCGCAGATTTCATGAGATTACACTTGACGAGGTTGCGGATGCTGCGAAGGTTGGTAAGGGAACAATTTACCGTTATTTCGCGGATAAGGATGAATTATTTTTTGAGGTGGCGACTTCAGGCTTCGAGGAGCTTTGCGGATTGTTGAAGCGGGCGGTGCCGAGGGATACCTCTTTTGCGGAGAAGCTGTTGAATTCGTGCCGGGAAATTACGCGGTTTTTCGGCGGCAGGAAGGAGTTACTTCGGATGATGCAGATGGAGGGGGGTCTTGCGGACCAGCGGAAAGGTACAATACGCCGGCGGTGGGAGGAAAAGCGTAAGAAGCTGGTGGATGCACTTGCGGATGTTTTTTCAGATGGTATTTCGGAGGGAGCTTTGAGGCGGGACGTTTCGGCTGAGGTTATGTCGATTTTTTTTCTTGGTATGCTGCGGACGCGGGCGAGGGAGCTTGGTGGTGTTGCGGAAGGAATGAAGAGCTGCGAAATGTTTGTTGATATTTTTTTGAAGGGGTCAGGTGCCCCTGGGGGCAAGGGAGGGCTGGAAGAGACAGTAGTGGCTGAGACGGAGTCCAGGATTTGAAGAAGTGTGATTTTATGAGAATAGGATTGAACAAATTTTTTTCTGTGGTTTTGATTTTGTGTTGGGCGGTTGTTTTGGAGTTTGGGTGCAGGTCAGCTTTGGAATATCGAGTCGAGGCGGATGAGGTAGCGGGTGAGATAATTGAGAACAAGATGGCGGCGATGGGTCGGAGGGAGGAATTCGAGATTGAAAGGTCGAGTGATATTCTTCGCAGGCGTCTTTTGACGGAGCAGCAGTTGGCTTATTGCGGTACATCTTCGCTTGGTACTGACCAGTTGGAGGTTATTGAGCACTGGCCCGAGGAGGATTATCCGAAGTCGGGGACTTTGCCGGACCCGATAGTGATGGTTGAAGGGCCTGACGAGGCGGTGCGGTTATCGCTTGTGGAGGCGCTGCAGGTGGGTGCCCGCAATAGTTTTGAATATCAAAGTCATAAGGAGGATATATTTTCGGCGGCGCTGGAGCTTGATTTGGAGCGGAATGAATTCCGTAATATATTTTCCGGTCAGGTTGACAGCCTTATCGAGACGGATATGGGCGGCAACAGGACGGTTAGCGGTATGGAATACAGCGGAGGTTTGGGGGTAACGAGGCAGCTTGAGTCTGGTGTGGCGTTGTCGACGGAGCTGGCGGTGAGTCTGGCGAATTTGCTTACGCTTAACCGAGCGTCGGCGTTTGGTATATCCGGAGACGGGACGGTTTCGATACCGTTGTTGCGTGGCAGCGGCAGGCATATTGTAACCGAACCGTTGACGCAGGCGGAGCGTAACGTTGTATATTCGATTTACGATTTTGAAAGTTTCAGACGTAGTTTCTCGGTGAGTGTTGCGGCGGAATATTTGATTGTATTGCGGCAATTGGATGTGGTTGAGAATAGCGAAGAGAATTATCGTGGGCTGATTCGTTCGGCGAGGCGAGCGCGTCGTCTGGCGGATGCGGGCCGGCTGCCGGAAGTTCAGGTTGACCAGGCGGTGCAGAATGAATTAAGGGCGCGGGACAGATGGATAAATGCCACTGAAACGTATAAAAGCCGTCTGGATTCCTTCAAGAATTTATTGGGCCTGCCGCCCGATGCGAAGATAGGGCTGGAGGGTTCAGAGCTTGAGCGGTTGGCGTCATATTCGAGGCAGTTTTCGAAAAATGCATCAAGTGAAGGCGAATCGGGAGCGGATGTAGAGAGTTTACCCGCTGGGGCGTCCGTGGAACTGGAGCCGCCGGACACGGAGAACGTTGGACCTCTGGAGATAGATGAAAGCAAGGCGCTGGAGCTGGCATTCGAGAATCGGTACGACTTGATGGTTGCGGAGGGCGAGGTTTACGATGCGCAGCGTGCGGTTGTGGTATTAGGGGATGCGTTAGGAGCGGAATTGACGCTACTGGGCAGTGCGGAACTGGGTGGGGACAGGACAACAGGTGCTGCGGGACAGGACGATACGAACCTCAGGGCGGATAAGGGTGAGTATTCGGGTTTGGTTACACTGGATTTACCTTTTGAAAGGACGGCCGAGCGCAACGCATACAGGAACGGTTTTATTGCGCTGGAGCGGGCGGTGCGGGAAGTGCAGAAGCTCGAGGACGAGATTAAGATAAGTATTCGCAACAAGCTTCGAGACCTTCTTGAATCGCGTGAGAGTCTTATGATTCAGGCAAGGAGTGTAAAGCTTGCTCGTAAACGTGTGAGGAGTACGAATATGTTTCTTGAGGCGGGGAGGGCGCAGATTCGCGACCTTCTGGAGGCACAGGAGGCACTTTTGTCGGCTCAGAATTCTTTGACTTCTGCGACGATAAATTACCGGATTGCGGAGCTGGAGCTTCAGCGTGATATGGGGGTGTTGCGGATTAATGAAAAGGGTTTATGGCAGGAGTATTCTCCCGGAGAAAGTTAAGATGTCAAAAAATAAGATATATGTTTTGCTTGGTTGTGTGGTAATAATAGTGGGTATTTTTTTTGTTTCAGGGCAGATTTTACAGGGTAAAAGCGGGAACAAATTTAACGGACCTACTTACCGTGTAAAGAGAGGGCCGCTGACCATCAGTTTTGTGGAATCGGGAACAATCAAGGCAAGGGAGCAGATAATAATTAAAAACGAAGTTGAGGGGAGGACGTCGATTATATCGCTGATTCCGGAGGGGACAAACGTTAACAAAGGGGAGTTGCTGGTTGAGCTTGATGCAAGCTCTCTGGAAGACGACAAGATAGACCAGGAAATCAGGGTTCAAAACGCGGAGGCATCGTATGTTAGTTCAAAGGAAAATCTTGCGGTTGTAGAGAATCAGGCCAAGAGCGACGTGGACCTTGCGAGGCTGGACCTCAAATTTGCGAAGCAGGACCTGGAGAAATATATTCAGGGAGAGTATCCTTATGAAGTGGACAAGGCGGACAGAGATATAACGGTTGCGAAGGCGGAGCTTGCGCAGGCCAGGGAGACACTGGAGTGGTCTGAGAAGCTATACGGGGAGGAATACATTTCACAGACGGAGCTTGAAGAGGACAAACTGGACGCTCAGAAGAAGGATTTGGACGTAAAGCTGGCTGAGAAGAGCAAGGAGCTGCTGGAGCAATATACTTATGAGCGGAACGTGGCGCAGTTGAAGAGTGACGTGTCGCAGGCGAAAATGGCTCTGGAGCGGACGGAGCGTAAGGCGAAGGCGGACGTAATACAGGCGCAGGCTGAATTGAAGGCGAAAGAGGCGGAGTATTTTCGACAGAAAGACAAGCTTGATAAGGTTAAGGACCAAATCAAGAAGACCAGGATATATGCACCCGCCGACGGTTTGGTGATATATGCGACGAGCGCGCAAACGGGGGGCTGGCGTCACAACGTGGAACCACTGGACGAGGGGCAGGAAGTGCGTGAGCGTCAGGAGCTTATTTACCTTCCGATAGGTAAGTCAAGCAAGGCGGAAGTGACGATTCACGAGTCGAATCTGGAGAAGACCAAAATCGGGCTGCCGGCAATTATTACGGTTGATGCTTTGCCGGACAGTACTTTTTATGGAACGGTGAAACAGATTGCTCCTTTGCCTGATGCGCAAAGTATGTGGATGAATCCGGACCTTAAGGTTTACAACTCCGAGATTTATATTGACGGCAATAATGAAATGCTGAGGACCGGGAGGAGTTGCCAGGCTGAGATTATTATTGGGCAATATGAAGAAGTAATTTACGTTCCACTTCAGGCAGTTACTCGAGTTGGTTCGGAGGCAGGTGTTTATTGGCGGAACGGCGATAAGTTTGAGTTCAGAAAAGTTAAGGCCGGGCTTGATAATAACAAGATGATTCACATTGTCGAAGGTCTGGGAGAGGGAGAAGAGGTTTTGCTGAATCCGCCTTTGAAGCCGACGGAGTCAGGAGTTGAGAATCATAACAATTTGCAGGCTGGGCCTGCCGCCGACGAAGCGAGGGAGATTATATCGGAACGAGTTGAGGACATCAACGGAGTGGAGAAAGAAGCAAAGACCGAGGAGCCAAAAAGTAAATCATCGGAGGCGGGGAGTCGAAAGCGAAGGTTCGAAGACCTTTCGCCGGAGAAACGGGAAGAGATGAGAAAGCGATTCGAGCAGATGTCGCCGGAAGAAAGAGAAAGAATATTCAAAGAACATCAAAGTCCGAGGCCGGGGAATTTTGAAAATAAGAAATTAGAAGCGACAAATTAGGGTTTTTAGGCAGCGGTGAATATTGTAAGATTTGATAATATTTACAAGATTTACGAAATGGGCAGCCAGCAGGTTAAGGCCCTGAACGGAGTCAGTGTATCTTTTGAGAAGGGAAGTTTCTGTGCAATCATGGGACCCAGTGGTTCCGGCAAGAGTACGATGATGAATATTCTGGGCTGTCTGGACCGTCCGACCTCTGGTCGGTATTTTCTTGAAGAAAAGGATGTAAGCATCTTCAAGGACGATTCATTAAGTGATATCAGGTTAAGATATGTCGGTTTTATTTTTCAGAGTTTCAATCTGATTCCTCAACTTACCGTTCAGCGGAACATTGAGCTGCCTCTTTACTATCTTGGATGGGACGTTGACAGGAGCATCGAGCGAGCGAAAGAGATGGCGGAGAAGGTAGGTCTTGGAGGTCGACTTTCGCACCGACCGGCTGAGCTTTCCGGAGGGCAGATGCAGCGAGTGGCTATAGCGCGAGCGCTGGCCGGCGATCCACATATTATCCTTGCCGATGAGCCTACGGGTAATCTGGACAGTGCTACCGGAGAACAGATAATGGAGTTGCTCGACGGGCTGAACAAGGAGGGTAAAACCATTATTATGGTTACACATGAGCTTCATATTGCTGCTTACGCCGGTAGACGGCTTCATATGAAAGATGGATTCATTGACAGCATAGAAGAGAGCTGATAATGAAACGAGCAAGATTTATCAGAAATATATGTCTTGGTATCGAGAATCTTCTTTTGCATAAGCTTCGTTCATTTTTAACGATGCTCGGAGTTGTTTTCGGCGTAGGTAGTGTGGTTGCAATGCTGGCGGTTGGAGAGGGAGCCAGCAAAGAAGCTCTTCGGGAGATACAAAAGCTGGGCAGTAATAATATCATTATCAGTTCCATCAAGTCGCTTGAAGAGGAAACGAGCAGCACGCAACGTTCCCATATGAGCATTTATGGATTGACGTATGAGGACCATGAGAGGATGAATGAGAGTTTCAAGAATATCCGCAGGATTGCTCCGGCCAAGCTGGTGCGGAAGGAGTCTCGGCTTGGTTCAAGCTCACTGGAGCTTAGGATAGTAGGTACGACGGACGAGTGGTTTAAGCTGGTTCCTCGACGAGTACTTGCAGGCAGGGTGTTCGACGAGTGTGATGTTCGTGATTTTTCATCGGTGGTGGTTCTTACCGAATATGGTGCGCGAAAGTTGTTGGCCACACGAAACACAATCGGTCAAACAGTCAAGATTGGAGGGGATTATTTTGAGGTAATCGGAATCGTCAAGAGTGAATCCGGACAGGCAGGCAATATCCAGATACCGGACCAGCAAATCGACGCATATATTCCGCTGAGCACCGTTCGACAATACTACGGGGATATATTTACCAAGCGTACCGCCGGCAGCAAGACAAGGGAACTGGTGGAATTACACCAGATAATTGTTCAGGTTGACAGGACTGAGAATGTGGGGTCGACGGCTTCGGGAATTGAACGTATGTTACAAAATTTTCACAGGAAGAAAGATTATGAATTGAGCGTTCCGCTTGCATTATTAAAGCAGGCTGAAGCAACTAAAAGGACTTTCAATATCGTTCTTGGCTCCATTGCAAGTATAAGTCTTCTTGTAGGCGGCATAGGTATAATGAATATCATGCTGGCATCGGTGACGGAACGAACGCGTGAGATAGGCATTCGCAGAGCCATAGGTGCCAGGAAGAAACAAATTATAGTTCAGTTTTTGATTGAGACCGTTGTACTTTCGACACTGGGAGGCATAGTGGGGCTTGTCCTGGGAATCATCATTCCGTGTATAATTACTTATTTTTCCAGGATGCCTACGGTTATAACGGCTGAGAGCATATTGTTTCCGTTTTTTATAAGTGTAGGGGTAGGCATAGTATTTGGATTATACCCTGCCGCCAGCGCAGCCAAAGTTGATCCAATCATCGCATTACGTCACGAATGATTTGTTCGACATGCGGTCATTTCACGGTATGTGTTGGTCTGATATTTGTCGAGTCGATATCGAGAATGTAACACCGTTCTATCGAAATCAGATATCGAGAGTCCCTGAGATGCAGGTACACCGCCTTCGTCAGGCGGCTTATGAGACACACATGGGATTCCTGCGGGAATTATGGGCATGCTATGAGGACCGGGGCGCATTAACAAACGGAGCCATTAGCCACTATCCGGAGACGGTATATCCGCCGAATGAATCGGCGGTCTAAGTGGTGTTTTCCGCATGGTTATGGTATGGATTTGGGTGGACGAGGTGGGAAAAGTAAAAAGAAGTGGAAAAGTTTGAAAGGTGAGAAAGGTATGAAAGGTTTTTGCGGGGGTGGAGATGGGAATTTTATGTAATGTATTTTTTTCTGAGTTTTTGGGTGGTTTCGAAGATGGTGGTAATTTTGTCGTCGGAGACTTTTTCGTCCATGTTGATGCAGCATACGCCGGTTAGGTGAGGGTCGGCGGACTGTTCGACGAGGTTTTCGATGGTGTCTGCTATCTGCTGAGTTGATTGTTGGGTGAT
The DNA here is from genome assembly GCA_964524285.1 of uncultured Pirellulales bacterium. GTDB lineage: Bacteria > Planctomycetota > Phycisphaerae > Sedimentisphaerales > Anaerobacaceae > CAZGGE01. Next base: position 11,483 of record CAZGGE010000072.1, read on the forward strand.
TTCGACGGGGCTGAGGCGAATGTTGAGGAAGGTGTTGGGGAGGAGGCTGCGGATTTGTGCGACGTTGCCGCCCCAGCCGACATCGAGGAAGTCGAGGCGAGGTAGTTTTGCAAATGCCGGAGCGAATCTGTGTGGGTCTTTGCCGCAGAAGTGAATGCCGTATGGAGTGAGGGTTTGAGACCATTGTGCATCGTATTTGAAGATGAATTTTTCGTAGTGGGTGCTGTCTATCATGGTGTGTGAGCATTCGCTGTGGAGGAATGGTTGGGGTTTTAGGTGCCGGACGTTTCTGTTTACACTTATTGAGGATGAGCCGGTTTTTTTGTGTATGAAGGTTGCGAATTTTTGTGAGATTTGTGCAAATTTGTCGAGGTATTTTTGTGTTTTTTGTGGACTTTCGAGCATGTCGATGAAGAGCTGCTGTCCTCTGATATCGAGAGCGGTGTTTAGTACGCCGCCCCAGCCGATATCGCCGATTACGTAGCCGAACTTTTCTTCGAGCGAATCGATAAGGTTGAGAAGGTCCTTGAATGCGGGGCTTTGGAAGGCTTGCTCGACGGAGATGTCAAGGCGGGGGCTGTTTGCGGGTACGGGCTGAGGCGGTGCGTCCGGGCGGAAGTTGACTCGGCAGCCGAGCATTTCGTTGAAGACGTATCCAGTGGCGAGGTGGACGGGGCCTATGACGGGGAGATCTTTATTTATGTCGTTTCCGAGTCCGAATTTTCCCCATCGGTTGTAGAGGGCTTGTTCTGATTTCCTTTCGACTTCGACTCTTTTTTTTGGGTGGTAGAAGTAATCTCTGTCGAATGTTATTCCTTCGTTGTGGAACCACCATTGAGGTGCGAGGACTATGTCGGTGGGGAGTATGGTGTGATTTTCGAAAGGTGTCATATTGAGTGTTTCCTTTCAGGAGGATTTCAGGCGGGCGGCGAATCGAGGATTTCGGAATTAAGGAGGTCTTTAAGGATGATTTTATTGCCGTTATTTTCGGCGGATTTTTTTGCGGCGACGCCAACTATTGAAGCGAGTATACCGTCTCTGAGAGAGGCTTTGTGTGCGAGCGGGTCTTTTGTATGTGGTATAAAGATGTGGTCTTTTATGCGGAGGTCAGCGAGTTGGTGGCCGTGCTCACCTTTTTCGGTGTCGGGGTAGATGGTGGTTGAGGGTTTTCGGTTTGGGATGAGTCGTATTTGTGCGTGGTGTTGGGCTTTCCAGGGCTGTCGCTGGAAGATTCGTGCTTCGATTCTACCTTTGCTGCCGTTAATAACGATGGCTTTTCCTTCTATGGGTGTGGTGGCATCGAGGGTATATGAGAGGAAGGCATCGTTTTTGTATCTGACAAGTGCGGAATTTGTGTCCCAGGTATCTAGGTCTTGTCTGTATAGGCATGCGTCTCTGAAGTATCCGTCGACGTCTTCGCAGTTGACGTAGAGATTCATGAAGAAGTCATTTTTTGTGATGTCGAAATAGAATTTGCAATCATTTGAGTGGGGGCAGGTTCTGCATTTTATGGAACGTAAGGTGCCATTTGGGCCGTACTTTTTGAGCTGAGCCTGTGCTGAGACTTCGAGGGGGTCGGATTTCAGCCACCAATTAACGAGGTCGAAGTGGTGACATGCTTTTGCGACGAACAGAGAGCCGTTGTATTTTCTGAAGCCGTGCCAGCGTCTGTAATATGAGGCGCCGTGGCTGAGGTCGAGGAATTCGTCGAAACGAACGGAGTAGACGCGTCCGACGGTGTCGTCATTGAGGAGTTGTTTTATTCGGGTCATGCATGCGACGTATCGGTTGTTGAGTGTTACGGCGATTGAGCGTTTGTATTTTTTTTGTGCTTCGTGGATTTTGATGCATTGTTTTTCATCGGTGGCGAGCGGTTTTTCGCAGATGACGTCGCAGCCGAGCTGCATGGCGCGGATGACATATTGAGCGTGGAAGCAGTCTACGGTGGTTACGATAACCTTGTCGGGTCGGTTCTGTCGAATCATTTTATCGAAATCGGTGTAAACGGGCAGGTGAGGATTTATTAGTGTTTTTGCGAAATTTGCCCGTTTTCTGTTGATGTCGCAGAGAGCGACGAATTTTACGTAATCGCCGTATTCTTTTTCGACGTTTTTGCCCCACATATTTATAGCTCGTTTTCCCGTACCCACGATCGCGAGCGTTGTTTTTTTGTTTTTTGAATGTGCGGAGGCCTGAGCGAATTTATCGAGTGCGGCGGGTGTCAGAGTTATGCCGATTGTTCCGGCGGCATTTGCTTTGAGGAATTGTCTTCGATTCATTTGGGTACGCTTTCAATTTTACAAGTTTTCGTTTTAAGCGGCGTTATTTAGTATGCCAGATTCGGCGTGAGAATTAAAGGGGGAGGAAGGGTTAATTTTTGTATTCGTTGAGCTGCTTTTGCAGTTGGTTTATGAGTTGTTGGTCGTTTTTAGCGGTTGCGATTTTGAGTGCTTTTTCTGTGGTGGAGGCGGCTTCCGGGAGGTTGCCGGCGGATTGGTATGCGGCGGCGAGTGTCTGGAGTATTGGTGCGTTTTTAAAGCGGGTAATTTTTGCTGCTTTTTCGGCGAATTTTACGGCCCGTTCGGGGTTGCGTATTTGGGGGTCGTGATGAGTAGCGAGGATTGAAGCGATTCCGGCGAGTGGCGGCGGCCAACCGGGTTTTTGTGCGTGTGCTTTTTTGAAGTGTTGAAGTGCCGGTGAGGGGCGGCCTGCAAGGGTGAGTGTGGTGGCGAGGTTGAAATGAGCCTGGGGGAAATGTGGTTTTCGGCGGAGAGCGAGCCGGAAGTGTTTTATGGAATCATCGAGGCGGTTTTTTGCGAGCAGTGTGTTTGCGAGGTTGTAGTTTATGTACGGGCATTGTGGTTTTAGTTTGTGGGCTTTTTGGTAGTGGCGGAGGGCGAGGTCGAGTTTGCCTTG
>CAZGGE010000073.1:0-14320 GCA_964524285.1 uncultured Pirellulales bacterium
CCGTCACTTACTCAGCCTACTTTTCAAAATCTCACTCATTTTGCAGGAGTCTTATTGAAAAGTTTTTTGAGTTGGCTGATTGCGGCCTCGGCGAGTTTCTCACCTGTGCCTTTTACGTACAGGGTGCTGCCGGTAAGGGTTTCATAGCCGCCCTGGTCGAAGGCTTGTTCGGTTGGTATGTAGCCGACGGCATCATTTGCAAGCTCGATGACCATTGTGTTGTCGGCGGGTGATTGATTCTTGATTTTCATACCGAGTTCGCAGAAAGGCTCACCGGGAAGGCCGACAAAACCTGCATTTCCAACGCGAATAACCATTACTTCCAATTGGTCGTCCCGGTCCTGATTTTCGTACATCCACACCCAGATTGGTGCGTTACATTCTTTGGGCAGGCCGTCGGAGCCGCCGAGGCGCAAGCGACCCTCCTGCATTTTTTTGACCACGTTTCTGGACCATTGATATGTTTCTTTGCTTATTTTAAGCCTTTCCACTCTGACAGATTGGCGGGCGACCTCGATCGGGCCGGTAGAAATAGGTACGGCATGTTTTCGTGCACAGGCGACGCCGGCAGCGAGCATGTATCCGACGCGCTGGGCCATTACGTATCCGCGCCTGGGAGCAGTTTTATCTGCGTAATCTATGTGGTTGATATTTCCGGCGCAGCCGTTAAAGAAAAGCGTTGTAAAATTATCACCGAAGATTTTTTTCATGCCCTCAGCAAGAAAGCCGGGATAGTCGGCCGTATACAGGGAGTTTGCGTAATCGAGAATAGCGGGGTGAAGAGCAAAGTTTGTGATGGCGGAGTTGTGTTTGTCATTTTCGCCGGTGAAAAAAGAAAGTATTTGAGGGTCGGCTTTTCCCAGTGTATTGAAGACGAAATCAGGCTCGATGCTTTCCCAGTTCATGTGAGTTTTGCCGTCTTTGCACTTTAATCTTCGGCAAAAAGACAGCCTGTCTTCGATTGCATAACCGACGGAAATATTTGAAGGTCTCAAGTTTTTGTCGGCGACTATGACGGCTTGAGCAGCCCTTTGAAGAAATTCTTTTATCTTCTCATCGGTTGGTTTGGGCCAGGTATAAAGAGACATGGTAGCGGGGCCACTGTGTGTGTGAGTGGCGGATATAAGGATATTCTCGGCCGGGATATCGCAATTTGAAGAAATGTATTCACGCATCATTCCCACCTGGCTTCTGTCAAGCATACAAACGTCTACCGAAGCAAGGGCGGCTTTTGTTCCGGCAGAGTCGGCGAAGACCACAGCTTTACAATAAAGCGGATCGTGTACACCGGTAGCGGCATAGTCGTCGCGAAAGTTTCCCATCAAAGGCAGGCCCGGTTCCGGCGTATAATCAACCTGGCCGATACCGACAAATAATTGACCGGGATTATTGTGGGCGTTTTTGTTGCTGTTTGACTGCGGCATTTTATCAGCCTATCTGGAGTAGGCCTTGATGACCTTGGCTATGGCATTGCCTATCTGCTCACAATCCTGTTCGCTCAAGACGGGGAACGCAAAACAGGTAAAAGTATGGCTTTGGTGCCAGACGGCGTTGGGAACCTCAACTTTGCTGTAGTCAACGTGTTCGGGGTCCGTATATTCTTTTGACTCAAATGGAAAACTGCTTTTTCCGAACGCATTATGCTCCTGATATGCTTTTTCGGTATGACATTGTGGCCAGAAAACCTTCCAGCACGGAGCACCTTCTGCACCGGCGGCCTCGACAAATTTTGATATATCACAATCCATATTATCGATGTCAATGGAGAAAGCCATAACATACCAGCCGTTGCGGCGGTCTTCCGTGTCGATTGGCATGTATTTTACCCGGGGCAGGTCTTTCAATTTTTCCATAATAATATGGGCATTACGCCTCCGGTTCGGCAGGTTCCAGTTATCGATTCTTTCCAGCTCTGCCAGACCTATAGCCGACTGCATTTCCGTCATGCGATAATTCCAGCCAACAACGTTGTGTATGTAAGGCAGTTTTTGTTCTAGTTCTAGCAGGCTCAAGCGTTTCTTGACGTCGTAACCGTGGTCGCGGAAACTTCGGGCGTTCCATGCTAACTCTTCATCATTTGTGGTTACCATTCCGCCTTCACCGCCTGTGGTAAAGGTTTTGTTCTGACAGAAGCTGCACGCGTTTATGTGGCCTATGGTGCCGGTTTTCCTGCCTTTATACGAACCGCCGAACGCTTCGGCGAAGTCCTCTACGACATAGAGATTGTGCTTTTTGGCAAATGCAAGCAAATCATCCATATCACAAACATTGCCGTAAAGATGTACCGGCATAATTGCCTTGGTTCTCTCGTTTACCAGTTTTTCTGCGGATTCAATGCTTATGCAGTGGTCGTCAATATTGACGTCGGCAAAGCGGGGAATTGCGCCGGACTGGACGATAGAAAAGCTGCTGGCGATAAAGGTGTAACTTGGAACAATAACTTCGTCGCCGGGGCCTATTCCAAGAGCGGTAAGAGCCACGTGCAGAGCCGATGTGCCGTTCGTAGTGTTGATGGCATATTTGCAACCCTGCCAGTCGGCAAATTTCTCCTCGAATTCCATGCCCTTTTTGCCCGTCCAGTAGTTCACTTTACCGCTGCGTAAAACTTCCTGAACCGCATTGATTGCTTTTTCGTCGAATTGTGGCCAGCCGCCAAGTTCGTTCGTTACCGTTTTGGGACCACCGTCAATTGCTAATTTTTCCGCCATTTGAAAATCCCTTTCATTGTGAATTATAAACCGGGAGCGATTCTAAAGAACCAAAACCTCGATCGCAACTATATTCTACAATCCTCACCCGTAGAGTGTAAGCGGTGCCACAAAGCGAAACGGCCAGGATTTTATGAAAGTTATAAACGAAAGTTACAGGTTCCAGGCTTTTGCGAATGCCCTGAAGCTCCTGTCGTATGTTTTTTCGACGTCGTCCGGGAAGCAACAGCCCGGCAGTTGTCTCGACGACAGGTGGTACCTGAGGCATTCACAACATACGCCCTTTTTGTCACAGCCCGGATACGTGCAGTTACAATTTTGAAGGTTTTGTTGTTTTTTGCATTCCATAGTCAAACACATCCTTTTTCAAACACCCTTATTTATGCTGCAAAGAACAAATATTGTATTCGACTCTGTATTTTAATGCAAGTTTCGACTTGAGGGACAATCTTTGTTTCTTTCAGCCGTGATAAAAGAGGGCATTGAGCCTACCGAGAAGCTTGACTGACAGCAGGTATGGTAGTATAGTGGCGGGTAAAATCTGAATGTAGCTGGAAAGGGAACCGAAATGGGAAAGTTCAGCATCATTTTGGTTATCTCGGGTTTGTTGATGGTTGGATGTAACTCCGGCGGGTCTTCAGTGAGTAGTGGACTATCGTCAGAGGTAATTACACCGATTGCTTCCGTTAGTGCCGGGCCGAATCCGCATAGCTCGCACAAGGCTGAAAATATCATAAAAGTTTTATACGCAGGGGATTCGGGGGCTGTTATGGGGCCGCATATAATAGCATCCCCATTGAATTACGAGAGCAAGGGTTTTGAGGTGCACGTGTGGTGTCAGCAGGTTCTCGATGCTCTCAACGGCGAAACTGATATTAATGTTCGTCACATGACGCCCTGGGAAGCATTTGAAAAATTTCCCGAAACGCCGGAACAGCTTGCCGAATATGACGTGGTCATACTCAGTGACATCGAGTGGGAAGTGCTGGTGTTGTACCCATGGGAACGTTTTATGGATGCACCGATGGGGCCCAACAGGCTGGTTACCATTCGAGATTATGTAAAGAACGGCGGAAGCCTGTTAATGATTGGCGGGTGGACTTCTTTCACTGGCAGGAAGGGTCTTGGTGGTTATCACGGCACACCCGTTGAAGAGGCGCTGCCGATAAATTGTCTGGCCGTCAACGATGACCGCCGCGAAGCGCCAGAGGGTGTACATATTATTACCCTTGCACCGAAGCACCCCATCATGAAAGGGCTGAGATGGGAGGATTGTCCTGTGTTTACAGGATATAATCGGCTTGATGCAAAATCAGGTTCGAAGGTTGTGGCGAAAGTAAAGGAGTTCGGTGACCCGTTCGTGGTCACAGGCACGTACGGTAAGGGAAAGAGCATGGCGTTTGCTTCTGATATTGCTCCCCACTGGGGGGCCGGCTTTATGAAATGGGACGGCTATGATAAATTCTGGATACAGGCTATCAGATGGCTTGGTAAAAAACAGTAGGGGATTGAACGGCATTGTTAATAGGGTGATTCGTTAATGCTTTTTCCTCGTGCAGGCCGACGCTGGGGACACCTGGTATTGTCTGCTTTTACATTGTTCGTTTTGTCCGTACCTTGTCGAGGCGAGCGTGAAACAAAGGAAGCGAATGAAATTTTTAAAAATCTTTACTTTCCTCAGTTTGCCGACGTAGAAAGCGGCTTGTCGACTATCGATTATCGTTTCAGGGGGTATACCGACCATTGGGACCAGTTTGATGTTATCTGGTACCGCTATGCAGGTATTTTTACCGGATTTGTCCAGGAACCTGAAAGTTTGGTTTTGCGGGCCGAGGACAGGATAGGTCAGCTTTTGTTGCTGGAAGAACTTTGGATTCATGATGGTTTTATCAAGGAGCTTGCTGAATGCCGGCCTGTTAAATTGTATTCACCTAAGCCTCAACAGTTGCCTTTGGAGCTTGCCGTAAATGATGTTTTGGTTGTTGGAACGGACCGGGATTCGGTGATTAAGGCTGCCTTGAAAAAGTTGCCGGGGCCTCTCAGATTTAGGAGGAATCGAGCCTTTTATTTCAAGACTTCCAGCCATAAGCTTTTTGTCATATGCTCACAAACGATGGAAGAAGCTGAAAGATTGAAGAAGCTGATTAGTCAGGCTATCAGACTTATCAGAAAATATGAGATTTATAAGGGTATTGCCGGATATCACACCGGCTATTATGCAATAGGTCATCGTCCGGAGAATCCGCTCGATTCAATCTCTAAAGCATTGCGGCTTCGTTGCAGTTGGATGTTGCTTACCGGGTATAACGACCTGATGGCCGTAGAAAGTGCCAATAAATGGCTGGAGACAATTAAGCTGCCTTTTTTACTCGATGCCGGCCGGTATGGTAATGCCTGTGTGATGTATGGCATGAAGGAATATCCGCCGCAACAGGATAGTTCCCTGGACAATTGTATTGAGTGGGCTGAAAAGCTTGGAGGCTATATATTCGTTGAAGAAAATCATGCCAAAAAAATTAACGAATCGGTCGGCGTCCTGATGCACCATCCGGGCAGGTACGATGTCGAAGAGGCAGCTAAGGGCTTTATCACCGGGTATAAAGGAGAGCGTACGAAGGTTCCGCCTGCCATGTTAGTATTTCTCGACAAGGGTCGAAAGCTTACCGTGCACAATATTTTTGAAGCTATCGTCGACAAAAAAGCTGTTGGCGTTTTTGAACGGGGCAGAATGGTGGGACTGAAGAAATATGTCGAGGCCATGTGGATGCTGTTAATGGACAGAATTTATCTGGAAGAGCGGTTTGCAGAGTCGGCCGATGTCGAAGCCAAGGTTCGGGGGGAGGACCTGATAGTTCAACTCCGCAATAAGAGCGCCGAAAAATTAAAAGCCCAACTCGTTTTTGATATGCCCAAAGAACTGCAAATACAAAATGGCATGCACAAAATGCCCGTGAACCTTGTCGCACATGAAAACAGGATATTGCGATTTCCAATAACTTATAATAGTGCGGCATCAGGGCGAATTAATCCTGTTGTTGTAACACTCGACTGGGGTAGGAATAAATGCTCGGACCTTGCTTATATTGAATTGCCCAATCCCATAGAGACACACCGACTTTTACTCGTTGACGAGGGGAATGTTTCACTACCTGTAACAATATGGAATTGTAGTGAACAGAGAAAGGTGTTGGTAAGAATAGAGGTTTTTGAGAGCAGGTATCCTTTGAAACCGCTTGTTTCGAAACTTAGAACATTGCAATTGGTGCATGCAGAAAAGAAGACCTTTATGGAAAGCCTGTCTCTTGAACAAGGCCGGTACAATATTAGGATTTCCGCATTAGGAACATCAAGAACATGCCGGATTTCCGTCGAAAAAAATAAAAATAAGGCGCAAATGCATCTGAAAGACATCGACGGTGACGGCATAAATGAAATAATAATGGAAAATAATAATATCAGGGCGACCGTTTTGCTCACCGGCGGAAGGATTATTGAATACGTCCTCAAAGAAAAAAATGATAATCTTCTCTTCAAGCTTTGGCCTGAGAAAGCAATTTGGCATCATAACCCGAAAGGCAAACGAAACTACTATCCTTATGGTGGCCTGGAGGAATTTATTGGTTATCCCACAATCACCGGCCACATAGTTTTTGATTATCAGATTCTCAGTTCATCGGGACCTTCGGTTAGTGTAAAAGTGTGGGCAAATGTACACGGGAACATAATAGAAAAGATTTTCACTTTATACGGGGAGGGAACAGTTCTGGAAACAAGGTATGCTCTGAGGAACATGCACCCGAGCCTCAATGTTTTGGGGGTAAACCCCCTTATTGAACTGGGGCAAGGCACAGGTTTGGAGGATGCGTATTATTTTCCGGCCAGAGGCGACATAACGGAATTTCGGCCTTCTATGAAAGACTGGTCCGGCAGGACACTGCATCTAAGTCAGGGCTGGGTGGCCGGTGAAGATACTAAAGAAGCTGTATCGCTTGTCGTGGCTTATCCGATTGATGCGACACTTTTCATGCATTACTGGAGCAACCATCCGCGCAATAAACCCACGCCGTATTATTACACCGAGTTGCAGCCATGGGTGATGATAAACCGTAAAACTACAACTTATTTTACTTATTACCTCCTGGGGTACAACGGCCGCTGGAATGAAGCGGTGAAGCAGTTAAAAAATCTGGGGCTTTTGACTTTTGCTTCACAGTCAAAGTATGCAACATCGCATAAGTAAAAAACCACGGGTTTTAACCCGTGGTTCTTTACTGCTTCAACCATTTGTCACGGCTTTGTCCAACATTGTTTGTGTGCCGTTTGTAACGTTTAACCGGTTTTCCTGACGGCAATGGTGAAGATGCCTTTTTTGTCCCTGATGTATTTTCTCTCGTAATTGGTGCCGACCACTTCGCTTGATACTGCGGACGCGGTAGGGGAAAAAGGGATTTGTTCTAATCGATTCGCTAATGAACCGAGCACCTGTTCAATTTGCTGATAATATTCGTGGTGGTCCGTGGCTATCCGTATAGTCCCGGCGGACTTTAGACATCGGAGCATCTGCTCGATATTGACTCGTGTCAGCAGACGTCTTTTATGGTGTTTCGTCTTGGGCCAGGGGTCGGGGAAATATATGTGAAAGCAATCGACGGAATTATCTTTCACATACCCGCTTATAAATGCGGCAACCTCTGCACGGATTATTCGAACATTTTCAACACCCCATCTCCCCATGCGGTCAACTGCATGTCGATAATATCTGCTTGCTCGCTCAATACCGAGAAAATTTACTTCAGGCTGTTTCAACGATTGACTTAAAAGAAATGTGGCTTTGCCGGTTCCGATATCGATATGTACCGGTGCATCGCGTCCGAAAATGTTACCAAAGTCTGCATAGCCGCTAAGTTTCGCGATAGTAAGAGAAACCGATGGATAATCTTTGAGTCTTTTTGCTGGCATAGACGTTAATTCACATAAAAGAACATTACAGAACTGCTCATGACTCAATGTATTATATAAAATCCTGACAGGCTGCCAAATCTTCAAATCAGTCCGATATAGGAGATGTTAAAGTGGGTGGTGACAAAGTTCGATAAAGACTGTGAACCGAAAAGCGGACCACCCGTATGTTATTCAGGAGGCCGAGGCGATACCGACGCTTTCGGGAATAAAGGAATAAGGTTATGGTTCGGCAATTCTTTAATAAACGACGGGGTATAGTCCTGATTGATATTAATACTCAGAATGACTTCTTTATGCCGGAGGGAAAAGCACGCATCAGAAATCATAAAAGAGTTCTCGCTAATGTCAGACGAATTATGGCCTGGGCAAGACGACAGGCGGCACCGGTGATTTCAATATGCGAAGTTTACCCCGATGATAACGGCTGGGATGGTCAAAGATATTGCGTGGATGGTACCCTTGGCCAGAAAAAAGTTGGATATACAATCCTGAATAACCGTGTAAATTATGCAGCAGACGGAACCACCGATTTGCCCCGTGACGTTCTGCAAAAGCATCGCCAGTTAATTCTGCACAAACGCGTCATCGACCCCTTTGACGAGCCTCGAATTGAACGACTATTCACTGAACTTTCTCCAAAGGAATTTCTTGTCGTAGGAGCCTGCTCAGAAGGTGCGGTCAAGGGGATGGTCCTCGGATTAAGACAGCGAGGAAAGAACGTTACCGTGGTTAAAGATGCTGTTGGAGGCCACAATAAGAGAGAAGCAAAACTGGCAATACGCAAAATGCAGGCAAAAGGTGCAAGGCTTATAGATACCAGAAAACTCGCTGGAAAGTCCCACCTTAGATTTGTCCTGGCATGCGAACGAAACAAATCGAAGACAAAATCTGCGCCCGAAGCCGTTTGGGCAGGTAATGAAAAGGAATACTAAAAGAATAGAGGATAAAGATTGCCAACGCACCCGCAATCTTCGTAATTATTTTCAGTAAACAGTATCCAGAGTGTTCCTGCTGAGCCTTACAAAATCATTTAATGTTTAAAGGCAGGCCGTCGGTTTTGGATTCTGACACGAAAGCTCTTATTTCCACGAGGAGTTTTTGTAGCTGCCTGCTGCTTTCAAGCATCTCCTCGTAAAGCTTGCCGTCGTTCACAAACCTTGCAGCCGTACCCTGTCCGTTGTTTACTTTCTCAAGAAGCAAACGCAATTCGACGGAGGTTTTGCTCAATTGCTCGCTGGTATTCACAAACGCAACCACGGACTTATCTATTCCGGTATCCGTTTTCTTTAATGTATTTTTAATTGCCCCGGCTAAATCCTTGAATGAAGTGGTTAACTCCGAACTTGTTTCAACCATCGATGTTACCAGGTCGTTGATTCTCCCGTTTGCACTTTTCAGCGTGCTGGTGCCCGTGGAGCAGAAGGTCTCAAATTCCTGTAATGTTTTGGTTGCTTGTTCTGTCGCCTCAGCAGTATGAGCGAGGGCCCTGCTCAGATTATCCTTGTTATCTTTATCTCCAATAACTTCATTTGCATTTCTGATCAGCTTTGTAAGTCCACGGACAAGCTCGTCAAGTTTCTGCTGGCTTTCGGCGGGGAAAAATTCACTCGTAACGCCGGTGGAGCCTTGAAGTTGACTGCCGTCTTTAAGGAATTCGACACCCGGTCTGTCTACGTCGTAACTGGTAAGTCGAAATTCAATATAGCTGCTTCCAAGGCCGCGTGTTATTAGTTGAACGTCAACGTCGTTGGGAATGTTGTCGAATTCTTTGTTTATGCTCAGCACCGAAATGGTTTGATGGTAAACCCTGTCACCCTCGACTTCCTTCATAATGCGTGGTGGCCTGACCTTTGTTACCCTTCCTATCTGATAGCCTGCAAATCGCACCGGTGTATCCACCTGAACTCCGGGTGCCCTGCGGAACTGCACTATTACTTTATAGGATTTCAGCCGGCTTGTCCATATAGGAAGATCACCAAACATTCCTATCAGGTACACCAGGGCACCGAGTCCCACAATTACAAATAACCCCACCACTATATTCCGCTTGTATTGACGGGTTTCGTAATCGCTCATTTTTCTCTTCCTTTCCTGACACCGTGGCCTTCAAGAAACAAGTCTCTTATTGCTCTCAGTGGATAACCGCTCTGATTGAGCCTTTTTATCGTCTTTATTTGGCGGATAGACTCTTCATCGAAAAACCTTCTTCCGGTTTTTGTTGTCTCGGTCGGTTCGAGAAGCCCAATCATGAGATAATACTGCAGGGACTGTCGTGATACTCCTGCTTTCTCGGCTGCCGTTCCTATGGCGATGAGACCCTTTTTCTTTTTGTTTTGTTTTTTCATTTCTGTTCGCCTGCTTTGACTATTGTAATCGCGCAGAGGTCTTTTGTGCAAGCTTAAGTAGCGATTCTTCTATCTGTTGATAGGTTAAAACATATGGAGGATTGCCATTATTGCGTTTTGAACCGGAACTGTTATTGGACAGGCCTGTGGATATCATAACCACGTAATCACAGGTACATGTTATTTTATGCTGATTACGGCGAAAAGCTTCCTTTATAAGACGCTTGAGACGATTTCGGACTACTGCCTTGCCGCAGGAACTGCGAATCGATACTCCGAGCCGCGGATATTCGAGGTCGTTCGATGCCGCGAAAACTGTAAGCAGGCCGTCTTCTGCGCGTATATTCTCCGACATTACTCGTTTGAACTGTTCGTTCGAGATAAGCCTTTTGTATTTGGGAAATGACCAACTTTTCAATAATGCACCTTATAATGTCCGGATTAAACCTTAACCTGTTGCAAGAGCCATTTCGTCTGCAACTTTTCGCCTTCGAAGAACCTCGGCACTAATATGTCGGTGTACGAGACGCCGGTCCAGAATGCCGGCGATTTCATCTTTGTCCTTGCCTTTTACCACCGCCATATGCTCAAGGTCGTATCGCTGCATTCGTTCAATAGCTTCCTCAAGAGGCTTCTCAGGTGTTGTTTTGTCCAGAACTGGTTCGGCAACATCACATGCCAAAAGCCACCCTGCAACATCCTGATTTGCAAACATTTCACGAATATCCGAGATAGTAATTACTCCTATTAGCCGTGAATTGTTGTCCACTACCGGATAGTATAGACTGTCCGAACTGCTGAAAATCTCCAGTATCTGGGGCAGAGGTGTGTCTTGTCGGATATTAACGGGTTTAGGATTCATAACATCATTTACTTTGTACGTTTTAATCAGGTCGCCCTCGGTTATGTTCAAACCGACCTCGCCGGCTTTTTTCACACCAAGTTTTACAAATAATGGACCCAGAACCTCCATCAGAAAAGTCGCCGTCATCACAACTATTATAATTAGCTTGCCGATGTCCTCTGCGAACTTTTGTTTTGCAAGAATTGCAAGGCCTATAGCCACGCCCGCCTGTGGAAGAAGGCATATACCCAGGTACTTGCGAACCACAGCAGGGGCTTTCGAATATTTTGCTCCCGCCCAGGCACCCGATATTTTGCCCACAGCACGCAATACCACGAAAGTCGCTATCATAAAAACTATCCAAAGTGCCATTGTGCCGAATTCCATGTGAGCGCCTGCCAGTACGAAGAACGCAATATAAACCGGCGGTGAGAATCCACCCACGAGATTAAAAACATGTTTGCTTTCGCGGGGTGCAAGGTTTGCCATTGTTATGCCCAGTGTCATCGCAGGCAGAATAGGGTCAATCCTGGGCACCATCGAAATACCCACCAAAAGCAAAAGCGAAGCAATGGAAAACTCCAGTATTTTGTCTTCCGCTCTTACCAGCTTCAAAAGCAGATAGAGCAGCAATCCGGAGATAAAACCAAGAAGAATGGCACCAAAAATCTCCGCCAGAAGCAGGCCCGACGTTGCAAGTACGGAATTTTTACCTGTACCCAAAAGAGCGTCGGCGCCGGAGGCCGCCGCACGGTACAAAAGTAACGCCAGAGCATCGTCCAAAGCCACTATCGCCAGAACCGCAGCGGTAAGTGGACCACGCGTCTTATATTCCCACAAAACGTTCACCGTCGCGGCAGGCGCGGTCGCAGAAGCTATTGCTCCAAGTACCAGACCAACCGCTACAGATGTGGATGCCGGCCACTCAAGAATATACATTATAAAACTGGTAGCGATGGACACTAAAAGAAATGCACCAACACCCTGGGCAATAAGTATGATAAAAAACTGTTTGCCGTATTTCTTAAAGACTTCAGCTCGAAGCTCAGAACCTATCATGAAACCTATTACCCCAAGCGCAAACATGGTGAAAGGCTCAAGTGATTCGATTGTCGCATCACTTATTAAGCCCAGTATATCCCCAAGCAGAATTCCAACAACAATGCAGCCGACTACCTGTGGAACGTGGAGTATTTGAATTGCCCTTGCACCAAGGGCTCCACCAAAAACAATCAGACCGAATAATAAGGCAGGATTCAGCACTTCACTGAGCGACCAGTTAGTATTAAGCAGGGCGTAGGTCATTTGCTATGTAAGTTTTGTGTTTTACGAAGGTATTAACCACGAACAGTCTCGGGTATATTATCGGCTTTTTGCTGCCGCAACAACACCTCAGCAGAAAGCCAGCGCCGCAGTGCGGGAATATCAAGAACACCAGTAAATTTGTTGTCGTCAGGCGAAGCTACTACCGGCAGATATTCCGTTTCGTGTGCTCCGGCGATTTCAAGGGCATCGGACAGCGGTACTTCGGGTGTAACTTTCGCTATTATCGGCTGCATCAAGTCGAGTGCCACCAGCCAGTCATTAAGCTCCTGTGTGGCAAAGGTATTACGGATTCCGTCAAGTGTTATTACGCCGATAACTTTATTATTATTATCGGTCACTGGGTAATAAAATTTATCCGTATTACTGACTATTTCAATGATATTACGAAGAAGAAGCCCGCTCGAAATCCCAGGCACTTTGGTGTCCATAACGTCTTTGACTTTGTATGTTTCGATAAGGTCTTCTTCGGTAATGTTCAGACCCACCTCCCCGGCTTTCTTGACACCGAGCTTTACAAACAACGGACCCACGATTTCAACAACAAATGTTGAGGTCATAATGATGACGATGACCGCGTGACCTATATGGGACTGGAATAAGTCTTTCGATATGACCGCCAGACCGATGGCTACCCCAGCCTGGCTTAATAGACATAAACCCAGATAATTCTGCACAGGTTTGGGGGCTTTGGATGCTCGCGCACCAAACCACGAGCCTAAAAACTTACCGCCGGTCCTGAATAACAAATAAACCGCCACCATCAGTAAAAGCCACCATCCTATTTCTTTAAGCTCAAGGTGTGAGCCCGCAAGAACAAAAAACAATACGTATACAGGAGGAGCAAGACCCTCGACCGTCTGAAATATACCTTTGCTTTGACGGGGCATAAGATTGGCAACAGTTACACCTAATATCATTGAAGGTAATATCGGATCTATCTCAAATACAATTGAGGTTCCAACTACCACCAAAAGCAATGCTACTGCAAATTCTACGGTCCTTTCTTTGCGGCTTACATACTTGATTAGCAAAAAAAACAAAACCCCCGCCGCGATTCCAAGAAGAATTGACGCCACTATTTCAGCGGCAAGAAGACCCGTTGCTATCAACAGTGAGCTGTGAGCTATGCCGGTAATTGCCTTCACCGCAGATGTTGCTGCCTTGTAAAGAATAAGTGCCAGAGCGTCGTCCAGAGCGACAATGGCCAATATTGTCGTTGTAAGCGGCCCTTTTGTCTTGTATTCCCACAGTACATTCACCGTAGCTGCCGGTGCTGTTGCTGAAGCAATTGCACCAAGAACAAGACCGAGAGCTGCGCAAGAAGACAGCCGCTCAGCCTCCACAAACTCCGTCGGCATCAGATAAGGAAGCGCAAACCATGCAGCTATGGTGGTACCAATGCCGACAAGCAAAAATGCTCCGATTCCTTCGGATAGAAGAATAAAAAAGAAGTGTTTGCCGTACTTTTTGAAAACTTCACCGCGAAGTTCACCGCCTATCATGAATCCAATCAGCCCAAGTGCAAACATGGTAAACGGTTTAACACCGTCAATGACAGGTTCTGTTATTATGCCGAGTATATCGCCGAGCAGTATCCCCACAACTATAAAGCCGACAACCCTTGGTATATGAAGCTTTTGAAAGAAACGGCTCCCAACTGTGCCTGCGAGAATCGCCACACCGAAAAGTAAAAGAAAATGAAGTGTCTTTTCGTGTTCAACAGCCGTGCCGGCTGATGATGCAATTAATGATGTTATGGTTGTTAAATTATATGTATACATCGCGGAATAGTCTCTTCGTCGGATGAAGACCGGTGTTTTTTCTTATCTTCCGCAGCCTTCGCACTATGAGGCCGCTACAAAAAATCAGATTCGCAGAACTATACTCAGTCTCGAAATGTATTGCATGCCAGGCATAGCTGCTTTAAGTGCGAAAGCAGCATATGCTAATTAAGTGAGCCGCTTTGTCAAACGCTTTTTAGGGATAATTATAAGCTCACTGCTGAAACAAAATTTGAACAATTCAACCAAAGGCAGGTTATAAACTCATTATTATTTTGGCCCGCAAAATATCAATGGTCATCGCTGATGAACGGAGAAGCGGGAAGACCTGCCTTATTGAATAGGTTAGGCTCG
>CAZGGE010000074.1:0-14110 GCA_964524285.1 uncultured Pirellulales bacterium
CCCCCAACCTTCGGTTCCGTAGACCGACGCTCTGTCCAATTGAGCTACAGGCGCTCATTTTTACGTTGATAATACTACACTTTCAGGGCTGCTTGTCAATGCTGATATTATAAACCCCTTCATCGCCGACGCCCGACATTTTTTAACCGTAAAGACGACCGGTCCAGTAATTTTTGTTGAAGAGGCGCCGTCATTCCGCTAATATCTCTTTTTGACCGGCTGTGCTTTAAGGCGGCCTTTTATCATTATTGAAAACCTGAAATACAATTTTAGCAAAAGGAGGTAAAAAAATGAAACGTTGGGCGCTGTTGTCATTAATCATTACCGCTACATTAGTGTCGGCAATCACCTGCACACATGCCGCCGGAACAACCGATGTTTTTCGCATTGGCATGATAGGTCTCGACACATCGCATGTCCTCGCCTTCACAAAACACATTAACGACCCCGCAAACAACACCGGCTGCAAGGTGGTACTGGCTTACAAAGGAGGCTCACCTGACATACCCAGCTCCGCCAATCGTATTGACAAATTCACCGCACGCCTCAGGGAGCAGTTCGGCGTTGAAATCGTCGATTCCATAGACGAGCTGTGCACCCGGGTTGATGGTGTTATGCTCATGAGCGTGGACGGAAGACCTCATCTCGAACAGGCAAAACCTGTAATAGAAGCCGGGTTACCTTTGTGGATTGACAAACCGCTGGCCGGCAACCTCGCCGATGCCGTCGAAATCTTCCGGCGGGCCGAAAAAGCAAACGTGCCATGCTGGACAAGCTCATCATTGCGATTTTCACCAGGAATTATCGGCATGAGAAATCACAAAGATGTCGGTGATGTCGTAGGCTGCGATGCGTACAGCCCATGCGAACTGGAGGAGCATCACCCTGATTTGTACTGGTACGGCATACACGGTGTTGAGATACTTTTTACCATAATGGGTACCGGCTGTGAAGAAGTTCAGAGGGTTCAAACGGACGGCACCGATTACGTCGTGGGCGTATGGGATGACGGACGCGTCGGAACATTCAGGGGTATAAGACAGGGTAAAAAAGGTTACGGAGCAATGGTCTTCGGAACGAAAGGTATTGCGCCCAGCGGCCAATACGCCGGCTATGGACACTTAGCTGAGAAAATCGTAAAATTCTTCAAAACAGGAGACGTCGCTGTTCCTCCCGGCGAAACCCTTGAAATGTTTGCATTCATGACCGCCGCTGACATCTCAAAAACCCACGGCGGCAAACCCGTCTCCGTACACGAAGTCCTTAAAGATGCAAAACAAAAAGTTGATAAAAGAATGAAATGAATACCTGTCCATAAAGACTGAAAAAATTCGATTTCAGGAACCTGGTTGACTTAATAAAACAGGCAAACGCTCTATGACACCATAACCACAACAACAACCTGAAAAAATCCATTTTTACAAAAACTGACAATGTGCAATAATTTTATTTCGCCTGCGGGCGTAATTCAGTGGTAGAATGTCAGCTTCCCAAGCTGAAAGTCGAGGGTTCGAATCCCTTCGCCCGCTTTTGCTCCGGCCTTTCCCTCGAACCATGAGCTTTTAACAAATTCTTTAAGTTCAAAGGTTCGAATTTCCGGACTTTGCTGATTTCGACAGTTGTAGCTATACAAGCTCATGTTATACATAAACCTTCATGGTTTGGCTGATAACCTTCCTCGCTCTCAATATATCATTAAGATGCTCCTGCTGTCGCAAAAATGAAAAAGGCCGACTGAATGAGCCGCACAAAAAAAGGTTAAACCGGACAACCGGCAAAACACATTTTTTCCGAAATTTAATTACAGGACACCGGCCGGCAGGGCTGTTTATCCCTTATTATCGCTTATTATGCCCCTAAAACGGTTCTGTTGAATAGACGTCTCTTCAAAAAAGCCGGCAATAATACCACAGGATTGAAGAAATCCCCAATCCGAAACGGTTTTCCTTGACAAGCAATTGCTCCCTTTTATATAATTAAATTAAGGTCATGGCGCTTAAGCATTGTTAAATCTCAGCACGTAAAGGATGTAAGTAATTGTATGCGCTGATAATTGGCAACACCAAATTCAAGAAAATCGGGTTTTCATAAGCAAAAAGCCCGATAGATGAAATAAATAACAGCTTTTTTAGTCCAAACGGAGGAGCAGAATGCTCGAAAAGCCGTTCGTAAGGCCCAGAGCAACTTTTCTCTATAAAATCCGGGAAAATCTAACTTCTATTTCCCCGGACTGGATGAGCTTAAATTTCTTATACTTAACCATTTTTTCGGAAGGAGGACCAGTATGTATCGGAAATTAACGTTTATTGGCTTTATCGCGATGGCATTTTGGCTTGCCACCGGTACGTGGGCCGCTAACCAGTACACCTACCAGGTTGACCCCATGCCGGGATACATTGGTAGTAGCTGTAGTGACGATGTCGGTTTCCAGGTAGATTATCTCGCTACCGGAAGCGACTGTTGCCCAACTGCAAATGAACCAAATTACGCCGCACCCTGGGTCAAATTCGACATCCCCGACTTCAACTCCATGACCCCGCAACAAAAAATCGTAAAAGTCGAATTGGTGCTCGAGGTAAATGACATCAATGAGTGGTATGGCCCCAACGAGCCAAATTACGGCATCGATTGTTATGTCGTCGCAGACCCCATGGCCGGAACAAATTGGTGGGACTCTACAAATATCTATAACGGCTGGGACCTTTTATATCTCAATAAAATAAAAGAACGGGGAAACAATTGGGGACTCGGACCTAAGACAACAGATATAACCGATTCATATATGTTGGCCGAATGGGCCGGTGGCGATTCTCCATTCTCGCTGAGATTCAAAAGCAACCCGAAAAAATCCGGCTCTCTAAAGGACCCGTATCTCATCATTACAACAGAGGAAGGGACGCCGCCACGGAAAAAATATTTTTACCACATCGTCGCTGATGATAATTATGTCGGAAGTAGCTGCAGCGGTGGTGTAGGATTTGTCGTAAACCACCTCACCACCGGCTCCTGGTACTGCCCCGGCGCAAATGTCGCTGCTCCATGGATAAAATATGACATCCCGGATTTCAACTCAATGACTCCGCAACAAAAGGTTGCACAGGTAGACCTGGTCCTCGACGTCCACATGTGGAACGTCGGCGGCGGCCCTTACGGCGTCGCATGTTATACTGTCTTTGACCCCCTCGCAGGACCACTTTATTGGGATTCCGAAAACATCTACAACCAATGGCCCCTCCATCTCCGCAGAATCGTTGAACGCGAACCTGAATCCGAATGGGGCACCGACATGAAAATTACAGACATCACAAGCCTTTATCAGTACGAATGGCTGGGAGGTGATTCTCCGTTCTCGCTCCGCTTCAAGAGTATCCCCGCCGAACTGTCCGGACATTTCAGCGGAAAAGGAGACCCATACCTCATTGTTGCCACAGAACAAGGCTGGGCAGGACCAAGACCCGCAAGCGAAGTGCCGCCGCCTTGTTGTCCTTCAAGTCCTCGGGATATAATTTTTGACGGTGGCGGTGATGGTTACAGCTTCTCCGACGCCGACAACTGGGACGAAACTTGCGTCCCCTGCGAGGACAACTGGGTCAAAATCAACGGTGTTCGAGACGTTAATATCGCCATTGAAAGACAAATAGAACGATTGCATATCGGCGAAGGAAGCGGAAGCGACACCTCATTGACTATAATGAACGGAGGCGGACTCTGCCTGGGAATGAAAGAAGGTGTTTTTGTAGGTTACAAAAGCGGCGTCGGAACGTTAAACATTTATGGATTGCTCACAGAAGTTAGTAATCTGATTATAGGCAACATAAATGGTTACGGCACAGTCAATATATACCCCGGTGCCGAACTGCTCCTCGGTTACTTTACAATAGGAAACGCTGCAAATGCCGGAACTTCACCGGCAATCGGCACCGTCAACATGAACGGGGGCTTTGTTGAAGCAGACAATCTGTATGTAGGTCTAAACGGCACCGGCGCAGACGGTCATCTGCAATTAAACGACGGTACTATTGAGTGTGGAACTTTTGTCATGCGGCGTGACGATGCGAACGGAACTATGGACATTCACCAAGGCCTGCTCATTATTGATGGTGACAGAAGAACAAGATTTAACCGCTACATCGACCGTGGCTGGATTACCGCATATGATGCAAACGGAATCTACGGAACACATCCTAATGCCATCGTGGTAACCTATTACGACGCAAATAACCAGACAGAGGTTCGCGCTGCAACACTTGAAGAACTTTCGACGGCCTACAACCCGATTGTAAACATCGACGATGAATACCTGGCGTGGACACCAGGCTATGACGCAAACCAGCACGACGTCTACTTCGGCACCGATTACAACTCCGTAAGAGATGCAAATACTACAATTGACCCTAATAATGTGTACCAGGGCAGGCTTGCACTGGATGCTAACAGTCTCGCCGTGGATTTCGACCTCGATGCAACCTACTACTGGCGGGTCGATGAAGTCAACGGAGCTAACGTGATAAACGGAAGCATCTGGAGCATTACCATCAACGACGGCCGGGCATATAATCCCATACCCGAAAATGAAGCTGAACTGGTGAACCCCGAAATAGACCCAGCCTGGACAAAAGGAGACCTTATCGTCGACCACACGGTTTACTTCGGAACAGACCCCATGGTCGAAAACAATCCTGACACGCCAACAACAGAACCCAATATCGATGTGGGTTTGCTTGATTTTGAAACCACATATTACTGGCGAGTCGACGGAATAGAAAAAGACCACGGCACCATCATCGAAGGAAACGAATGGAGCCTTACCACTGCCAACTACATTACCATAGACGACTTCGAAGGTTATCAGCCATGCGACCGGTGGGAGGCATATAATTGTGGAGAAGAATGGCAGGGCGGCGGCGATACGCAGATATACAGTGCTTCCGGTATAAGCGGAGATGGTATGCGATTCGTATACAACCTGAACACGGCCGGCAGAGCCTACATCCGTCGAACATTCGAACAACCCCAGGACTTCACCAGAGGCAATCCCGGCGTGAAATCAATTTCGCTGAGCTTTTCCGGAAACCCGGAACCTTACGAAAATGACGACGATTTCTATATGGTACTAAAAGACGCCGAAGACGATGAAGCGGTAGTGTATTATCCCGACCAGCCCGACCTCAAAAAGCAACAGTGGCAGGACTGGTACATCGAGATTGAAGAGTTCAACAACGTCGACGTGGAACTGACTCAAATAAAGGAGCTGATTGTCGGCTTTGGAACCTGGGGTGTCAGTGTTCGCGGCACCGGTGAGATTGTCATCGACGACATCAGGCTGAACCCCCCGATTTGTGTAGCGGAACATTCCTCACCCGCAGACTTAAACAAAGACTGCTCCATCGACTATGAAGACCTTAAGATAATGGCTGATAGCTGGCTTGACCAGAATCCGGATGTTACGGTTACAGAACCAAATTGGAGCCAACGCGTGCTATACTATGACTTTGAAGACTCCGGAATGGAGTTGGTCACCGACCTATCAGGCAATGGTATCCACGGCACACTACAGGGTTTCGACTCCGAACCCTGGGTCCCGGGTTTTAACGGCCAGGCTATTTACTTCGACGGAAACAACGACCGCGTCATTAACGATGACAGCGACTTTTTACATGATAATCTGCCGTATGTATCCGAAATCGGCGACGGGCAGCGACAGGCTGATGCCACCATGAACTTCTGGATGAAAGCTGACCCAAATGATAACACAACCAACTATTGCGGAGTCGCAGGATGGGGTGTATATGACGGAGCAGTTGGCTCCCGATGGCTCTCATGTAAGAGCAGCGGGACTAAGTTGTTCTGGTACAAGCCGAATTTCAACTCTGGTCCTATAGCTGCCGATACCTGGCAAATGATTACCGTGGTCATAGACCAAAAGGACGACGCTCCAGATTACGCCTACATATACGTTTATATAAACGGCGTTTTGAGCAATTGGGATGACGGGCCTTGCCTGGCCAGGTCTGGCTATGATATCATCCTTGAACTCGGACATTTCCCCAAGTACGGCTATGGCACGCGCCACTGGGAAGGAGCACTCGACGAATTCAGCATCTGGAACTATTGCCTCAGCCAGAATGAAATCAACTACCTGCTGCTCGGCCGAATGCCCGCTGACCTCAACCAGGACAACGCTGTTAACTTCGAAGACTACGCTCGACTGGCAGAGGACTGGCTGCAGAATCCGCCGCTCTGGCCGTAAATACACCACTATTAACTGATGCTAAAAAGGCCCCGCCAATTAAAAGCCGGGGCCTTTTTCATAAAAATCAAAACAAACAAAAAACAAAATCTGACTTGATTTATCCCAATAAAACGCTAAAATCCACTTAAAGCTGTACCGGTTTTAAGGAAAAAATTTTGGCTGTTATACCCTGGAAAGTCGACGTCCCGCAGGATAAACTCCCCTTTATCAACTGGCTGATAGTGGCCGCCGCATGTCTGGTCTTCTTCCTGCAGATATCGTACGTACTCCAAGCAGGTTCCTCAGACGATAACCCTCTCACTCAATTCGTCCTCGACAGTTTCGACTTCAAGGAGCTTGTGGGATATATGTGGCTGCACGGCGGCATCCTGCACCTCATCGGAAACATGCTCTTCCTCTGGATTTTCGGAAATGCAGTCTGTGCAAAAATCGGAAACCTCATATACCTGCCTGTATATGTCCTCTTCGGTATTCTCTCCGGAATCGCGCATCTGATTTTCATGGGCGGTTCCGTCGTCGGGGCCAGCGGCGCCATTAACGGCATAGTCGGCATGTATCTGGTCTTCTTCCCTGAAAACGATATAACCTGCTACTGGGTCTTTTTACCGTTTATAAAGCAGTTCACCGTGAGCAGCTTCTGGATGATTCTTTTCTGGCTCGCCTTCGACCTCTTCGGCGTTTTCGCCCTTGGCGACTCGGCAGGCGTCGCATATTTCGCTCACCTCGGTGGCTTCGCCGCCGGTTTCGCGCTCGCCGTCCTGATGCTGAAAACAGGCTACATTCAAATGACAAGATACGAAAAGTCGCTTTTACAGTTCTTCGACGAACGAAAATCATCATCTGAAAACAGTCATTCCTCAAATTACCCCCAATACCTCATCAATCCCGACTATTCCACCCCCCAACAGTCCCAAACTTCTGCAACTGTCGAAGACGCTCCCACAAAAGCTCCCCCTGAAAAACCCCGGGCCGCGCCGCCCCCGCCAACCGTCGACGATTTTCTCGAACAAAACTTTATTCGCTTTCGCTGTACCTGCGGAAAAAAAATAAAAGTCCACGCAAAATACGCCGGAAAAACCGGAAAATGCCAACGGTGCCAAAAACGCATCAAAGTCCCGCACAGAACCTGACGCAATTTCAAACTTCACCGCAAACTTTAACCATAACACAAAATTCGCTATTATAGATGCCGACGTGAACTACGAAAAACCACAAATTCTGAACGACCAAATCGAACGCGACTTCCTGCCCTTCGTGCGCAGACCTTCCAGGTATATCGGCGGCGAAGTGAACCAGATAAAAAAAGACCTCTCTAAATGCCGACTCACCATCGCACTGTGTTTCCCCGACCTCTACGAAGTCGCCATGAGCAACCTCGGCATAGCTATACTCTACGACGTCATCAACGCCGTCGAAGGAGTCGCCGCCGAAAGAGCATTCTCTCCCTGGCACGACGCAGAAAAAATCCTACGAGAGAAAAAGATTCCGCTGTTCACACTCGAATCCCGCGCAGCTCTAAACAGCCTCGACATCCTCGGCTTCTCCCTCACAAACGAGCTATGCTATACAAATCTCCTCAATACACTCGACCTGTCCGGTATACCCCTTCGCTCCGCCGACCGCACCGGCCATCACCCTCTCATAATCGCCGGCGGGCAAATGGCAAACTGCTGTGAACCAGTCGCTCCTTTTATAGACCTCTTCATACTCGGACACGCCGAAAATGCTGCACACCATTTTGTTAAATTTCTGCTCGAATGTAAAAAAGACGGACTTAAAAAAAATCAACTTCTCCAACAGGCCGCAAAAAAATTCGAATGGGCCTATGTCCCCTCTCTTTATGATTTCGAATATCACAACTCCGCAATAACATCCTTTAAGCCAAAAATTGAAAATCTGAACACCGAATTCAAAAATGCCGTCGTAGACGATTACGAAAATGCACCTTTCCCCACCCGCCCCCTCGTTCCATTTGCCGAAGCTGTTCATGAAAGAGTTAGTATCGAAATAATGCGAGGTTGTCCCGGCAGATGCAGATTCTGCCAGGCCTCCTTCTGCACCAGGCCTCTTCGATACCGAAGCGTCGATAAAATTGTCGACATCGCAAAAAAGGCATACCACGCAACCGGCTTTGACACCATAAGCCTGCTCAGCCTTTCCACCGCCGAATACCCCAACCTCGAACAGCTCGTCAGCCGACTGAACGAATACTTCCGTAAAAAGCACGTAGGCCTTTCCCTGCCAAGCCTGCGAGTCGACCAACAACTGAAACTAATACCACAACTGGCAACCTCCGTAAGAAAAAGCGGCATCACAATCGCAGTCGAAGCCGCCTCACAAAAACTCAGAAAAATCATTAACAAACCAATTCAGGACTCCGACCTCTTCGCCGCCGCACGTGCCGCATTCCAGCAAGGTTACAAAAAAATCAAACTCTATTTCATGGTCGGCCTTCCCGGAGAAACCCAAAAAGACATAACTCAAATCGTACTTCTCTCAAACCAACTCGCCTGCCTCCGAAAAGAAATCGACCGCAAAGCCGCACAGATAAATATCACCATCAGTTGGTTCGTCCCCAAACCGCATACCCCATTTGCCTGGCTCCCTCAAAAGAACGCTGAGTATTTCCAAAATTCCAGGTCTCTCATCCTCAGCGAAAAAAGAAAATTAAAAGCAAAATCCCTGAACTTCAAATTCCATAACATAGACAGAACTATCCTTGAATCCGTATTGGCAAGAGCTGACCGTCGCCTTGCAAAAGTCATCGAAAACGCCTGGAAAAACGGTGCAAAATTTGACCTGTGGAACGAATGTTTCCAGCCTGAAATCTGGCGACAGGCATTTGAAAAGCAAGGTTTTGACATCGACCAGCTCGCCGAGCGGGAATTTTCCACCGATGAAATCCTGCCCTTCGAACACCTCGGCTCACCTCAAAAAAAATACCTGCTCAATCACCTCGAACAGGCAATGAACATCGCTAAAAATACTTCAACGACCCCTAAACCTGCCCCTCCTCCCTCTGTCGCATACCCGAAGGAAGGTCCAGGCCCGCTCGGCCCTGCGCTTTTTTGAAGTCGACTATTATCTTGCTTACCTGTTCAGGCTCATCTACCACCGTAAAAACATCCATGTCCTCCGGAGATATAAATCCCTGTTCTTCGAGCATCTTCTCCTTAAGCCACGTAACAAGACTACCCCAGTAATCGCTGCCCATCAGTATCACCGGAAAAGACGCCTGCTTCAGCGTCTGAATCAAAACAAGAGACTCGAAAAATTCGTCCATCGTCCCGTATCCGCCAGGAAGAACAATAAAACCATGTGAATACTTGAGAAACATCACCTTGCGGCAAAAAAAGTATCTGAAATGCAGCGACAAAGTTTGATACTTGTTCGGCACCTGCTCCATCGGAAGCTCTATGTTCAAACCTATACTCTTTCCACCCGCTTCTACCGCGCCCCTGTTCGCCGCCTCCATCGCGCCGCCACCCCCGCCCGTGATTACCACAAATCCCGCCTTCACAACCTCCTGTGCCGTCTGACGGGCAAGCTCGTAATAAACATTACCCTCCTCTATCCTCGATGAGCCGAAAAAAGATACCGCCGGCCCTGTCGATGAAAGCTCCTCGAATCCCTCCGTAAACTCCGCCATTATGCGAAATATCCGCCATAAATCCTTCACCGGACTCTCTATTGATTTCAACATCTTATTACTCCTCTGTAATTAATGCAGTATGTTCTACACAAGTCATATTACCTCATTTCGACCTTGTTCGCCGACGGACAATAACGAGATATCGAACACTCTTCGCACGCCGGCTTCCTCGCCTTGCAAACGTTCCGACCATGATAAATCAGCAAATGACTGAAGCCCGTCCATTCCTTCTTCGGCACCACCTTCATCAAATCAAATTCCAGCTTCACCGCATCGTCCGTCCTGCCCGAAAGCCCCAGCCGGCGCGAAAGACGTATAACGTGCGTATCACACACTATTGCCGGCACACCGAACGCATTGCCCAGAACAACGTTCGCCGTCTTCCGCCCCACCCCTGCAAGTGAAGTCAACTCCTCAAGCGTCCCCGGCACCTTCCCGCCGTATTCGAACACTATCTGTTTGCACGCCGACTTGATATTCTTCGCCTTGTTCCTGAAAAAGCCGGTGCTCTTTATCGCCTTTTCTACCTGCCCTGTATCCGCATTTGCAAAATCCTCCGCTGACCTGTATTTGTTGAACATCTCCTTCGTTACCACGTTCACCTGCTTGTCCGTACACTGCGCCGACAATATCGTGGCAACCAGAAGCTCCAATGGCTTGCTGAAACGAAGAGCCGTACCTGCATTAGGATACAATCGCTTCAATATGGGAATTATTTTCCGGATACGCTCTGCCGCCTCCGACCTGTCGACATCGCACACCTGCTTTTTTCTACTCGCCTTATTTGCCACCTTGATTTTCATCCGCTCCTGCCCCCCTCAACTTCTCCTTAAGTTCATCCGCAAACGCCTTGCCCCTCCACCTTACAGGTTCCTCCTCACCCGGCAGCAAAAGAATACTAACAGGTACACCGGGCTCGTCATATTTGTCCTTCAATGCTCGCGTCGCGGCACTATCCTTCAACGTCGTGTCCGCCTTCACCGCCAGAACGTCCTTTTCCTCCATCAGCCTGGCAACGTCCTCACGCGAAAAAACCAGCCTGTCCACTACCTTGCAACTAAGGCACCAGTCCGCAGTGAACTTAATCAATACAGGACTGCCTTCTTCCAAAGCCTGCTCAATTGAACTTTCATCATAACTTCGCCACTGAATTTCACCTTTGCCTCCACCTCCCAGGATTAAAAATCCTGAAATAATCGCAATCAAAACAGCCGTCGAACGCACAACTAACTTCTGCCACATCTTGCTGTTATAACCAACCCAACTGCCGAACATCCAGACACAAAACCCCAGTACCAGAGCAAAAAACATCGCTTCAGCACGGTACTGCTCGGGCAGAATCGTAAAAAACCACACCGCAATCCCAAGCAGAATAAAGCCCACTCCCTGCTTAAAAATCTCCATCCACTGACCCGCCCGCGGCAGACGACCCAGAAGTCCGGGCATCAACGTCAGTAACAAATATGGCAGCGCCATCCCCACGCCTATACCCATTATACCTGTCGTGCCAAGTAAAACATTCTGCGCCTGTGCCCACGCAAACGACGCCGCAAGTATCGCAAAACTGCACGGCGTGCTGAGAACCGCTGCCAGAAATCCCATACCAACAGCTCCGGTATATCCCTTTCCGGAGCCGGCCCTGCTCGAAACCGAAGACGGAACGCTTATAGAAAACGCTCCGAACATGAACATACTCAACACTACCAGCAATACTCCCATCCCACCCACGAATGCAGGCTCGCGAAACTGGTCCCCCCATTGAAGAACCTGGCCATAAAAGACCTGCAAAACCACATTAGCCGCCGCAAGACATCCGAAAAACGCTAATATCCCCCCACAAAATGCCAATCCCAACTCGAATGACCTGCCCTTGCCCGACTTGGACTGCTCCACCAGCCGCATCACGATAAGTGGAAGCACCGGCCAAACACAAGGCATAATATTCAAACTAATACCTGCCGCCAAAGCCAGAAGCAAAGCAACACCCACCGAATAATCCGACCAGCCTCCCACTTCCAATGCTTCCTCTTCAATCAATTCCGTTTCCTTGACAGCACCCTCCTGTTCAACCGCCGGCAAAGAAAATTTCTTCCCGCTTGATTGCTTACCTATCATGACAGCCGTTGTAACCTCAAAATCCCGCACAAGCCGGCACCGCTGCTCAGAACAATATGCACCCTCAATAACAACTTTAACCTCATCCTCGATTGTCCCCTCACCAACCGCCTCGCCCGCCGACTCCTTTACTCGAAACGGAAAATAAACCTCGAACTCCCCGTCAAAAACCGCAATATCCTCCTTCAAATTCTCATCGTAAAACGTCCCCGAATCCCCGAATACCGGCTGATAAAAATAGATATACTCCGCCTCCTTCGCCTTCAATGCCAGACCCATCCCCCCGGGCGATCCTTCCCCGGGAGCATAAAAATGCCACCCCTGCTCCATATCAAAACGCAGCCTTAACGCCGACTCTTCTCCTGCCCCCACCACTTCATGCCCGCAGTCAACCGCTACCCCAAAAACGTCATACTCGAATCGCCCCCCCTGTTCTTCGGCCCCGAACAATCCGCCGGCAAACATAAATAACAACACGATTGACAAAATGAACCTGCTCAAAATCATTTGCTCCCTGCAGGCAAAATTCCTGGCTCAATTTCAGGATTGTTTCTTCGCCTCTTCCTGCTTGGCTTCCGGCTCCTTCGCCTTCGCCTGCTCCGCCGCAAGCAAATCTGAAACCGTCGGCTTATCCAGCTCCCCGCCCTCAACTATCAGCTCCACATCATCCGCCGTTAGCGTCTCATAACGAAGCAACGCCTTCGCCACTCGCTCAAGCTTATCCTTGTTCGCCTCAATCAATTCCTTCGCACTGTTATATGCCTCTCCCGTAATACGCTTTACCTCCGCATCAATCTCCTGAGCCGTACTCTCCGAATAATCACGCTCGCCCGGAATCATATAAGTCTTGCCGTTCTGCGACGAATCCGTCTCATAACTCACCGGCCCAAGCCGCTCGCTCATACCCCAAGCAACTACCATCTGACGGGTAAGTTGCGTCGCATGTTGAATATCAGAGTGCGCACCGCTCGATATATCCTCACAGAACATCTCCTCAGAAACACGACCACCAAAACAAACCTGCAACAAC
This sequence comes from uncultured Pirellulales bacterium, assembly GCA_964524285.1. GTDB lineage: Bacteria > Planctomycetota > Phycisphaerae > Sedimentisphaerales > Anaerobacaceae > CAZGGE01. Next base: position 13,051 of record CAZGGE010000074.1, read on the forward strand.
GCCATACAATAACGCTTCGTAAACATCGTCCGGTCCTTTTCCGGAAGCGAAAATGTCGCACCGCCCATTGGACCGCGAGGTATAATGCTAACCTTGTGAAGCGGGTCCGCATCCTTCAACATCGCCTGCACAAGCGTATGCCCCGCCTCATGGAACGCCGTCGTCCGCTTTTCCTGCTCGTCGACTACCCGGCTTTTCTTGGCCCTGCCCCAACGAACCTTGTCCCGAGACTCCTCGAGGTCAGACATCTCCACGTAATCCTTGTTCGTCATCGTCGCACCAAGTGCCGCCTCGTTGATTATCGCCGCCAAATCCGCTCCGCTGAACATCGGCGTTCCACGTGCCAGACGCTCCAAATTCACGTCCGGCGATATCTTCACCTTCCTCGCATGAACCTTCAAAATCTCATGACGGCCCTTCAAATCCGGAAGCGGTACTACAACCTGGCGGTCAAATCGACCAGGACGGGTCAGCGCACTGTCAAGAATGTCACCACGGTTCGTCGCCGCTATCACTATCACCTGGTCGTCCGTATCGAAACCGTCCATCTCCACAAGTATCGCGTTAAGCGTCTGCTCACGCTCGTCGTGTCCGCCACCCGCAAATCCCGCTCCACGCTTCCGCCCTATCGCATCAATCTCGTCCAAAAATATAATACAAGGTGCATTATCCTTGGCCTGCTTGAACAAATCTCGCACTCGCGAAGCCCCCACACCCACAAACATCTCCACAAAATCGCTACCAGATATGCTGAAAAACGGAACGTCCGCCTCCCCTGCTATCGCCTTGGCCAGCAGAGTCTTGCCGCAGCCCGGCGGGCCTACCAGCAACACTCCACGCGGTATCCGGCCTCCGAGCCTCTGAAACCTGTGCGGGTCCTTCAAAAACTCTATCAATTCACCAACCTCGTCCTTCGCCTCTTCAACACCCGCAACGTCCTTGAACGTAACCTTCGCACGATCCTTACTCTGAAGCCGGTGTTTACTACGCCCGAAACTCATCAGCATACCACCCGTTCCACCACGCAGATTCCTCGCTATTAAAAAATAAAATATACCCA
>CAZGGE010000075.1:0-14076 GCA_964524285.1 uncultured Pirellulales bacterium
CCGCCGGCATCGGTTGAAGCACTGAACACCTCCGCATCGCTTTGGTTCTCGCACGTTACGGTAACACTTTCGAGGTCATTGCCGTCCTCGTCGACCACGTGTATATTGCAGGTGTATTCCTCCTGTACGCTGATATTGCTGTCCCCGATGTCCAGATCGGCGGCAGCCAGGTACCCATTCATATCCCGAACCTGAACATTAAAATCACCTGCTCCAAAGTTATTTGCTATAATATCTGTATCATTTTCGGTAAACTTGCAATTCGATATTATCATATCAATGTTTTCTGCGTTGTTAATCGTTGCATTAAGACCTGTTCCGTTATAATGCAGATGCAGATTATCAACTGTAGGCTCTGGATCCTGCATCCGCAAATAAGCCGTATCCGTAACAATGGTATCCTTCATCTCGACAGTCATCGCTGCGTTGACCCTGTAATGATTCTTCCAGTCCGACAGATTCGCATAATCGCCCGACAAAATCGAATTAAGTATGGTGATTGCTCCGGTATTGAAATATACCCTCGCTGCTTTGCGATTATGTAGTCTGCTCGCATATACGTTGATTGTTCCACCGTCTGCGAACTCCCAGTTATCATCAGTTTCTCCGAAGCTCCACATCGAGCCTTTTGTCCCCCAGTCTCCCTGTTTTTCACCGAGGTTCAGCGTAGCGGCGGTCTTCACTTCCGGATGCACATCATCGACAAAGTAAACCATCTCATCTTTTGAATTGAAGGTGAGACTGTTCGCACCATCCCCTATCTCGACATCTTTGGTTATCTGATAGACGTTATTTTCAACCACCTCATCCATAAAATCGCTGACCACTGCATCTCCGTTTGCATCTCCGGTTACGGCCCCATTCCCTCCACCACCATCATAGTCCCACAAATCTGCCCACGTAACATCGCTGTCGGTTCCTTCTATCCTCAGAACCGTTGGGGTAGTACCATCATCACATGCAAGAGAAAAAGACATAATTATCAATCCAATAAAGCTTGTTGAATATTTGAAATAACACAATCCTTTCGCAAAATATCTATCAGCTTTCCTCGGTCCATGTACCGTTTTTGGCAATGGTTGCCCAGTCGCCGTTTGAGTCTGCAACCAGTGTAATACACTCGCCTATGGCGTCTGCCGACTTGTAGGCGTCTGCGGTCTGGCCGCTGTCGTCCCTTATGGTCGCAGAACCAGGATCCACGCGCAGTTCGTGTGCTTCCTGCACCGCAAAGGTAAACACCGCCCCCGCCGGTGCCGAAGACGGCAGTATCAATACGATGGCATCCTCTGCACCCAGATTGGTATGAATTGAACCTGATTCAGTCGCCGCAAGCGTATCGTCGCATGTATGTGCTTGTATCACACGCTTTATGCCGCCAGCTTCGTAGGGCAAAACAAAATTATGTTCACCTCTACAGTCGGCTATGCAACTTATATCACCGTTAGATGTCGTAATTGTAGCCAAACGCATGTGCGGGACGAGCGCCATGTCGGGAAAGCTGCTGTATTCATCGGCAATAAGGTTGCCTTCCAGGTCCAGATAAACGTAAATATTTGCTTTATCATCCGCAAGTGTGTTACCCGAAGAACCTTCATAACTTACTACTTCCGTACCCGACATAAATTTTCCGCTCTTAACGCCGATATCCAGCCCCCCTTCATCATACACACGCAGGTCATTCGCTCGCTTCGTTGCCAGGAGCAAACGATACAACAACTTGCGAAAATGCAGATAATACGGAGCCGTACCTGTCGCAATATATTCCACACCCGTCTCGCTGTCCAATTCTATGTTCAGCAACTCATTGTCCGATGGATAAACCTCAACCATGATATTCCTCTGCCTTTCTTACGATGACACCACAAGTTCCAGTTGATTACTTTCCTGGTCGTAGGAAAAAACTCTCAACCCCGCAGCCGGCCGGGCCGAAGGCAAAACCGCTACCTCGCCAGTTTCGCTGGTTACTTCATTGCCCTTCGAATCAATTACTCTCACTGTAAATCTGTATACCCCCGCTTCAAGAGATCTACTCACCCACTCAAAATTGTCCGCATCAAGCCCGAATTGCCCCAGGCCGAAACATCCCCGGCCTAATCCGACCGCCGATGCCGAATCAAACCCGAAGTCGCCTCTTCCAAACAAGCTCATCCCAAAACCACACTTGTCCTGCCACGAAGCCCAGACCTCAATCGGGTCGACGTTCAAAGCTGATTCATAAGAAATCTCGCCGGTGCCGTTATCACCGAAAATCTCCACCCGCGAACCCACCGGCAAATCCTGACCACGCAAAAAAACAATCCTCACCCGTCCTGTTCGTCCCGCCGGACAATCCAAAACATCGCTGAAGTCCACATCTGCTTCCGCCGCATCTACCGCGAATACTTCAATGCGCGCCGGCACTTCGTCTGAGCTGCCGACAAAAACCACCATCTGACGTTGCTCACTATCCGTCGTAACTCCTGCAAATTTACCATTAACGCAAACCTGATATAAGCGGTCTACCAAAACGGATTTCCATCTTACCAGTGCCGCCCTTGGCGCCGTGAAACTGCTGCCGTCGCTTCGAATGCCACCAGGCAAATCAAACGCCCTTACATCATCGATACCAGTATCAACAATCGCCATTCCTGTCATACCCGTAACTGCGTATACAACACTTCGTAATCACAACATGGACCACTGCCGCTCATCCGCTGGTTGCTAACTTCAAATGAATCCATCCGAACGTTTTTGAACTCCTGGCCTGACTCACTCACCAGAATATGCTCTCGACCGTCAATGAATGCCGATATCAGTCTTATCCGCTCCCTCAATCCTTCCCTGCTCGAAGCACGCAAAGTGCCATTTTGCCTCAGCTTGCGACCTCGACCACCGCAATCTATATTCAACATGCCGTCCAGACCAAATGCACTCCGTTCAATTTGCTCGCGACGAACACCACCGGCATGAATCGCCACCGGATGGTCAAAAACTTCCTGTCCGTCCAACTTTACCTTCATATCAGAAATCGTCCCGAAAACTAATCACGCAACAATCTGCCGCACCCGCCAAAACGCGTTGCCTCTGCCACACCATCAGAGTTCGAATCAATGCTCAACCGACAACTTTCACGTGCCTTCTCAAACGCCCGCTTATAATAAAGGCTCTTTTTCCAGTGATTCTCGTTATCCGCTTCGCCGGCGATTGTTGCATATACACTCGATATAACCGCAAATACAGAAGCTTCTTTGAGTACAGTTATGTCCAGTATGTCCGCTAAATCCACACCTCCCGACGGATACGCCTGCCCGATACCGAAGTACTCCATTAGCCTGAAACTCGCCTCATTTATCTGCGGAGCAAAAGTACTTACGCGATAAAATAAGTCTGAAACACTCTGCGGCGCCACTGCATCACAACTACCTTCCGGCCTTAGGACCGAAATGGTCAACTCCGTTGCAGACTCTACGGACAATATCTCAAAAGGACCATCGATTACATTGTTATCCGAACGCAGATATATAACACCGCCGGCTGCAACCTGGGAATTAACAAAGTCCGCCTCCGCGGTTGCAAAAGACGTCCCATCTGTTTCGCCGTCCGTCCCGGATGCTAAAACTTGAGATGGAATACTAAGCTCACCGAACAAAACAGGCTCATATTTCAAAATGTCAACATCATCACAGAATCTCATTGTTTATCAGCTCTCCATCAAAAGTGGTGCTCGGCGTACAGCTTCAAGCCGAACAATCGCTTCAAGCTCCGCCATACGCCTTGCACCTCATCCCCCCTCGCGTCAACTGCAGCTAAGCCCTCGGACAACACCGTGTGCCGCCTCGTTCTTCAACTCTAAGGTGTATTCACCTATTAATTCGCCGCATTCGTAATCACCGCTGCTCGCCAATGGCTTAAAGTGAAAACTCCTGCCCGCCAATGGAAGAACATTTATCCGCGAAGAATCAATCAACAAGGCTGCATCTCGCGGCATCCACCGGGTCGTAACCACCCTGCAAATACCAAAATCACTCTCATAAATGTTGACCATGTTCCTGTAAGTTGTATCTTCCGGGCCGTAAGTCCTGCTCTCGCCTGAGAAGGAATTCACCTTCCGCTTCTGATAACCACCTACAACTATCAGATCAACATTGCCGTTACTGCTGTCCCAGATTTTCCTGAGAACATAATTTACCTTGTCCTCGTCCAGGTCTTCACCGCTCGGAAAGCCGCTGTCCCCGGTATGGTAAACGTGAGTGGACAGGTGCTGGACGATACCATTCATCGACCTCCGCACAGACCCACTTCCCTCCGGACTGCCGGCCGGCTGGCCCCCGTTAACAACCGTATTCTCCAGGTCCCGGATGAGCTCTCGAAGACGTTCCTGCTTTTGATAATCCATCTCGTCATCCAGACCAAGTTGGCTTGCAGACATTTCACTGCCGCTTACCTCAACTGTTGCCGTGAATATCTGAGTGTAATTGCCGCACCTTGTCCGGTTTGTAAACCTCGCATTCGGTTTGGCAGAACCTTCCAGAGCCGCATTACCCAGAATATTTATCACCTGGTCGTCCGAAAGGTCTTCCGCTGTTGTGCCCGCATAACCACGGGTTACCGTAAGCGTGTTACCGTCTACACCCGTAACCAGCATCAATTCCTCGGAACCTTCCACTTGTATCTGGTCTCCAACGCGAAACCTGCTGCCGTTATCAACAACAAACTCGGTATCTGCCGCCGGGTCCGTATACGTGGAATCATTGATTGCATCCTTATTTGCAAGCAATGCATCCTCCAGCCATTCATGATGCGTACTTCTTGCCTCACGCATTGGGTCACCCAGTGCATCAAGCAATGGTGTTTCATACGGAGAAATTATGCCTATCAAATCTGATACATCCTCAGCCAGCTCCGGCAAAGTAGCGCCGGCTGAATAAGTTGCTTTACCTGTAAATGCCATTTCCACAATCTCCTTTTTCTAATAACTTTTAATCCTTAATTTTTACATTCAGACAGAATTCCGGCGCAGCCTCAGATATTCCTGCAGGTCACTTCTATTCCCTGTGGTTGCCGCCCTGTTTGCGGCCCGCTCCAGAACCGAATGTCCCCCGCTGGTCCGCTCTCTCGCGCCGGCTGTCTTCCTCAAACCGCCCTTTTCTCTCTCCACCGCCGAATGACCGAACAGATATGCCTTTTCACGACGAAGACCTTCTATGCATTCGTCCAAATCCGAATCCTCAGAATCTGCTAATCTCGCCTTCGCCAACAGAACAACCGCTTCTACATCCACAGCACCTGCGGCCGAGAGCTTGCGCACCAGCTTCTGTTCCGATTTCATAGACTCCAGTTCCGCCGATAACTTACCAGCTCGAGTCTTCTCATCATTCAGCGCTCGCGACAATTCCTCCGCCTGCCTCTCCGCACTCTGTGCACGCTTTCTGTAACGAATCGATTCCGATACCGGAACAAGTTTGCCCCGCTCACCGCCGGCCGAATCAGCCTCTGATTCCTGAATAAATTCCTTTTCCTCGTCAATCTGACTCATCTGTTATTGCTCCTCAACTTTGGCTTCGTAGCCTAACTCCCTCAGTACCTGTTCACCGGATAAACCAAGCTCTTTCTTGATTTGCGCTTCTTCGAGCTTCTCTCTGGCATTCTCAGGCAAAGGGCTCGGAAAAATAATGTCTACTTCTCTTTCCGACTGACTGGTCGCAAAAACGCCCGCCTTTTCTAATATTGATAACACCATCCGACAGATTTCCTTTAACCCTTCGCCGTATGTGAAACGCTTTCTCTCCGTTTTTGATAATGTCCCCATCAGCGTCAGTCGAAGCGCTACCGCACTGGTAAGATTTCCGAGCTTGCTTTTCAAAACCCCTGCCGCCAGAGGCGTTATACCGCTGACTTTATCCAGAGATTCCCTGATTTCATAAATGTGTGACTGCTCGCTGGGAGCTTCCATGTCGCCCCCGAATTCCTCTATTTTTGCGTCGGGATTATCAGTATGCCACATCCTCCCCGGTGCCACCGGCTTATCTTCAAAACCCTCCAGACCCTTGCCAAGATACATCTTGAATGACTGAAAGGTTATTCTGTTCGCCCTGTCACTCAGCCGCGTATTCAGCTCGTCCTGCAAAGGAATCAAAGGCTCCACATCACTGACTCCTTCGTAACTGTAAGGTTGAGCCACATTCTGGATATGTACCACCGGAATAAAACCCCACGGCAACTTACCTTCTCCTGCAAGATTCTTGTCTTCGTATCTCTGCCATGCCTCCGAAGAAATGATTTCCGTTACAGCAGATTTCTGTCTTCCGGTTCCCGTCCCCCTCGACCCGGACAAAATCCGCGATAAAAAACTGCTCCTTTTGCTGACCGCGTTCTTTTCTTCATAAAAGTGCTGAACGTAATAACGAATACTTCTGTAATCATGTTCCTCCAGGACCGGAAGTGCCCGTGGTGCCTCTATCAACTCCAGGTAAACCGTGCGGGCCGCTCGTAAAACATCCTCGAAGGTGTGAATGTGAGAAGAGGTGAAAGTTGATGTGCACGCGAGAAGCTCCTCGCCAGGCCTCAAAACACAGTCTACGAAACCATAGACACTGCCGAGCACCGCCATGTCCTGAAAGAAACCAATACCACCGTTAGCCGCAAACACAGCCTTTAATATCTGCTCTATTTTTGCTCGTTTTTGGCCGTCCGGAGACTTCGAAACAAACGTCATTGGCTTGCCAAAAAGAAAATCGACACCCGTATTAACTCGCCAGCCAATGTCATTCTCTATCACTACTTCTTTACGCTGCAATTCCCGAACTGCCTTGCCCCCAAAAATCCCCGTATCTGACGAACGAACAATACCGGTAATCCTCGGTGGAAGACCATACTCCTGAGCTTGAACGTAACACCGGCCTGATTCACTGACCCGCCTCGCAATCGCCGTCGTGCCGTCAAACTCCTGCATCCGGTTCACGTAATATTCCCAAAACTTTCCGAAACGCCTCTGGATTTGGACTGATTTATCATCTATCAGCCAGTTCAGGTATTCACTATCAAGATGCTTGTCGCCAAATATGCCGGTCTCAAATCCCATTTGTTGTTTCCTGAAAAACTTTTAACTATCTTTCTGTAATTGGATGAACTTGCACGTTTGTTGCGAAATTTCCGCAAAAATTCAACTTGTTTACCAACCTAAACCCTTGCCGGCAAAGCAGTAAAAAAAAATTACCAAGATTCTGATTTTTGACTTATACCCATTGCAGTTTTGATTGAAACGCACCTTCTTTTTCAATACATTCGCTATGGACTAACAGCTTCATTTCGGTAATAATAATCCCTGGCAACTTGAAAGAAGAATCTGAAACAGGCAAAGTTGAGAAAACGACTAAGCAGAGCCTGCAGTTGGCTCGCGGCTTGCCGTCGAATTCAAAGAACGAGAGTATTATTTCGAAACACAAATTTGTTGTTTTCGTTTCGGTATTTTTAACTCTCCACCCGACTTTGCTTCGATTGTTTCCTGGAAAGGAAAAAAATGAAAAAAGAAAAGTCTGACCACGCCAAAAAATCTCTCAAAGGGCCTATTGTCCCTTTAACCACTCCCATCAGGGAAGATGACTCCGTCGATTACGACGGGCTGGTTAAGCTGGTAAACTTCTATATCGAAAACGGCATAAAAACCTTCATAGCGGTGGGCACTACCGGCTATTGCTATGCCCTGCGACCCGATGAACACGAAAAGGCCGTCAAAACAACAGTACAAACGGCCGCCGGGCGGGCATACACAATCGCAGGCGTATCACACTCCGGTACAGCAATGGCAAACGACCTGGCCGACCGGTGCGAAAAAGTCGGTGCCGACGCGCTGCTCATGGTGCCTCCGTACTACCACCAGACCCGCTCATTCGAAGGATGCTTCCAGCACTACAAAGTCGTCTCCGAAAATCACTCCCTGCCCATGATTATCTACAACATGCCTTATTCTAACTTCAAAGTCGACTTTTTCAGAAAGTGTGCAGAAGTCGAAAACATCCTCTGCGTAAAAGAAGCAAGTGGAAATTACAATTTCGCACGCGACCTTCTCATCGAACTCGGCAACAGATATATTGTACTCGGCGGCGGAAGCATGCAATATTACCTCTGGCTCTGGATGTGGGGGTCCCCGGCATACGTTACAAGTATCGCAAATCTCGTACCACAGGTAGAAACTCAATTTTATCATCACCTGGAGGAAAATAATCTGCCTGCCGCAACAAGAGTTGTAGCAGACCTCGAAAACCCCTTTATTAGGTTAATGACCGAGTACGGCTGGCACGAATCATTGCACGCAGCCCTGAAGTTGTTCGGCCTGCCCGCAACAAAACTCAGACTTCCTCTGGTAGAGCCGCCGCCCGAACACATCAAAAAAATCAAAAACGAACTTGTAAAGCTCGGGCTGCTTAAAGAAAAACAATAATATCATTCGATGCTCTTCAATACTTTCCATCAGGAGACCCAAAGTGAAAAATAAACAAAAAACACGAACCCACACTGCCAAAGTGAAAACACTTATCCTCGTAACGATAACCCTGCTCTTCCATCAGCCTGCTTTCTGCGCCGCAAACAAAAATCTTACCACACCTCAACAACTGAAAAAACAAATCGTCGGGCCGGTAATGGCGATTCCAACCCCCTTTAAGCCTGATTTGCAAATACACTACGAAGGCGTCAGAACCATGGTCGAACGTGCTCTGAACCACGGTTGCAGGGTCTTTTCACTTACCAGAGGAAACAGCAGATACAATCAGCTCACATATGAAGAAGCAAAAAAACTCACTAAATGCCTCGTAGACATCGTCGGCGACAGGGGAATCGCTATGGCAGCCACCGGTGAATGGTGGGAAGAAATGGACAAAATTATTGCGTATGTAAAATATGCCGAATCAATCAAAGCAGACGCAGTTCAGGTACTAAGACCCCCGCCCTTCGATAAAGAAAACAAGGATGACCCCGCAAACGACAGTCACGTAATGGAATTTTACCGGAAAGTAGCAGACAGTACCAAGCTGGGAATTGTCCTGCACGGCTATTTCCCTTTGAGGTTATTGGGCAAACTAACGGAAATAGAATCTATCGTGGCAATGAAAGCCGACGGCAACCTGCGATATTTTATTGACGTGCAAATGAATTTCGGAGACCGATTCGCAATTTTCCCCGGCGCCAGCGACGCCCGCTTGCTGGCCGCATATCCTTACGGCTGCCGCGCCTCCTATAGCGGCCTGTATACATTCGTCCCCGATGTCGCACGCCAATACTGGCAGGCCGTCAAAGAAGGAAATATAACAAAAGCAGGCTATATTGCCCAGAAATACGACTATGGTGCGTTTCTCAAAGACTGGACACATCCGCGATGGCACGCATTGCTCGAATTATACGGCGTCGCCTACAGAAACGTCAGGCCCCCCATGCAAACTTACACAGATGCACAAATGGCGAAACTGAGAGAATTCTTCGTAGACCAGCTCGGACTCGAACCGAAACGATACAAAGGCTATAAAATGACACCGGGTCCCGAGCTGCCACGAAGTCGGGGAGGAAATATTGCAGGCGTTGTCGAAGGACACGTTGTAACGGTAGGCGGTACCAACTGGTCTTCAAATCGTACTCAAAAATTCTGGCTTAACGAGCCTCTCGTCCTGCGCAACGGAAAATGGCAGCCCGGTCCCGAAATGCCTCACCCATTGGCTTGCGCCATGTTCGACCACGACCGGACAGGACTTTATGTCGCAGGCGGGACCGACGGAAGTAAATCAAAAACATATAGCCAGGTTTACCGCCTCGAAAAACTCGATTCTCCGAATCCCTGGCAGGAACTGACCCCGCTGCCGGAACCCATAAGCTCCGGAGCAGGTGCAATACTCGACGGCACATTTTACGTTGCCTGCGGCACCAGCGGCGATGAAATGAACAATAATTTATGGGCTTTGAACACAAAAAAGCCACAATCGCATTGGAAAAAATGCGCCTCACTGCCGGGAGAGTCGCGTTCGTTCCCGGCTATGACTGCATGCGGAGGATACATTTATCTTCTGGGCGGAGTTACAAGCTGGCAGCCGCTGGTTTGTCTCTCCGATGCATATCGCTATGACCCGCAAAAAGACCAATGGCAAAAGCTGGACGAGCTGCCCTTCGACGGTTACTGCTGGGTCGCTAACCCCATTGATGATAACCACTTAATCGTAACCGGAAGAGCAGACGGAAAGCAGATTTATCGCGATGTTTACGTTGTTGACCTGACGGATATGTCCGTCAAAAAAGTATCTGAAACCATAGACCCTGCAGCAACCGCTCCGTTCATTGAAGTCGAGGAAAATCAGTGGTGGACCATAGGCGGTGAGCCCGACAGCAACAAGACCAGAACCGCAAAAATATCGCAAATTTGCTATGGATTCTGGGACAAAAACGCGCAAAAATAAGCAAAAGTCAACAAAAACAAGTTCAGACAAGCTGAATTTTAAGGCAATAATTAAAGAAAATAAGCGAAAGTAAACATGAATAAGCAGGAAATTCGCGAGAAACTGACCGGCCCGATTACATCAGTCCGACCGCCGTTTCACAAAGACGGAACCATCGATTATAAGGGGCTTCGAAGGTACATTGACCACTTACTAGATACCGGTGCCAGGACGATGCTGCTCACCTCCGGCGACAGTCATTACCTGTGCCTCGGCGACGACGAAATTGTAGAAGTTACAAAGGTTACTATCGAACAAGTTGCGGGCCGGGCGATGGTGGTAGCAGCGGACCGCTATTACAGTACAGACCGGGCTGTCGAGTTTGCAAAGTTCGCAAAAGAAGCCGGCGCCGACATCCTCATGTGCCAGCCTCCCGACTGGACAGACTCATGCACCGCGGAACTGCTTACAGAACACTACGCCACCGTCTCAAAAGTCATGCCGGTCATGATTGTAACCAATGTCTTCATCCCCCGCGGTATAGATTTCGGCATGAAAACGCTTGAACTTGCTCTCGAAAAGGCTCCGAACGTCGTTGCCGTCAAGGATGATATGTGCAATGACTTTGCCCGCAAGATGGCATTGCATTTTCACGAGCATTGGGCGGTTATCTCAGGCGGACAGAAACAAAACCACATGGACATCCTGCCGTTCGGCTGTGACGGATACCTGTCGACCTTTATAACGTTCAAGCCTGAAGTTACCCACGAATACTGGCAGGCCGCCGAGGCCGGCGATATTTCGAAAGCCTGCGCGATTATCAAAAAATACGACATACCCTATTTTGATTTCATTTCATCCCTGGAGGGCGGCTTCGACGCCGGCATACACGGCACGTATGAACTGTTCGGAATCTATCCCCGCTGGCGCCGTCCGCCTTACCATTCACTAACCGATGAGCAAATGGCCCGCCTGAAAGCCTTCCTCCAGCAACTCGGGGTGATGTAGAATATCAGGAACAAAAAGATGCTTAACAGAAAATTGTTTTCAGTTTTGCTACTGTTCAGTGCAGTTGCGGCCGGTAATCCGCAGACAGAGTCGGGACTCAGTGTTCATTTGAATGTTGCTGACGAAAACGGTCATGAGATCGAGTCGTTTGAAGTTCTCTTTGACAGCCATGAATACGGGAGCAGTGCCTGGAAAACAGGACACAACGGTGAGATGGCGCTTGGCAAAGAAGACTTCCCTGGTTATCGCTTGAAAGGTCAATTAGCCGTACGCTATCAACTAATAATTCGTGCGGCAGGATATGCACCCGAGCTGATTGTGCTTGATAACCTGAAGGGTGATATTCAAAAACAAATTATTCTTCAAAGCGGAAAAAGAGAACTAATCCTGCGTACCGCGGACGGCAGAGAAATCCCGAACGAGGTTGTGCCAATGGTGGTATTTTCAGATTTTGAGAAAAAGGCACTGAGGTCGTATCAGAGCTGGTCAAGGGGCAGAAACCCTGCTGATTTGAATATGACTTCACTTATTAAAACTGATGAAGGACGATATGTATTTTTTATCGCGGATGATTCGCCTGAGTTTTACGTTTTTATTGACTATCCGGGCTTCCTGCGAGCATTCCGCAAGGGGCCTTACAGTGCACGAGATTTGAAGCACAATCGGCTTGAAATAAAGTTACCCAAATCTGCTATTGTAAAGGCCAAATTTGAACCTCCGAGCGACTGGGTCGGTGAATTGCCTTTTGAAGAGTGTGGATTACGAATCATTTGGCTAAAACCAGGTACCACGAGCGGCTATCCGGTGCTAAAGATAGAGTCCGAGGGGCCACGGTTAGAAATGGAAGAAGAGTATTTTGCCCCCGGTGATTACTGGATAGATTTTTATACACGTCCCGCCAAGAAGGATTCGAGATTTGAACGAGGTAAGGTAAATCCCGGTTTTTATCGTGACCCGAGAAGGGTTACACTAAATGAAGGTGAGAACAAAAATTTTGTTTTCACTTATACGCCTTATGACGAGAACGGTTATAAGGGCGATTATAGTGCAACAATAACTGTACGATGGCCGAATGAAAAAACAGCGGCCGGCGAATCTTATAGCTTGTACCATTCCAACCGACATTATGGTCATATACTGATCAACAAAGGAAAGTTCGAAGACAGCGGCAAGATTGAATTGAACAACGTTAAAGGCGGGGAGGAAGCAGAACACTTCATGCTTGCCGTTGCAGGAGGAAAACTGGGCCGCTTTTTCATACAATTAGATGGCCGGCAGAAAAGCAGGGAGCTTGATTTCACACTTGCTCCGATTGAAGGATATGAAGCGCCGGATGTAACTTTGCAGGATGCTTTTAGCAGCAAGGAGGTTAAGATTTCCGATTTTGCAGGTAAGGTTATATTTATTGATTTCTGGGCTACCTGGTGCGGACCATGCCAGGGACCGATGGCACATCTCTGCCAAATACAAACCAAAAGAAAAACCGACTGGGAAAGTAAGGCGGTGCTTTTAGCTGTTAGTTTAGACGATAGGAAAGAGACTCTAATTAATTATGTGCGAAACCGGGGCTGGTCTGCGGCGCTTCATTTATGGTGCCATAAGGGCGAAAGCGGTTTTAAATCCGATGCAGCGAAAAAGTATGGTATATCCGGAGTACCTACTTCACTGCTAATCAACACAAAGGGAAAGATTGTCTGGCGAGGACATCCGGGCACAGTAGATATCGAAGACAAGATTGACAAACTGCTTAAAACAAAACAATAGCAATACTGTAATTCATCTCCTGCCTGCCCACAAGCAGCGGGTGATTGGGCACAGCAAAGGGCAATGTCCAAATAGTGAAATGGTTTTATCGCGCTTGTGAGTCATGCTATATATGTTTATAATAAGATATATTGGGCTTTATGCGTCAGTGCTTGAGCCAAAGGTATGTAAGAAAAAAGGAAATGAAATTAACAAAATATTTTCTTTATACAAGAAATCGGCCGGATCGTTAGTGTATTAAAGAAGAATGGATTCACAATGCCATAAATAATCCTTTGAGAACAGAGGTTCAGAAGGACGGCAGAATCCGGAAATGGGTATACGTAAAAGAAGTCGGTAAATATTTGCGAGTCATTCAGCTTTCCGACGTTGTAACTGTGCATAACGCCTTCTTCGATCGCAGTTTTCAGGAGTAATTATCATGAAGATAAAATACTTTACAGATACGGATATGGCTTTGATGGAATTTTCAAGCAATCAGGTAGACCAAACCAGGGAGATAAACGAAAATATATACGTCGATCTGGATGCGGAGGGTAATCTGGTAAATATGACTATCGAACATGCCAGCAGGCAGGCAAACATATCGGAGGTGGCTTATCAACAGATTGAAAGCGGTAAACCTTAACATCGGGTTTGGCCGTATAAGTTGAGCGGCAGGGGATAAAATTTTCCCGGCGGGGCAATCTGCAAACACGTTATACGCATCTTATTCAACGATATTAACTTTACATTTTGGTATGGCGGACATGAATTTTCGGCCATAGCGTCTGCTTACGATTCTGCTGTCGAGGACGACTACTATGCCGGTGTCTTTTTTTGTGCGAATAAGTCTTCCGAAGCCCTGCTTGAATTTCCTGAGTTCCGAATTGGGACACCCGCCCAATTTAGTACAGTAGATTATAGA
>CAZGGE010000076.1:0-14064 GCA_964524285.1 uncultured Pirellulales bacterium
CCTCCGCCTTATCGTGCACCCCCAAATGCCTCGTCAGATAATGATAATCAGGATTGACCAATCTTTGTTTCATAAGCTGTTGCCTTCTCAAGTCCAAATATCCTGTCGACCATAAAGGCTTAAAACCGGCTATGAAGCAATATCGGATTTTTTGTTTTATAACTTAAACACCCGACCCCTGACTTACCCCAATCCCCATTTACACACTATTATCTGCTTGCCCTACTTTTTTATAACCCCCATATTTACACACCTCCATTTACCAGGTGCTTACCAAATATCATCTTCTATTACTGCTGAAAATGTTTCTATTTGAGATGATAAAAAAGAATCCCCCCAACTGATTCTTTCTGACCCCCCGCTGTCAACTTATAGGACAAACACCCTCCTCTGTCCCAGACTCCCAAAAAACAAATGCAAAAGCTGATAAATCAAAGCAGGCACCCTCCAAAAAGCCGCAATTTTTCATTCCCTGATGTTATTGCTCATCGTTGCATCAAAAAAGCTTTTCATCAACTCCTTCCGAAACCACAAACATCTTAAACTACTATTGTAAGGGCATTATTAGCCATCTGTTAGAAAAGCGTTTTTTTAATTGGCAAATACGGGTCGTTGAACAGTACCAGCAAATCCAAATAAATTTTGGATATCAATTTTCCAGATGCCTGATACTTTTAAACTCACAAAAACGCCTACACCGGGATTTTAATAAGAATTTAACATGCCGTTAACCTTAAGCCAATCTGTTGGTGGATAATTGCGGTTTTATTGTTGCTTGTAAAAGCTTAATCGGACAGTGAGGTTTTTAGGTAAACGCAAAAGGAGAATGAAAATGAGAAGAAAAGGATTCACACTGATCGAATTGTTGGTGGTAATTGCAACCATTGCGTTACTAATGGCGATACTGATGCCTGCCCTCGCACGCGTCAGAGTCATAGCAAACATGGTTGCTTGTGGTTCTCATCTCAAAGATATTGGAAACGGCATATTCATGTATGCCCAGGAGAACAACGAAAAATATCCGAAGGCCGGACTACGTGGTGTACAGTGGTCATCAACCGGAACAATCAGTCAGTGGAACGCACAAAAAAGGGCTGATGCTTTTGCAGGGGAACCTTCACAAGCTACAATCAGCTCAAGCCTGTACCTGCTTATCAAGTACGGCTCGTGTACACCGTCACTGTTTGTATGTAATTCGGATGGCGATACGGAAGAATTTAAAATACAAGAATACAATGAAAGCGGACAGGGCGGGGGCGGCGGACAATCCGCCATCAGCCTGAAGCTCGACGATGCCTGGGATTTCGGTCCACAACCAGGCCTTCATTGCAGCTACTCTTATCATATGCCGTATTCGTTCTCTCTCAGTACTGGCGGTGCAGATACCAGCACTACCAGCTATGCACTCAATGCCTCCTGCCCGGCAGTTAACCCACTCTGTGCTGACAGGAACCCTTTCCTTGACAAGGATGCCGAATATGCACAGAGCCAGATACCGGGCGAAACACAGCCCTATCTCGACAATTCCGGACAATTCAAAGACCCAGACGGAGTATTCAATTCAGCCGCTCATCAAAGATCAAAACAAAACGTGCTATACAATGACGGGCACGTAATTGCCGAACCACTTTGTACCGTCGGTTATGAGGATGATAATATCTGGCAGGCCTGGCCAGGCGTCGATGCAAGCAGAGAACAAAAAATTCTCTCAGGTATAAAGCCAACACAGGGCGACGCACAACCAAAACACCAGGATGATGCGTGTCTTGTCAACGATGATAACTCTTTGTACGAAAATTAGCTTTGTACCGCGGTGCAACTAATCAGAAATTAAGGCGGCACTGACCACAAAATCCATAGGACCGCCTGTCGTTTGTTCTCATAAATCCGGCCAGAAAACGCATATAATAACGTCCTCGTAAGTTGATTATTCGCTAAAATACGCTCAAAAAGCACATTACCTGAATTAACCCAAAACTAAATCTTTGCAAATCATGCTCTAACAATCCGTGGTAATATTGAGTAGGTAGCATTTACTGAATATAAAGCTTGAAGTTAGTTTTGGGAGTGTTGAAAAATAGAAGAACAGCAGATTTTCGTCGTAAGCGACCTTCATATAGGTGATGGCTCAAAAAAAGATAACCTGATGACCGGCGACAGAAAGCGATTACTTAACGGCTTTCTCGATTATATTGAACGCCAAAACGGACAACTGATTATTGTCGGGGACCTCTTTGAACTATGGAAGTTTAGATTCGAAAAGGTTTTTATAGAAAACATTGATTTAATGGACAGGTTCGAACAATTGGCAGCCGTTTATGTCCTGGGAAACCACGACCAGCAACTCGCCTCGTTCATGAATTATGAAAACCTTCCTCATCCCTTTCTCTCGAGAATGTGCAATTCGTTTGTAAAAACAGTCGGCAACAGAAAATTCAAGTTCTTGCACGGTCACGAAGTCGACCCGTTTATAACACACCAGGTGCAAAACTGGGCGCCTCTCATCTCTAAATTCTCCGGGTTAATCGATTATGGAGCCTGCGACTGTGCTCTACAAAAAGAAACAATGTATGAATTTTTTCTCGAATGCGGTGAAAGCTTTATTGCTCTCAGGGATTGGATTGCAAAAAAATGAGGTGGGTCGTAAAAGAAACCTGCCAAATCGTGACAAACGAAAATGCAGCCTTTCTGAAAAGAAGACTAAGAACTCAGAAAATGCTCGAAAGATACCATCTGGACAGGCAAAAAGGCCTATATGACGTTGCTATCGTCGGACATACTCACCAGAGCGGCGAATTCGGAAACTGGTATTTTAACAGTGGTTCCTGGACCGGCAAAAGCAATAATTTCCTTAATATCCGGCCCGACAGTACGGTAAATGTATACAACTGGACGCAAAACGGTCAAATAATTAATCATAATGTTATCGCAGGTTAAACCATGGGAAAGGACACAATACTGGTCATTGACGATGAGCAGGATATACAGGAGTTGCTGAACTTTAATCTCCTGCGTGAAGGCTATTCCGTTCTCTGTGCTTCCACCGGCGAAAAAGCTCTTGAAATAATAAATTCTCAGATGCCGTCCCTCATAATCCTCGACCTCATGCTGCCCGGTATGGATGGTCTCGAAGTATGCAAAATACTTAAAGGAAACCCAAAAACAGAGCAGATTCCGGTCATCATGCTCAGCGCAAAGGGAGAGGAAGCGGATATTGTTACCGGACTCGAACTCGGGGCGGAAGATTATGTTACAAAACCTTTCAGCCCAAAGATTCTCGTCTCAAGAGTCAGAAGAATATTAAGAAAAAAAGTTGAGCATGACCTTGACATAACAAGTATAAATGTGCACGAATTGTCCATATACCCCGCAAGATGCGAGGTAACCATCAACGGAAAGCCCCTGAAACTGACACTTACCGAATTCAATATACTCTACCAGCTTGCCAAAAGGCCCGGCGTAGTTTTTACAAGATATCAGATAGTCGACGCTGTTCACGGCGGAGACTATATCGTAAGCGACAGAGCCGTCGACGTCCAGATTGCATACCTCAGAAAAAAAATGGGAACATACAAAAGATACATTGAAACCGTAAGAGGCGTCGGATACCGCTTCAAAGATTAACCATGCAATTATAATATATCTATGTATTTTATTACTTATTCTTCGGTGGCGTGAAAAATAATCTGCCGGCTACACCTTGCCGCTTTTCATTATCGCCCGAAACATCCACCATCTATTCAAAACACGGTTGGGTGGACGATTATCGAACTGCTTTGGCTGTCCAGCCTGTTATTCTCACCCTGCCAACAGTCGGCCTAATTTGAATAAAATCCCATTTTTAATCAGAAAACAAACTCTCTTGAGAGTTTTTAAGATCACGAGTAATATAGCAGCTTTCATTTGTTATGTCACTATTTTTACAGCCGCAAGTATGTATTATTATACCGTAATTATTCGCGATTTTTTGGATTTTTTCGATCCTTGACTTTCTAATTTCCAATGGCAGCATTTTCCCCATTGAGTTTTTCAAGCCAATAGACAAATTTACTCCTTCTGAAAAAGGTTTTAGTATGGCCTCCAATAATTGGGGATTAGGAATGTTGTTTTTTAAGCTGGAGATTATAGCTGGTCTCAAAAACAAAAAGCTCACAGCTGCTTCTTTGCAACCTGTTTTGGTGATTTCTGAAAATAAACTTTGTAATTGTTCATCTGCATCAGTAAAACCGTGTATTATGGGATCACACCTAACCGACATTTTAACCCTTATCTTAATAAGCCTTTCAAGTTGGTCAAGTCTCTCTTGGCCCTTAGCGGCAGATGGTTCAAATACGCTTAGTTTGTTATCGTCAGTGGATATAAGACCAATCTGACCAGCTATTTTAGAATGATATTTTTTGAATAACTCGAAAAAATTATCTGGTACTTTGCCTTTGGTAACAAATTGAACCCCAATGCCATTTTCTAATATGGTTTTCATTACATCAAAAGTGGTCTGCTGAATTTGTGGGATTGGCTGAAATGGATCACACGAGGGGCAGAAGTAAACCGCAGCCGGTTTCTTGCGTTTACGTTTTATCTCATCAGCTATTCGCTCAGCCATATCTTCATAAATTTCTATTGAATCATCACCTGGATAAACAGAGTAGCCCTTGGTATAACAGTAAACGCAATTATGAACGCAACCCGCCGATACATTTACTGTGGGCAAGTTTGCCAGACATCTCAATCCCGATGGCAAAAGGAAATTTGTTTTGCGATGTTTTGTGATTATTTTCAGCATATTTTAATACCGGGCAAGATGTTTTTATATTTTTTATCACAAACTGCAAGAACTTGAGAGGAATAGCGATTATTAATATTAATCGCAGATGCAACACAATCTATATTGTGTTCCTGAATATGCTTAGCCAAATAATTTGCTGTCAAATCGACATCTTCGATAACGGTCAGATTAGCGATTTTTGACAATTTGCCAATTACGCTCCTGCCATTAGAATTCAATAGGGATAAATGATTGAACTTTCTTACTGGGTAATAATAGCAATCATCTTTTGCGTCTGTGCCCATACAAGTTGACATTGCTTTATAGTAGCCAGTTAGAGAAATTACTCTGTAAGCAGAGCAATCTGCGGACAATCGAATTTTAGCATTTGTATGTATGAGATTTTCAGGACAATAGTTTTTTGGATCAAGGCAATAGACAGGGCTGTATTTTTGGTTGACGATAATCTCAGGGGAGTGTTGTTGTCCGGCAATATACCACAGTTTCCCTTCGTCATCAGTTGACTCAATATTAAATAAACTCAGATTATTAAGAAGACGACACAATAGCAATATATCTGATTGCAAAGTTTCAGGTTGTTTGTCTATCCAATTGATATAGTCTATTTGCTGATAATCTAAATATGATAGATTGGCCCTGATTGCCCCCTTAGAAAAATGACGGGCGGGATTTTGCACTCTTAAACCAACAATAGAACCACTCAAATACCAATTTCCTTTAGCTGTGCAATCCTTGTCGAGAATATGTTCCCATATGTGCCGAAGCATAATGCCGCTACCCCCGCCAAGATCAGCAATATTCACATCTCGTTTTGTGGCATTATCTTCAGCTAACAAAGATTTAATAAATGGGAGTATCACTGATTCCGCCAACAACTGCGCCCTTGGCTTGCTTCTGGGATCAGATTTTCGAGTAAACCCATTTGCAAATGATTCAATTAGCGTAAAAGATTCGCCCCGATCATCAAGATTCGTGGCAGGATACACAAAAATCGAAAAATCAGGATCATTAGATATTCGGTATTGACGATAATGATAAAAAAGTTTATTGCCAGAGGAAGACCAGAGCATAATTATGGGCAGATATTTGGGATCATCATTAGAAGATTTTTTGCTCAGATAAGAAAGCAAATATGCCGGATTCCTGTGGCTAGTTGTGCCAGCTGCTATTCCTGTTTTGTTACCATACCAATGTATCGCGAAATTTTCCAATGACAATAATTTGCTAAGTAATTCCAATGCAAATGGGCTATTTCGATAGTCTAACCATTTGGCAAGTAAGATGAAGTATCGATAACAATATTCGCTAAGATAATCTAATTGAAAACCACTATCAAAATACGCCTCCCGTGCCTTTTTAAAATACAAAAAAGATTCTCGTTCAGGCAAAGCCTCTTTGATATTCCAATAAAAATCCCAGCCTTGTTTTTTTATTTCAATCCTACCATGACAATCGATTTCTATCGCAGTAACGATCTCTTTTGAAACGAATGCACTGGCCAAATCAGCCTTATTGCATTGCTGTACCAACCCCGGTAAAGATTCAGCAGGTGAATAATCTGCATTTGACACTTAATTCCCTCGCGATTTGGTGTTATTTGAAACTTCCTTATTACAAAGTCCGATTTTGATATATTTTGACCCGAAAATCAAGAGTAAAAGTTAGCAAAATAACGCTTTCGTAATTGCTTTTGCAACTTGATTGATGTTGAGAAGTTAAATAGCATTACAAACAGGGGTATAAAAATTCTCGAACTTTCACAGCTATATTAAAAATAAGAGCTTGCGATAATATTACCGCAAATTATTTTCCGAAAACTTAATGCTCCCTTTGTTTTCGAACTCAAAGCCTAATCGCATAAGTCTGTGAGAGTGTTCGAATTATCGTTTGACGCAACGTTTGCAAAGACTTCAACCGTTTTTAAATTACGCCTGGGAGGATTCGAACCCCCAACCTTCGGTTCCGTAGACTTTACAATACCCCCTCTATTAGCCTGCAAAGCCGTTTTTTGTGCCATAAACGCAGTTTTCTTTCCGCCGCTTTCCGTATGTGTCCGCTTTTGTCCGTCCTCAAAACAAGATTTTAACAAGAGATTTTCATTGTCTTTTATAGCTATATCGTCCGTTCCCGTCTTTTTCGCCTGCTGTCCTTGAGCCTCTTTGTCCAAATCAGGCAGGGTCTCCAGCGCCGCTCTTTCATCGTAAAGTGATATGTGTGTGTATTTGTCTGTCATTGCTGAGCTTTTATGTCTCGCAAGGGCTTGAGCTGTCCGTGAAGGCACGTTCCGAAGGTTGGTTATGAATGTATGCCTTAAGGCGTGAAAATCCAGCACGTGCCCGCTGCCGTCCTTGTATGGTATGTCTGCGCGCTTCAGGTCAAACTTGAGCATAACGTGCGCCTTGTCGGTGATATGAAAAACCTTGCCCTGTGGTTCCAAACCTTCCGTGTATCGCTTTAATTCAGCAGCCAGATTCGCTCTCAGCGGCAAAACGTCCTCCTGCCGGTGTTTACTGTACCCGCTTTCGACTTTGACCGTTGAATGGCCGTTAAAGTCAAAAGCGCTGCGGGTCAAAGTCCTGATTTCATTCCTTCGTAAGCCGGCCTCCACCGCAAGTTTATAGACAAGATACCGTTCATGTCCCGATATAGTATGCCATTTCGGGCCTGCCTTTGCAGCATTGAGTAATTTTTTCAATTCGTCCGGCGTTGCTGCCCTGCGAATATGCTTTTTGTCCAGCTCCGTATTCAACGTCTTCAGGTATTGCAAAGGCGAATTTGTGGCATACCCTGATTCCACCATCCACTTGCAGAACATTTTTACGGCTTTTAGTTCGGCGTTCGAGCTTCTGTAACTCAAGCCTGAATCCCTTCGGGCCTTCAGGTAATTATTAACTTTCGCCGCCGTGATTTCGCTATAATAGGAAAAGTCGCACTCATTGAAGATTCGTTTAATTTGTGAAGTCGTATCTTTAATGTACTTTTTGGTTTTTTCCTTGCCCTCCAGGTGCTTTTGAAATTCACCCACAAGCTCCAGCAATGGACGGCCTGCACTTGTCTTCGCTTTATCCAACAGCTTCAGCCGTATAAGCTCTTCCGTGATTCTTTTGGGCAAATGCTCCAGCCACCCTTGAAGCTCTCCGGTCAATGGCGCGTTATTTGCGCTGATATTTAGAAGGTCTGTGAGCCGGTCTGCAAGGTATTGTGTCGCCTTCCTGTCGGTAAAACCTTTTAATTTCCGGCTTATTCCAAGATTGTCCTTGAAGTTGATGTGCCATAACTTCGTTGACGCCAACATCTTATTTCCGCTTCGGGTAAGTTTAGCTTCGCGCAAACCTTCAGGCGTGCGATACTTCACTTTGCCCTTAAGGAGCTTTGCGCCTTTAGGTATCGGTCGAGAATATGACGGTTTGAAAATTCGCATGCTTCCACCTCACAAAAAAAGCGGCCAGGGCCTGTTGCCGCCTGAGAAACAGTGCGGGGACTTCCTTACGGATAGACCAGCCCTGACCGATAATTTTGGAATGTTTGTTCGACTTGAGTTTCTCAGTTCCAACATAGCTGCCATTATCCCGCAAACCAATTTCATGTCAATAAAAATTCTGAAATTTTTTTAGAGCCTTAAAATCGCCCTCAGGGCTTCATTGCCGAAAATGGCCGATATGGCCTCAAATGCCCTATGAAAAACGCACCAGATTCCATTCTGGGGGCCAAACTCTCCCACGCCTATAGCTAAGGTACCCCCAAACTCAAAAAAGCCCCCAGCGGCGACGCCTTGCAAACGCCACCGCCGGAGTATAAGGAGAACCGTCCCCGCTTGAGCGCGAGGAAGAAAAAAGAATAAAGACTACCCGCTAACGATTCGAGCACAGCTCGTGCTGCTGGTGTTATTGAGGTTGGAAATGGACTTATCGGATGTACTGGATGCACTTACTGCATTTTTCGTCATACGGCCTATCGCACCGATAGCAGCCGTCGCGGTCGCATCACCGGTGATAGTCAGACCGACGTAGCGTTTGCGCTTCTTCAAATCGACCTGAAATTCAAGCGCACAGCCTTTATCAGTAGCTGGAGTAGTAAATCCGGTTCCCGCCTGAAAAGCGGTTATAACGGACATTGATGTCGGGTTTGTCTGCGTATCGTGCTCGCGCAAAGCACAAGCCGCTATTGAAGTGGTGTGGCCTTCTGCAGTCGCATGCGAACCCGTCTGGATGTAAAGGTTGAGATAATCAGATTCTCGTGCGTCGAAACTCATGCCAACGGTATTGCTTCCCGGAACGGACGGAGGCATAAGCACTAATGGACCTTCATTAGCATAAATCATATTTTTATCCTTAAAATTTAGTTTTCAAAAAGTGGCGGGCGGCAAAAAGGAATAAAAACCGCCCGCCGGAGTTCCGCGACAGACTACGAGCCTGCCACAATGGATGTACCTATTAAGATATTCCGGATAGTTTAGTAACTAATTCGCTATGCGCCAAAGCGACATCGCCTCGCATAACCGCCCGGAATTTGACCTGATATTTAGAGAATGCATCGCCAGCTTCGACAGAAGTTTCTATTTGTATCGGAGTTCTCATACCCACAATTGCGGTTGTTCCGTCGGCTACAATAACATCGGCGTCTGGCATCTGGTTACTGACAACTCTCGTCAGGTTTTGAACGTCCTCAGGAGGTTGTAGGTACAAAGCTGCCGAATTTGTGCCATCGCCGGATTTCAATTTCGCCAAAGTTGTACGATTAGCCGGACTCAAAACATATGAATTCGGTTCCGAATTATAGTCTCTAACGTCTTCAATCGCATCCAGAATCTCGTCATAATCCAAACCAGCACCTACACTGTCATTAGTACTTTGTACGTCCGGAAAGTTCAGAATGCCGAGTGGTTGCTCTGAGCCTGAGCCTCGTAAAAAGTAGTAATCGAGCCGTTCGGCGCATTTGTTCAAAAGGGCATTTTCGAGCACTGAATCAATGTTTCTGGCATCGTCGAATAGTTCGCGCGATAATGTAACCAGAGAGCCGAGAGTGTAACAATTCAGGCTTACTCTATCAAAGCTCAGGTCGCTGCCGCTAAAAGCGTCATTCTCAGATTTGATTTCGACAGTCGCATCGCCGGTGATTCTCGCAATATCAAGCGAACCCGATTCCATGCGAATCGTCCGCGCGCCTATGCGGTTCAGGACTAAGCGGTTCCGCAACTTATCAATCAATATATCCGAAAGAATATTCGGAATCACGAAGCCGCCCTTAACGTTGGAGCCGCCCGACATTTCAGAGCGCATCCGAAATTCAGGTTCGGCGCCCTTCCAGTTTCCGGTTAAGCTACCTCGCAAATACCGACCGATAGAGCCGGAATTTATGCCGTCCGGTAAACTGGAGTAGTCCAGCATTGGCTGACCGGGCAAAAAAGCTTTGACCCTCCGGCCCGCATTGTCAATCCAGATTTCATTTTCGGAAATGCCTGAATAACGCCGCCCGCGATATACACCTTCGCGCTGCCTGATTTCATCGGCAGTCTCCTGGTTTATGTGCCGCACAGCCGGTTCTCGTAGTTTTCGCTCTTCGAGTTCGTTGTGAGCCTTGATTTTCTCTTCGAGCAACCTAACTTTTGCCTGCGCGCTATTGAATCGCGATTGCTCTTCGTCGGTTATAACGCGACCTTCGGCATCGCATTTGTCCATAATTGTCTGCATAATTTTCACTTGTGCAGCTTTCTCATCGTTTAATTTTACCAATTTACTGTCCATTATAATAAAATCCTTAAAGTTATAAAGATTACGGTTTAGCGCTTCCGCGCCCTGTATTACCGACAGGCTGCCGCCCGCTGCTGCCGTCCCCTGCTGCCGCAAAGAACTCGTTCAAGTTCGCATCCGGCAAAACACCGGACTCTTTTAAATATTGTATTTCTTCTGCTTGATTTTCGGGTTTCTCTCGATTTTGTTCAAACCACCACCAACCCGCCGGCAATTGCTGATTGCAATCCCGCTTTTTCGCGCGCAACCAAAAATCGAAGACCATTGGTTGCAGCGTTTGCCATGCCCGGCGCATTGCGGCCTTATTGGAGCTAAAACCGTCTTTGAAAAAATCATATCCGGAACATAAATGGCTTATATGACCAAAACCATAAACCCCTCTTCGATGTCTTCGTTTTGCGCCTCTGCGATAAGTGCTCATAAATTTACCCCTGCTTTAATCTCGGCGGACGGGAAAACTGTTCAGCCGGTGCTTCTTCGCTCTGTAAACCAAGCTCTCGCAAGGCCTTCAGGAATAAGCTCATTGACTTCCGTTCAATTTCACATTCTGGTCGTTCCTTCGGCTGCTGAAATCTGTCCTGATATACCATTCCACTTTTGTCAATCACCCGCTTACAATCGGCCCAGCGCTGCCATGCGTTCGCCGCCATTCGTAAAACCTGCAATTCTGAGCCTGCAAGCCCGAAAGCTTCAGCTTCTGTCTTCAGCCATTTTTTGATTTCTAAATCCATTTTTTACTCCAACAAATTTTCTACTTTACTGGTAACGCGAAAAAAAACGCGCGATTAAAAACGGGGTCTACGTTTTGCCACCTTGTAGAGATTCGACCCCCCCCTCCCCTATAACCGCCTCGCATAGGCCGTTACCGCCGCCACCGCTACCGATAAAAATACAACAATAAACCATTGTAAAATAACCATCCTTACACCCTTTGTAATTCTTCTTTCCATATTTTCTTTTTCTCATTTTTGCTAAGCTGTGCGATTCTCTCTCGCCGCCGCATCTCCAGCCAAGCTGCCAGAAGCGCGAGCCGGACAGCTTTCAGTTCAAAAGCATCAAGCTCGTCTTCGTCCAGAATCATTTTCCCCGAGCCGAGGCCCGATAGAGTCTCCCTGAATGGCCGGAGCCTCTCGTAATACTTTGAGAGTTTGGCCGTCAATGTTTTGATTCGCTGATAATTAGATTCGATTCCCGGAATCATCATTCACCTCATATTCTGATTTTGTATGTCTCGGCGCTCGATAGAATTGCGAACTTGCTCGCCGATGTGAACTAAAATCGCCATGCGTATTATCTCCCAATCTTTTCCATTTTGCGGCCCATTGTTGGCAATTTCAAGCAGCCTCGGGCCATTGTCGCGAAGAGTGGCCTTCTTCTGGTCAAGCCAGGCTTGCCGCCGGACAATTTCAGGACGCGCAGAGTTCATTTGTTTCTATTCCCGTAATATTGGTACTTTTTAATTTAATGTTTCGGCATAATTGGTTTACTTCCGCTAAATCCTCCTCGATGTAGTTCATTGTGCGCGGTTTTGGCTGGCCGAAAATTCTTATTTCGGCTTGCTTCATTGCGTTGGCTAATTGAAGTCTTTCACATAATGTTTTCAATTTTTTCATTGTCAATCCTTCCTCGCGCGCGCACGCGCGTACTTGTCATTTTGACCATCTATGTATTTTTTTAATAATAATAAGGGTAGTAATGACCATGTATGTATTTTTAAGCTATTATTCAAAGGTAGTCTTGACCATGTATGGGTATGTTTGGTTTTTAGCGTAAAAACGCATAGGTGGTCAAATATAGTATATATAGGGGTAATGGTCATCTTTGAACCTCCGGCAATTGCCAGTACCATGTACCAAAGCCGCCGAACCCTTCACGCTTCTTTTGTACGTTCAGCTTTTTTGCGGCCCTTCGAAGAGTTTTTTCGGAAATATGATTTTCAGTCGCAGCAGCAAATATGCCCTGAGTCTTAACCTTTCCATTTGCAAGCGTTTGCTCAAGGAATTCTATCGCTTCTTCTATGGCAGTTCTCTCATCCTCATCCGGCTGCTTTAATGCCTCGTCTGCTGTCATATTTATTTCTCCTTTTTCGAAGCATACTTTCCCGCCAGTCAACCTGAAAGCCAGTCCCGCTGCTGAATGAGCCAAATTATTTTTAATTTTTGTGATGAGTCTTCGATTTGGGTCTTCTTTGTCTTCCGCTACTGCCCAAACCACACGGGCAGCCGCAACAAACGCCATGCTGCCCATTACACGGGATATAGCCCGCCCTTCACCTTTGCGTAAATGGCTAACCGCAATAACCGCAACATTGTTTTGCTCAGCAAATTTGGAGAGCGGCGCCAACGTTCCTCTCACCTCTGTATTGTTGTGCGAATCAGTTCTGCCCAAAAAACTACTTATGGGGTCGATAATTACGCACTTACAATTCTCGGTTTGGTCAAGGGCCAGTTTCAATGCGGGCAGGTCTCGTTTCAGGTTAAAAGTAAATTGACGCTCGTCATCTTCTTTTTTTACTGCTTCGATTGCTATAATACGATTCAAATCTGCTTGGTGTGCATTAAGTCGCGGCACAATGGTATCACTCAAACCATCCTCCGCCGAAAGCAAAACAACACTTCCTATGTCTGGATTACCCGAACCGTCCGGCCAGGGCAGGCCGTTTGTTATTCGCGCCGCAATGTAATGAGTCAAGAAACTTTTACCTAATTGCGGGTCTCCAACGATTAAATTTAGTTTGCCAACTGCGAATCGGTTCGGCCAAAGCCACTCGACCTCGCGGGCCTGAACCTCGGATAATTTTTTGATAATCGGAGTCGAAAAAACTTTATCACCGGCTAGCCTTAGGGGGCTTTCTTGGTGAACCCTTAGCTTAAGCCCCTCGACCTCTCCGCCCGTTTTAAGCCATTGTGTAATGTCTCCGCCTTGTGGCAAATCATCGAGGAAAACCACCTTCACCTCGGACGCTACACGTAAAAGCTCATGTGCAATATCCCGCGCGTGTTCATGGCCGGCCTCGTCATTGTCCGGCAGAATTACAACCTTTCTACCCGCCAAATATCTGTTATATTCTTTCCGCCATTTGCCTGCACCGTGTGGGTTTGTCGTGGCTAGCAGTCCGAGCTTCCGTAGCGATTCAACATCCTTTTCTCCCTCCGGTATAAATACCTGCTCGTCCGGTTTTGCTCTTGTTAATTCCTCAAGATTGTAAAGTGCCCTTCTCGTCCCATTCAGGTTGTTAATCCAGCCTCCATTCCCATCGGGCCGCCGCTGCCAGAATTTCTTTTTCCCGTTGCGGCAAACCTGAAACAAAAGTCGACCAAATTCGTCCGTATAGTCGTAAGTAAGTATGTCATCTGACTTTGATTTTGGTTGCACACTGGACAGGTCGCGGGGGTCAACATTCAGGGCCGCGCATATTTGCCCAAACGTACAGCCTGCATGGCAATGAAGCAGAACTTTACCGTTTTCGGAAGTAACAGTCAAGCTCGGCTGGTGGTCGTCATGTGCAGGGCATAACGCCTGAAATTT
>CAZGGE010000077.1:0-6949 GCA_964524285.1 uncultured Pirellulales bacterium
GTATGTTTGAGAAGGACGGAGAGATTCGCGGACTTGATCGGCTTTTGGGTATAGATGCAATAGCGACGATGTTCGGAGCGGTGATGGGGACATCGACGACGACGGCTTACGTAGAGTCTGCGGCCGGTATTGAGCAGGGTGGGCGGACGGGATTGACATCGGTGGTTACGGGATTGATGTTTCTGGCGGCACTGGTTGTGGCACCGGTGGCGAAGATGGTACCCGAATATGCAACCGCTCCGGCGCTTATTATGGTGGGGCTTTTTATGATGAAGGAGGTTAGGCGGATTGATTTCGGACGGATAGAGGAAGGATTCCCTGCATTTATTATAATGGTGATGATAGCATTGAGCTACAGTATCAGTACGGGGCTGGCGTTCGGTTTTGTATCATTTGTGATTATTAAGGTTGTTTCGGGTAAGGTTAGTGAGGTTAAGGCTGCGATGTGGATTATTGCGGTGCTTTCGGTTTTATTTTTGGCTCTGGAACGGGTGCGGGAACTGGTTGAGTATATCCTGGGTTCAGGAGGTTGAATTCGAAGATGGGCGATTGAGGAGCAGACGTGGAAGATTTTTTTCAGGAGTGAATTTGATTTTTTTATTGACCG
Source organism: uncultured Pirellulales bacterium (assembly GCA_964524285.1). Classification (GTDB taxonomy): domain Bacteria; phylum Planctomycetota; class Phycisphaerae; order Sedimentisphaerales; family Anaerobacaceae; genus CAZGGE01. The sequence continues at coordinate 608 of CAZGGE010000077.1, forward strand.
GTCGGTAAATGGGGTGTATGTTATAGAAACAATATGGGGATTGTGCAGTTCAGGGTGACGAGAAAGATGCCGGATTCGGGCAGGGAATATTCGGGAGACGGCGACAACCATTAAAAAGGAAGCAAGGGTAAGCAAAATTAAGGAGCCACAAAATGAACAGATTATTATTGGTGTTGGCAATTGCCGGAGTAATGTTTTCGGGATGCGTTGAGGAAAAACAGGAATATGTTTTGAATCCGGACGGTTCGGGAAAAGTCATATACGAGGTCAACGTAATGCCAGTGCAGACGTTTATGAGTAATGAAAACAGTAACTTGAAAATATCTGTTCCAAAGAAAAAAGCCAGGGAAGGAGCAGCCAAAATTATTAACGATTCAACGGGGGTTGAAGTCTGGAAGGATATATCTTACGAATATACTGATGAGGGCAAAATTCATTTTGAGGGGACAGCATATTTTCGCGACGTAAACGAGCTTGGGCTGGCTTATCCAAATTTTGATAAAACAAACGAAACGAAAATGAAATTAAGCAAATGCAAGGACCAGCCGGGTAATAAAGTATTGACCTTCGGTTCGCAGACAACAGCAACTTGTGATGAACCAAGGGAAAAAAGGGAGTTTACAGAGTCTGAACTGGCTGAAGAAGTTAAAAAAACTCGCATCAAGTATAATCAAGGCAAAGCGTCAATGGCGGCGATTTTAAGTAATATGAGGATAGAGAAAATATTTCACTTTCCCGGCGGGATTCAAGAAGTTTCACAATTCAAGAAGGTTGGTGAAAATACTGTAAGGCTGGTTTTTGACGGAGACGAATTCCTTTCGGAAATGGACAAAATGATGCAAGATGAAGAGCTTTTGAAGGAATATATCAGGGAAAACATGGGGTCAAGTGAAAATGAACGATTTAATTCGCTTTTACTTTTAAACGATTCTTTGTCGGATGAGGATGGGCCAATACGAGTGGTCTTTCAAAATGATTCGGAAGATTGCTTTGATTATCAAGCTGAAGTTGCGGACGCAAAAGAAAAGTATGCGAAGATGCTGAAAACTGCCGGTTTGCAGAACCTGGTTTCAAGTTCTTCGGACGAAGGACAGATTTCTACCGGGGGCTGGAATAGTATTAAGGATGCGAACCAACTTAATCAAAAAGAAAATGAAGTCGTTGTTTGTGGTGCGAAGATGATATGGGAGGACGGTGGCGGTGTTTTCAGGTTCGACAAGGGTTACAGTATTTACATGTCGATGAAGCTGCCGGTGAAGGCGACGGCGGCTAACAAGGGGAAACTGACAAAAGCAGTTGCGGATACGGGTGAGAGTCTGCTGGGCCGGTCCTGGACTCGGGGGATAAGCATCAGGAATCTGTCGGAAGACAAGCGTACATGCGGCTTTGAGGTTAAACTGCAATATCCGGAGGGGGACATAAAAGGCATAAAGGAATTGTCCGGCTACATTGAATACACGACAGCGGGTGGTATCAAGAAGCTGGATTCAGGACTGATTGATTTCAAGGAAGGAGTTGAAAGTGAAGAATGCAGGTTCAGCATCAGTGATATCGATGAAACTCATAGTTACGAAGGCGGAAAATCCGAGGAAATGCAGCTTAAAATGGGGGATATAGAGAGAGGAATTATCAAGGAAACAAAATTCTATGACGAAAACGGAAATGAAATAAAAAATGTACATATGTCCGGCTCGATGTCGTGCAACGGGATACTCAGCACGCTTTCTTTTAAGTCGCGGAATGGTTTCGGGGAGCGGGGACGGATTGTGTTCGAGGTCTATGACAAGACTCAGAAAAGGCGGGCCAATTTCAAGGTTACCAACATATCTCTGATGGGCGGGCCTCTGGAATGAATCTGAAGGTGGTGTGAGTGAGATTTGCGATTGCGTTTGAGAACAAAATCGGTTATGAGTGAGAATGCGGATTTAAGGAGGATTATTATGAGGTGGAAGCGGAGTTTGTTGATGATTGCGGCGGCGGTTTTTGTGTTCGGATGTGAAGAGCGAGAGCAGGAAAGAACGGGAAAGAAAGGAGGCACTACGATGGATATTAAAGTTACGAGCACGGCGTTCGAGGAAAGTGGAATGATACCGGCGAAGTACACCTGTGACGGTGAGGACATTTCGCCGCCTTTGAAGCTGGAATCCGTACCGGAGGGCACCAGGAGTATTGCATTGATAGCTGACGACCCTGACGCACCGATGGGGACATTTGTGCACTGGGTGTTGTTCAATCTTCCGGCGGATACGCGTGAGCTGGCGGAGAATATGCCTAAAAAGGAGAGGCTGGAGAATGGTGCGATACAGGGTGAGACTGATTTCGGTAAGAAAAAGGAAGGTTACGGGGGGCCTTGTCCACCGAGCGGTACGCATCGTTATTACTTCAAGGTTTATGCGCTGGATGCCATGCTGGATTTGGGTCCGGATGCGAAGAAGAAGGATGTGGAGAAGGCAATGGAGGGTCACATTCTGGCGCAGGGACAGTTGATGGGTCAATATCAAAGTCAGTAAGAATTGGAATTTTCGTAATTCTGAAGGAAGGAATATCCCGGGGGATGCGTGCATGTTATAATCACCGGCAGGCGGTGAAGTTGTAGCAATTGAAAGGAGAACTGTTTTGAAAAAGCAAAGTTTGTCAGCAGCGTTGTTGATTTCTCTGTGCGGGGCATTTGCTTTCGGCAGCCGAATTTATGCTCCCGAAGTGATAAGGGAGTTACCGACGGCTGAGGGAAGTGCTTTGAAGCTGGAGGACGGCACGTTAAAGGCGTTTTATCTTATACAGCACAAGCGGGCGGAATCAATTACTTCGAGGGACAACGGTCGGACGTGGAGCGGGCCGGACGTCGAGTTCAAGCTGCCTGGGCAGGGACATTTATCCTGTGCGGCGCTGCTTGATAAGGATGGCCGGCTTCATGCGTTTTTTCAGCAGTGGAGAGGGAAGGGTAAGATTGCGGTCAGCAGGTTTCTTGATATATGGCATTGCGTTAAAGAGCCCGGCGCGAAGCAGTGGAGCAAGGCGAAGCGAATTATTGAAGGATACGTGGGTTCGCTTCGTGACGTTATCGAAGTGAAGAGCGGCCGTATAGTAGTGCCTTACGAATACTGGGTGAAGGGCTGGGAATGCAAGCCGCCGCACGGCTGTATTGCGGTTAGCAGTATTTATTCTGATGACGGCGGCAAAAGCTGGAAGTTTTCCGATGCCAGATTGACCGCACCATGTTATGCCGGCTATCCTGGCAGTAATTACGGTGCAAATGAACCATCAGCGGTTCAGCTTGGTGACGGGCGGGTGTGGATGCTGATGCGTACTCAGACGGGTTATTTGTATGAGTCTTTTTCTGATGACGGCGGTGACTGGAGCGATACGAAGCGGACGGGATTTTATTCTTCTAATTCACCGACGGCTCTGGAGCGGTTGAGCGATGGGCGGATATTTCTTATCTGGAATAATTGTGCGAGTCCGCCATTGTCGAACGGCCAGGTGGTTTATGCGATTCGTGACGCACTCCATGCGGCGATATCATCGGACGATGGTAAGACGTGGGAGGGTTATCGCGAGATATATCTTGACCCGAGGCGTAATGAGCCACCGCCGAAAAGAGGGGACAGGGGGACGGCTTATCCCAATGCGGCGGAGGCGGAGAACGGGAATGTCGTAGTCGTTACGGGCCAGGGAGAGGGGCGTGAGGTTATTGTGGTTCTGGACCCGCAGTGGCTTTGTGAGAAACACAGGGAAGATGATTTTTCGAAAGGTCTGGAGGGCTGGTCGGTATTCAAATCCTTCGGGCCTACCTATGGTGGACACTGGCGGGAGCGGACGCAGGGAGCAGAACTTGTAAGCCATCCCGATAAAGAAGGCCGGAAAGTTCTGCATATTCGACGGCCGGACGAAAGGGCGGGTGACGGTGCACAGTGGAATTTCCCTGCCGGACGTAAAGGCAGGCTTGAGCTTGGCGTTATGCTGCGGAAAGGGTTCGGGAAGGCGAAGATTTCGCTTACGGACCGGTTTTATTATCCGGAAGATGCGCGCGGGGAAGAAGAGGCGATGTTCGTTTTAGGCGTTAGTGAAGGAGGAATGCTTTCTTCAGGCGGCAGTCTCGAGGCGGGCAAATGGTATACGCTGGTTTTGAAATGGAATCTGGACGAAGGTTCTTGCAAGGTTACAGCGGAGGGGAATTGTTTGGGCAGTATAGACAAACAGCATGAAAGTTTGAGTGGTTTGTCTTATCTTCGGCTTCGGTGTTCGAGTGAAGACGTGGACCCTGCGGGTTTTTTTGTGGAGCGGGTGAGTGTAAATGTGGAATAGTTTATTTTGGGGGTGGATTAATATTCAGCTTTAGAAGTTTTCGAGGACGGTAGCGGTGTGTATCGACAGCAGCATTGCGTAGTCGAGGTCGCTGAGGTTGTATTTTGCGTGTGCGGTGTCGTTGTCGAAGTAAAGTACGCCGAAAATACCGTTGAGATCGAGAATGGGTGCGATTATGGCGGATTTTATCTTATTTTTTTGTTCTCCGGGCGGGACTTCGTTATAGAGAAGAAACTGCCGTTTTTCGATATTGTTTGTAATCTGATCTTTTAGAGCGAGCTGGCTGAGTTCAATCGCCATGCCGTCCGATTTTTTTCCTTTTTGTGCGGTCATTGGTCCAGCGGGCTGGCTTCGCAGAGCGGCCCAGGTGCGGTTTGCAGCGAATTGGGTAGAGGCAATGCTGATGAGTGAATCAAGGACGTTGTCGACCGTGTCGGCTTTGCAGATTGCTTCGGTAGCACGGAGAAAATCTTTTATTCTTTTGGGCGGGATGTTGACGGCGGGGCCGTGTGCGATGTCCGGTTTTCTTGTTATGGGCTTTTTAGGTTCCGGGGCAGAGGTATCTGCAGCATCAACGGCATACGTGGTTTTGGTTAGTGTGTCTTCCAGCCTGACGGCATCGGCGGATTCGCCGGGCGTTTCGAGATTTATTTCGATGGTGTAGTCGGCGATTCGCAGCCGGTCGCCGGTGCTGAGTCCGGTTTTTTGTACCGGTTTATGGTTGAGGTATGTTTTGTTTGTGGAATCGAGGTCTTCGATAATCCAGTTTTGCTGCTGGTCGGAGTATATTACGGCGTGGTGTCTGGAAACGGTTCTATCGGGCAGGAGGATTTGGCTGTCCTTTTGTCGGCCTATGTAGACGGGGCCGCTTTTGAAGTTGAATTCGTTTACGGTTCGGCCGGATTGTTTTACGATAATGTGCATTGTTTTTAGCGGCTCCAGGATATTTCTACATATTGATTATGCAGCTTTGGGCAATTTTTGTCAAGGTTGTATGGTGTGGTAATCCGTAAGAAGGCGTGTTGCAATTATAAGCATATTTTCGTAGGATTGAAGGGCAGGATTTGTCGGGTGATTGGTGCATGAGTTAGCAAAGGAATTGACAGGCAGGTAATGAGTACTGCATTAAAGTTTATTACCGGGACGGTGTTGCTGGTGGGGGCGTTCGGGTTTCTGATTTATCTGGGTGCCGGTTCGTCGTGGGTGTATTATTACTCGGTGGATGAATTTTCGGAAAAGCTGGAAGAGGGTGAGGCGGCGTGGGATTGCCTTATCCGGCTTGCGGGTATCGTAGAGGAGGGCAGTGTCAGGCGGGACTCAGCAGGGAGGTATGTGGAGTTTGAGCTCGGAGGTGAGGCGTCGAGCATCGGGGTGGTGTATTCGGGAAGGCTGCCCGCAAATTTTTCGCAGGGCAGGGAGGTAGTTGTGCAGGGCAGGTATAGCCAGGAGGGTGTATTTGAGGCGGAAGAGGTTCTGAGTCGGTGCGAGTCAAAATATAAAGTTCGGCTTAAGGAGCAATAATGTTTGCTTTTAACCGTTCGGCGCAAATATATGTGTCGAGGGGTTTCGGCGAGTGAGCGAAGGAGTCAAGGCTTTTGTGCGATGAGCTTTTGGTGAGCGTGAGTGGTGTCGGTAAGCGTTTCGGCAGGCGTGTTGTGCTGGAGGATATTAATTTTGATTTGCCCAGCGGTGAGGGGATTTGTGTTTTCGGAGCGAATTCGGCGGGCAAGAGTACGCTTGTGCGGATAATTGCGGGGCTGGTGCGTCCGACAACGGGAGAGGTTAAGATATGCGGCCTTTCGGTAGGCGGGGGTGATACTGAATCAGGAAGGCTGGTGGGTGCTGTTCTGCATGAGAGTATGATTTATTCGCAGTTAACGGTTCGGGAGAATCTTCTATTTTTTGCACGACTTTACGGAGTGAAAGAACGGGAGAGGCGGGTTAATGAAGTTCTTGAGGAGTGGGAATTACCCAAATATCGGTATGATTACGCGGTGCGACTTTCTGCGGGAATGCGTCGCAGGCTGGCGTTTGCCC
>CAZGGE010000077.1:6959-13805 GCA_964524285.1 uncultured Pirellulales bacterium
AAGATACTGCTGGCGGATGAGCCTTTTTCGAACCTGGATTCGCGTGGCTGCGAAATTGTATCGGATTTTTTGTCCGGATTCAGCAAGCGTGGAGGGGCGTTGGTTTTGACGACTCATCATTCGGATTTGGGTCTGGGCTGCAGCAGCAGGGCGGCGGTGCTCTATGGACGCCGGTTTGTTTTTAACAAAAAAGTGTCGGAGGTGGATAATGAGCGTTTTGTTCGAGATTATCTATCGTATGCGAGGGCCGAAAGTTGAGCAGCTTTTTAAGTGTTATGCGAGCGATTTTATTTAAGGATATTCTGGTAGAGTTTCGCAGCAGGCAGGTTATTTCGTCCATGGTCGTGCTGGGTTTGCTTGTGGGGTGGATTTTCAGGGTATGTATCGAGGGAAATGCGGTGAGCGGAGAAGTCATCGGAGCGGCGGCATTTCTCGCGGGAATTTTATTTGCAGCCGTTTTGTCGAGCGAGCGGGTGTTTTCGGCGGAGCGCGAGGAAGGTTGTATCAATGGCCTGCTTCTTGGGCCGGTAAATGGGGGTGATATTTTTGCAGCAAAGTTCGTGGTGAATTTTGTAATGCTGTGTGTGTTCGAGATTTTCGCGTTTTTGGGAGTGATGTTTTTTTTCGACGTCGGCGTTGCCGGTCGGTGGGCGGGATTTTTTGTTGTAGTGCTTCTGATTAATATTGGCGTAGCGGCGGTGGGGACATTGATAGGTTGTCTTGTTCAGGGAGCGCGGAGCAGGAGTTCTCTTTTGAGCCTTTTGTTATTAGCGGTTCTCGGGCCTGTCGTGGTGCCGGCGGTTTTTTCACTTTTGTGGGTATTCGGAGGCATAAGCGGTGAGGTTGGCGGTGTTGGAGTTTTAGCAATGGTGGGCAACTGGAGACGTGCGATTGGTTTTCTGGCGGCTTTTGACGTAATATTTGTTATAGTCTGCCGGCTTCTTTTTGGATTTGTTCTGCGGGAGCAATGATGTTGCGCGGCATTTTATTGTTGTCAAGCCTGGTTTTAATTTGGGCGTCGTGGCTCGTGATTTGTGCTTTCGGGGTTGTCGAGCCTGTAGAGAGAAATATTATTTACATTCACGTACCGGCGGCGATTTGCTCGCTGTTTTGTTTTGGCGTGCTGTTTGTGTGTTCGATATGCTATTTGTGGAGAAGGGGGCGGTTGTGGGATTCTGTTGGTGGTTCGGCGGGAGAGGCAGGTTTTGTTTTTGCAAGCGTTCTGAACGTTACGGGAATGATATTTGCGCATGCCGAGTGGGGCGTGTGGTGGACGGCGAGTCCCCGTCTGGTTAGCTCGGCGGCGCTGTGGTTTTTATATCTTGCGTATCTTGTATTACGTTCGAGTTTTGAAAGCGGAGGGCGGCGAGAGCGATTGTCGGCGGTATTCGGGATTATCGGCTTTTTAGACGTTCCTATTGTTTTGATAAGCGCACGTTTTATGCCGGACATTCACAGGGGCGGGTTCAGCTTCGGTACGTGGGGACAGAGTATCGGGTTCGGGCTGACAGTATTGGGCACGATTCTGCTGGCGGGTGTGCTTATTTGGGTGAGGGCGGAGGTTGAAGAACGTGAGAAACAGCTCGAAGAAATGAATTATGAGGAGTGCTGAGATGTGGTATTTGTTTGCAGCATTTATTTCGGCGTGGTTGATTTACTTTGCATATCTGTTTTATTTACACCTGCGTGTGAGGAATCTGTGGAAGCGTTTTCAGGCACGTGAGGAAGATAGCAGAGGCAGCATTATTTGAGTTCTTCGAGGGTTATTGATTTTCCGAGTCCGGCGTTGATAAAGTTTTCGCCGAACTGTTCGCGGAAAAGTTTTATGGCTTTTTTGCCCGTGCAGTGAGAGGGGGCGACGTATTTTACGTCAAGTTCACGGAAGGTATCTATAATTTTATTTATTTTCGCGGAGGTTGACCACTCGAGATGGAAACCACCGGTAACGAGCAGAATATGCATGTCGTGCAGTTGTGCGGTTTTTTGTACAATTTTTGCGATGCCGGGGTGCGCACAGCCTGTTATCAGGACACTTTCTTTTTCCATCCGGATGATTAGCGACTGCTCGGTGATAAAAGTGCCCATCTGGCCGGTGGTGTAGACGTATTCACAGATTTTTTGTGGTTTTGTAATTTCGACCGTTTGGGCGGCTTTTTCCGCGACGGTGTTTTTGAATTTTTTCGGGAAGGCTTTTGGCATGTATACGGTTACGTTGTTGTTTTTAGCGAGGAATTCAGCAAGTCCCCCGGTGTGGTCATGGTGAATATGTGAGAGAACAACGAGGTCGATGCTGTTTGGTTCTATTCCAAGTTTTTCCATGTTATCGAGCAGAATGGTTCCGTTTGCACCTGTATCGAAGAGTATGGTCCTGTCGGCAGAGATTACGAGGGCGGCAAATCCCCAGTCGGTTCGAAGATTTTCTTTTCCTGGTACGTTATTGTATGTGATTATTATGGTGATGCCGTTGGTATGGGATGCCGGCTTTTGCGTTTGCTTGGAATTCTCTTTGGTATTCATTTTGTCTCCCCGTTGTTTTGATGGAATAATCAGACAAGCTGTGACGAAGGCAGGAAATATACAGGCCAGGATGAACAATAAATAATTCAGCGATGTTCGTCGCATTTTTTACCGGTTCGAGCGTATAACGCGATAATTTTAGTAATTGTATCTTGTTTCTGCAAGTGCAAAGGCCAATCGTTTTTGGCGAGGTGGATTTTTTATTAGCAGGCGGCGGGAATTTGCATATAATCGCGTGTTCATTGCAGTGTATGTTGTCAACGGGAGTAAAACGATATGCTTGAATTGCCTGGTTCGAGTTTGCAGCAGCGTTACGGAGCGCGTGAGGTTTATACGCTTCGTTGCCGGACGAAGGACAAGCCGGGTATGTTCGCCAAGGTGAGTGCGGCGATTGGTGATGGCGGTGGTCATCTATGGGAAGTCAAGATAACCGGGCTGGAAGCAGATTACAAGATACGAGACATCCAGGTTTTCGTCCGCGGACACAAGCAGTTGGAAAAAATCGTTGAGCTGGTAAATAGTATCAAGGGGGTGGAGCTGGTCGCTGTTATTAATGCCGTTCTGGAGCTACACAGGCGAGGTTCGATTGAGACGGTCAGCCGGGTTCCCATAAAAAGTTTGACGGATTTGCGTATGCTTTACACGCCGGGCGTAGCGGATGTTTGCCTTGAGGTTGAGCGGGAGCCGAATCTGGCGTGGGAGTATACGGGGATATGCGACAGGGTGGCGATAGTAACGAACGGAACGGCGGTTCTGGGTCTCGGTGACATCGGTCCTCTGGCGGCGCTTGCGGTTATGGAGGGCAAGGCGGCGATACTGGCGGAGTTCGTGGGAGTAAGCGGTGTTCCTGTTTTGATAGATACGCGGGAGATTGACGAGTTCGTAGAGACAGTGGTGCGAATTGCGGGAGGTTACGGAGCGATCCAACTGGAGGACGTGGCGGCGCCGGCATGCTTTGAGGTTGAGCAGAAGCTGAAGGAACGGCTTGATATTGCGGTATTTCACGACGACCAGCACGGGACGGCGACGATAGTACTTGCGGCACTGATTAGTGCCTTAAAAATGATGGCCAAAAAAGCATCGGATTGTTCGGTAGTGATACTCGGGGCGGGTTCGGCGGGTATCGCGATAAGCAAAATGCTTCTGGGTTATGGATTCGGTGACATTTTGCTTTACGACTCAACCGGAGCGATATACCGGGGCAGAGAGAAAAATATGAACCGCTACAAGCATGAAATTGCGGAAGTTACGAATAAGGACATGGAGAAAGGAAATTTGGCAGACGGTCTCAAAGGCAAGGACATTTTCATAGGCGTATCGCGGCCGAACATGGTGAATAGGGAGATGATAAGCGGTATGGCGGACGGAGCGATAGCATTGCCGCTTTCCAATCCGGTCGGTGAGATAAGTAAGGAAGATGCGCTGGCTGCGGGTGCGGCGGTGGCGGCGGACGGCAGGGATATTAACAATGCTCAGGCTTATCCGGGTATATTTCGTGGCGCACTTGACGCCCGGGCAAAGGATATTACACTGAGTATGAAGGTGGCGGCAGCGGAGAGGATAGCGAGTCTTTCGCCTGCGGAAAGTCTGCTTCCTGACGTGCTGGACAGAGCGCTGCATAAAGAGATAGCGAAAGCAGTTTCGGCTGCGTGGGACGCTGAGGCGTGATTAAAAGCTGCCGGTCGAGGGGTTGAAGAGGCACAAGCCGTTTTGGATGCGGTGGTTCTGGTGTTGCATTCAGATTTTGTGCAAAAAAATCGGGCGTAATCGTTGCTGTTTTGGCGATATTATTATAAATTGTGGAATTTCTGTGTGATATTCAGGCGGCGGTAAGTTATGGAACTTATAAAGAAGATTAAAGAAGCAGAAAGCAAAGCGAAAACCGTGATAGAGGATGCAAAGAAAGAGGCTGGTCGTAAACGGCAGGAGCATCATCTTGAGCTGGAGAAGTGCTGGGAAGAGGCGGAGCAAAAAAGAAAGAAATCGCGTGAGTCTGCCATTGAGGAGGGTCGAGAAGAAGCTGAAAAAGAGGTAACGGAGCTTAGAAACAAAAGCAGACAGGAACTTGACAAACTGCGTAAGCCTGCAAGTGGCAAGATAGGTAAAGCTGTAGATAAAATCCTGAAGCATATACGGAAATAGACATGGCTGTTTGTAAGATGGTAAAGTTCGTGGTGTTGAGCCATGGAAGCGAAGCTGCTGATTTGCTGGAAGCTCTTCAGGAGGAGGGAATATGTCAGATACTTGATGCTGAGCAGGGTATGGTTTGCAAGGACTGGCCTGAATTGCAATGTGGAGTGAGTCCTGCAAAAGATATCGAGGACAGGTTGAAACGGCTTGAGAAGTCGATTTCTTTTTTAGGTGATTATGAGCGTAAAGAAGGGGGATTGGGCAAGGTACTCGCACCGCGTGAGGTGATTAACGAAGCAAGATATATGGAGGTCGTTAAGGAATCTCAGGGATTTTCGCTGGTAGAGCAAGCAGAAAGGGCAGCGGATAAAATTGAGGATTCGAGGGCGGAAGAAGAAAGGCTTTCAGGTGTTATTGAAAAGCTCCGGCCGTGGATGGACCTTGAGACGCCGGTTGATGAATTGAGTCGAATGGAGTCGGCGTGTTGTTTTACGGGGTTGATAGCTGAGCAGAAACTGAGCGATATTGAGGAAGCGGCGGGAGAATCGGGCTGGGCCGTTGAGGAGGTTGGGACTGTTGATAGGAAAACGGCATGTTTGATAGTTTGTCTCAACGAACAGGCGGTTGAATTGCAAAAAATGCTGCGTTCGGCGGATTTCGAGTCAGTGAGCTTCGAGGGGATGTCGGGGACGATAAAGGAATTAACAGAGGAAAATAAGCGGGGACTGAGTGAAGTTCAGCAGGAGCTGACAAAGCAACAGCGTCTTGCGGGCAGTCTCGCCGGCGAGCTGAGTAAACTGCGGATTTTGTACGATTATTATGACAATCTGTTGAGGCGTGAAAAGGCTCAGGGGGATTCGCCGTGGACGGATTCGACGGTGGTGCTGGAGGGTTGGACGAGAGAGAAAGATTACGGCCGGCTTGAAGACGTAGTCGGTCATTTTGAAGCATCGAGCCTGAACCGGACTGAAAAGGGTCAGGAAGAGGAAATACCGGTTGATATCGAAAATAAAGAGGTGGTGAAGCCTTTCGAGGTGGTTACGAGGCTTTATGGTATGCCGAAATATTTCGATGTCGACCCGACGGTATTTCTGGCTCCTTTTTTTGCAGTTTTTTTTGCTTTATGCCTGACGGATGCAGGTTACGGCATTGCGATGGTATTGTTAATGGCGTTTTTCATAAAGAAAATGCAGGGGGACAAGAAGCTTTTGTGGATGCTCGGAATCTGCGGTGTTTTCACGATTGGTGCCGGTGCCGTCACAGGGGGGTGGTTTGGAGATGCGGTTCAGCAACTGGACATAGGGTGGCTTAATGCAGCGCGTCAAAAGATGATGCTGTTTGACCCGCTCGAGGACCCGATGATGTTTTTCTATTTGGCAATTGCGTGCGGATACATCCAGATTATGGCGGGTCTTGTAATCGCGTTTTTTCACAGTCTGCGTCAGAAGGATTATACCAGTGCGTTATGCGACCGTTTGACCTGGCTGGTAATGCTTAATTCTATTGTGATTTACGGAGCGAGCAAATCGGGGATGCTGCCTTCGAGCATTGGTGGATACGCAGGTTTGACGGCGTTGTTTCCGGCGGCAATTATTTTTCTTTTCAGTGAGCGGCATGGCGGCTGGGGGAGCCGGCTGGGAATAGGTGCGTACAATCTGTTCAGCACGGTGTTTTACGTCGGAGACGTTCTGAGTTATCTGAGGCTGATGGCGCTGGGAATGGTGACGGCGGGTCTGGCGATGGCGATAAACGTTATCGCGAGGATTGCGCTGGATTTGCCGTACGGTCTGGGGATTGTGTTGATGATTTTGATACTGGTCGGCGGTCATGCACTCAACGTGGCATTGAGTGCGCTGGGTGCATTTGTTCATACATTGCGGCTTCAGTATGCGGAATTTTTTCCGAAGTTTTTTACGGGAGGTGGACGCGCTTTTGTCCCACTTTCAAAGGAGTACAAGCATATTCATCTCAGTAAGGACTGATTAGAGTTTTTGTAAGAAAGAGAGGTTTAATGATGGGATACGGTATGGCGTTGGCGCTTTTGGGTGCGGGACTTGCGGCCCTGATGGCGGGGATAGGTTCGTCGATAGGAATAGGTATAGCAGGCAGGAGTGCGACGGGCGTTTTAAGTGAAAAGCCCGAACGTTACGGCCAGATGTTTATAATGGTGGTACTTCCCGGTACCCAGGGGCTTTACGG